>CAVKWN010000010.1:35746-42289 GCA_963660075.1 Lachnospiraceae bacterium
CCATTGCGGTGTTCAGATGCCGACTTTGCGCTGAAAAGTCGGCACAAATCAACAAAAAAGCAATCAGGCAACCATCAAAAACACGTCTCGCCTTAAATTCCGAGCCAAGCAATGCTCTATTTCGCAACCTTCCCACGACAAGATTTCAGACCATAAATTTTTACAACGCAATACGTTGAGCACACCCATCACAATTGCCCTAAATCTTTTTGCATAAACAAAATAAAATCAGTAACTTTGCCTTTTGAAAAAAGTATTATGCTTCATGCTATCAACAAACAAGAAATTTAAAGCATCATCAGCCGTAACGGGTTTCGCAGCCGGTGTCTTCGCCGCCATTTTCTACGGCACCAACCCCTTGGGCGCATTGCCCCTTTATGCCGATGGCATCTCATCCGGATCAGTGTTGTTTTATCGCTATGGCTTTTCCGTCATCATCTTTATCCTCTGGCTTCTCGCGCGAGGCGAATCGCTGAAGATAAAGTGGGGACACGCCATCAAGCTCGCCGTGCTCGGCACGATGTTCGCCATGTCGTCGCTGACGCTGTTCGAGAGCTTCCACTACATGAACGCCGGCATAGCCTCAACCATACTCTTCTCCTACCCCATCATGACCGCCCTCATCATGGTCATGTTCTACCACGAGCGCGTCAACTGGCGCACCACCATCGCCATAGTGCTTGCCATTTCCGGCATAGGCTTGCTTTATCGTGGCGGTGGCTCTGGTGGCGACACGCTGTCGGCTACAGGCGTGCTTCTGGTGCTCTTCTCCTCGCTTCTCTATGCTCTCTACATTGTCTACGTGAGGCAAATGAAGATCGAGGGCATGTCGAGCGTGAAGTTCACGGCATGGATCATCTTCTTTGGATGGCTCAGCCTCATCGCGTTCATGCCATTGAAGGGCGAACCGCTCCAGATGCTCCAAGGCACGCAATGGATTTGGGCTTTCCAACTGGCACTGCTGCCCACGGTGCTCAGCCTCTTCCTCATCAACGTGGCAATCAAGAGCATCGGCGCCACGCCAACGGCGATAATGGGAGCCCTTGAGCCTCTCACCGCCGTGGTAATATCCTGCACGCTCTTCGGCGAGGAGTTCACAGTACGACTGGCAATAGGCATACTGTTGATACTCTCGGCGGTGATGCTCGTCATTATCAAGAAGAAACAAAATAGTTAAGATTATATTCTCTAGAGTACATGATATATCATTACGATTTCCTCATCATCGGCGGCGGCGTAGCCGGTATGAGCTTTGCTCTCAAAGTTGCCAACGCCCATAAGGGTTCTGTCGCCATCATCTGCAAGACCACTCTCGACGAGGCCAACACCGCCAAGGCGCAGGGCGGCATAGCCTCCGTCACCAACCTCGCCGTGGACGACTTCGACAAGCACATCCACGACACCATGGTGGCAGGCGACTGGCTGTCAGACACCGCTGCCGTGGAGCATGTGGTGAGAAACGCGCCGGAGGCGATAAAGGATCTCGTGAAATGGGGCGTCAACTTCGACAAGAAGGACGACGGCTCGTTCGACCTCCATCGCGAGGGCGGCCACTCTGAGTTCCGCATTCTCCACCACCAAGACGACACGGGCTTCGAGATCCAGCGCGGCTTGATGGCTGCCATAAGAAGCAACCCCAACATCACGGTGCTTGAAAACCATTTCGCCGTGGAAATCATCACCCAGCACCATCTCGGGCAAGAGGTGACACGCCGCACGCCAGACATAGAGTGCTACGGTGCCTACGTCATAAACCCCGAGACGCAGAAGGTGGACACCTACCTCTCACGCGTCACCCTCATGGCCACGGGAGGCACGGGCGCGGTGTATGCCACCACGTCGAACCCCGAGATCGCCACTGGCGACGGCATAGCCATGGCCTACCGCGCCAAGGCAACGGTGAAAGACATGGAGTTCGTGCAATTCCACCCCACAGTGCTCTACAACCCTTCGGAGACGCACCCGGCATTCCTCATCACGGAGGCCATGCGTGGATATGGAGCCATACTCAAGTTGCCCGACGGAACGGAGTTCATGCAGAAATATGACCCACGCCTCTCCCTCGCGCCTCGCGACATCGTGGCACGCGCGATAGACCACGAGATGAAGATTCACGGCCTTGACCATGTTTGCCTCGACGTGACGATGAAAGACCCAGAGGAAACGAAGAAGCACTTCCCGCATATCTACGAGAAATGCCTCTCCATTGGCATCGACATCACCAAGCAGATGATACCGGTCTGCCCGTCGGCCCACTACATGTGTGGCGGCATCAAGGTGGACCTCAATGCCGAGAGCTCCATCCACCGTCTCTACGCCGTCGGCGAGTGCTCTTGCACTGGACTGCATGGCGGCAACCGCCTGGCTTCCAACTCCCTCATCGAGGCTGTGGTATATGCAAAGAGCGCGGCAGAGCATGCCCTGGAGAACATAGACAGCTACCACTTCGAGGAGGAGGTGCCTGAATGGAACGACTTCGGCACGCTCACCAATGAGGAGAAGGTGCTTATCACCCAGGACGAGAAAGAGGTGGGCCAGGTAATGTCAACCTATGTGGGCATAGTGCGCTCCAACCTTCGCCTGAAGCGCGCGTGGACGCGTCTCGACATGCTCTACGAGGAGACCGAAGACCTCTTCCGCCGTGTCAAGCCCACACGCGACATCTGCGAGCTACGCAACATGATCAACGTGGGATACCTCATCACGCGTCAGGCCATAGAACGACATGAAAGCCGAGGGTTGCACTATAATATAGACTATCCGGCCTCTCCCCACAAAGTCTTCTAAGACTTTGCTTCCCCTCCCCCACCCAGGGGAGGGGACAATCACTGAGATAAACAATTATTGACGCTCAAAACAAAGTTACTTACTGAAACATTGAAGGACGACAAGAGGCCACATGGTTAAGAGACGGCTGATAGCATGGACTATCGTCTGCTCAAGGCTTTCGCCCTTGAAAACAGGCGGGAACAGACTTTCGCGGAAAAGATATTGTGGGAGGAAATCCGTAAAAACAGGTACGGCCTCAAGTTTCGCCGACAACATATAATCGGGATGTTCATTGCCGATTTCGTTTGTCTCAAACATCATCTTGTCATCGAGGTGGACGGTGGATATCATAGCCAAAGCGACCAACAAGCATCCGACGCCATTAGGACAAAGAGCATGAACGATGCTGGCTTCAAGGTAATCAGGTTTACCAACGAGGAGGTGCAGACCGACCCGAAAGCCATTGCAGAGCAAATATATGATGAAATCTTCAATATGGAAAACGACGACTGACTGCTCAAAAATACATGTGGTGAGAAATAAACAACTCAAGAACACATGGTGAGAAGTTGACAGTTCAAGAACAGATGTGAAGAAGTTGACAGTTCAAGAACAGATGTGAAGAAGTTGACAGTTCAATAACACATAAGAGCAAATTAACGCTCATATTGAAGAGTAGACAAGAAGCAAATAATTGAAAAGACAGAAATAATGGAAGAAAATAAGAACAACCAGAGCAAAACGGCTCTTGAAGGTAATATGACCCCTCCCCTGGGTGGGGGAGGGGCAAGGGGAGAGGCCGCAAAGGTCCGCTCCTTGGCTAAATCGCGCAATGCCCTCATCCTCGCCCATTATTACACGCGCCCCGAGATACAGGAGGTTGCCGACTTCATAGGCGACTCGCTTGCCCTGGCGCGCAAGGCCGCCGAGACCGACGCGCCCGTGCTGGTGATGTGCGGCGTGCATTTCATGGCAGAGACGTGCAAGCTGTTGTCGCCCAACAAGATAGTGCTTGAGCCCGATCCATCAGCCGGATGCTCGCTCGCCGACAGTTGCAACGCCAAGGACCTTGCCGAATTCAAGAAAGAGCATCCCGACCACAAGGTCATAAGCTATGTCAACACCACGGCGGCGGTGAAGGCTCTGTCCGACTGTTGCGTCACCTCGGGCAATGCCGTAAAGGTGATCAACAGTCTGCCCGAGGACGAGAAACTCATCTTCGGTCCCGACTACAACCTCGGCAACTATATCAACTCCATCTCCGGGAGGCAGATGCTCCTCTGGAATGGCGGTTGCCACGTGCACGAGAAGTTCTCCGTCGGCGCGATAGTAGCCCTGAAGAAGCAATATCCCGACGCCATCGTCATGGCACACCTTGAGTGCAAGGCTCCCGTGCTCGCAGTGGCCGACGTGAAAGGCTCCACGGCAAGCATGCTCACCTATGCCAAGGCTCACCCAGAGCAGAAACAATTCATCGTGGCAACAGAGGCTGGCATCTTGTTCGAACTGAGCAAGCAGTGCCCCAACCAAGAGTTCATTCCCGTTCCGCCAGAGGTCACAGAGGGCGAGAACGGCATAGGCTCGACCAAGGCCGAAGGCGGCATACCTGCCTCATGCGCCTGCAACGAGTGCGAGTTCATGAAACTCAACACATTGAAGAAGATCATTTCCTGCCTGGAGACACTTCAACCGCAAGTGACTATCCCTGAGGACGTAGCACGCGAGGCGGTAAAGCCAATAGAGAAGATGCTCAGCCTCTCATAGTTTTCCCTTTAACCCGACATTAAAAAAATTCACCCACATGAACTACAAGCAAACTGAAAAAGAACTTACCGACCGTCTCATCGACCTTTCCTTTGCCGAGGACGTAGGCGACGGCGACCACACCACCCTATGCTGCATCCCTGCCGACGCCATGGGCGAGAGTGAGCTTATGATAAAGGAGGAGGGCATCTTCGCCGGCGAGCGTGCCGCCTTGGAAGTGTTCAAACGCTTTGACCCCGAGCTGAAGGTCACCATGCACATGCACGACGGCGACCACGTGCGCCCTGGCGACATAGTGCTCTCAGTGAGCGGCCGCGAGCAGAGCCTCCTCACCACCGAGCGCCTCATGCTCAACATCTGCCAACGCATGAGCGGCATAGCCACCATGGCTCACCGCTATCAGCAGGCACTCATCGACGCCGGCACGAAGACTCGCGTTCTCGACACTCGCAAGACCACTCCAGGCATGCGCATGCTGGAGAAAGAGGCGGTGCGCATCGGCGGAGGCATGAACCACCGCATTGGCCTCTTCGACATGATCCTTCTCAAGGACAACCACATCGACTTCTGCGGCGGCGTGCACAACGCCATAACTCGCGCGCGCCAATATTGCAAGGATAAAGGTCTCGACCTGAAGATAGAGTGCGAGGTGCGCGACTTCAACGAACTGCACGAGGCACTCAAGGACCTGCCCGACCGCATAATGTTCGACAATTTCACACCTTCCGACACGGTGAAGGCGGTGGAGCTCGTGCACGCGGCAAAGAACGCCGACGGCACGCCTGCCCACATAGAGACAGAATCGTCTGGTGGCATCACCTTCGACACTATGATACCATACGCGAAGGCTGGAGTGGACTTCATCTCGTTTGGCGCGCTCACCCATAGCGTGAAGTCGCTCGACATGAGCCTCAAGGCAAAAGGTTCGTCAAAACTCTCCATCTGAGCCTGAAAAAAAAGAAATGAATTAAATCTGTAAATGAGACTATACCATTCGATGAGGGCAACGCTCGCCTTGGCTCTCTGCGTGCTGGTATCGGCATGCGGAAGCAAGCAAGACAAGAAGAACGTAAAGGAAAAAGAAAAGTCTGCGACGATGGCTGTAGACACGGCTCTGCAGTCACGCCTGAAGGCTTTCTGTTCCCAACCACGCGTGCAAGGCAAGTTTGGGCTTTACGTCTACGACCTCACCGCCGACAAGCCTGTCACTACCGAAAACATTGACCATGCCCAGCCGGTGGCGTCATGCACGAAGGTGCTCGCCGGCGTGGCGGCGCTCAACAAGCTTGGGGCCAACTATTCATACCGCACCACGCTATACACGAGGGGCAACATCGTGAAGGACACGTTGCGAGGCGACATAATGCTCATGGCAGGCCTCGACCCATTGCTCAAGGCGCAAGACATGTCGATGTTCGCGCGCCATTTGCGCAGGATGGGCGTGAAGTATGTGGATGGCAAGTGTTTCATGAACCTCAAGCTAAAGGAGAAGGTTAAAGCAGAGCAACACTGGTATCCCTGGGATCTCTCGTTCTCCAAATACGGCATCCTGTTCAAGGGTCCCGACGCCGTGGAGAAAGCTTTGAAAACCGCCCTTACCGCAAAGGGCATAAGGATTGGAGACGGCTTTGAGCATGGCGTGCCAAAGAGAGACAAGGCCAACAAATGGAGAGGACGCCTTCGCGTGGCGTGCCCCATAAGGGCGGTCACCAAGCTGATGTGGAAAAACTCCAGCAACACCAAGGCCACAAGCCTTCTCTACACGTTGGGCAACGCCGTCAAACCCAACAACAATGGTTCGGCAGACGTTCTCGCCTCCGCCGGCGTGGACTATATACGGGCTTTCATACGCGACTCACTGCGTCTCACCGACACCACATTGGTGGTTCACGACGGTTGCGGGCTCTGCACCCAAAACCACTTGTCGCCAAGATCACTCGTCGCCGTGCTGCAGTTTGGCTATCACCACAAGCCCATCTACGACCAGCTCATGAGCAACCTGGCTATCTC
>CAVKWN010000010.1:42622-51797 GCA_963660075.1 Lachnospiraceae bacterium
TTGCAGGACGTGCCGGCAATGCTTGATGCCGAGGGCGTGCAGTTCGTGGCTATCGACACCAACAACTGGGCGGTAGACTTCCCCTACACGCCAAAGGTGGAGTTTCGCATAGCCCACACCGGGGAAAGCATAGTGCTCAACTACCGTGTGACAGAAGAATCGGTGAAGGCCGTGGCTGCCGACGACGGCAACGTGTGGGAAGACTCTTGCTGCGAGTTCTTCTCCGTCCCGGCAGGCGACGGTGTTTATTACAACATTGAATGCAACTGCGCTGGACAGATGCTCATAGGCTGCGGCCCGGAGCGCGAGAACCGCGAGCGTGCCACACAGCAGGTGCTTGACACCGTGAAGCGATGGTCTTCGCTTGGACGCGCGCCCTTCGAGGAGAAAGCCGCTCCAGCAGACTGGCAACTGGTGCTTATTGTCCCTGTCTCAGCATTCTACAATCACCACATATCCGACATCTCCGGCTGCACCGTCCGCGCCAATTTCTACAAGTGTGGCGACAAGCTCAGCAAACCGCACTTCCTGTCGTGGAACCCGATAGACCTGCCAAAACCAAACTTCCATTGCCCTCAATTCTTCGGCGAGGTGGAATTTGAGCGTTGACCCCGATATTGCACAGAGCTATTTACAAGTCACTGGCAAGAACTTCCCTGAGGTTTTTTAACACCATCTTCAGATGTTCCCTTATTTGCGTCTCCTCCATTTCCCCAATACGTTCTGGAGACAATGCGACCAACGCCTCCTGACATTCCATTTGCATCATTGAAGCGATAGGCAGCAGCTTATGGGCTGCTGTCCCTATGCTTTCTGTTGGCAATGGCTCTTCTTTCAAGGTTGCTTCAAGATATGAGAGCTGACCTGCCAAATCATGCTTCACCGTGCTTAGAATTTCCCTTGCCGCTTCCTCATCGCCACTGGCAAAGGCAAGAAGAGAGCTGAAGTGAGAGCTCCGTTCAACTTCAGTCGATGTTTTTTCCGCTGTAAACTCTTCCGTCGGAGCCACCTCAACACCCAATATGCTGGCCAATTTGTCAATGCAGAAAGGCTTGAAGAGGCAAGCGTCGAAACCGACCTCAAACAGACTGTCCTTTATGCTTAGGTCATGGGCAGTCATGGCAACCACCATCATCCGCGCATGGTTGATGTGCTTTATCATCTCCATGCCATTCATCTCGGGCATTTCAATGTCCATCAGCAACAAGGCAGGCCGCTCATCGTGCAAGATGGTGAGCGCGTCAACCACATGATCGCAGGCGAACACCTGCCAAGTGTCGCCTACGAGACGGCGCAGCATCTCCTGGATGAGCTGCAACTGAAGCTTATCGTCATCAAGAATCAATATTTTGTGGTTGGCAAACTCCTTCTTTGATTCTTCCCTTGTCTTTTCCACCCAAGACGTTTCCACCGGAATCGTAACCGTGAATGTTGAGCCTTTGCCGACGGTGGAACGCAAATGTATTTCCCCTCCAAGCAACGATACCAGTTCTTTCGTTATGGAAAGTCCGAGTCCTGTGCCCTCTATGCCTTGCGCACTCTTCAGCCGGGTAAAGGCTTGAAACACCTCCCGCTTCTCTTCCGCGTCAATTCCTTTGCCAGTATCTGTTATGTTCAAGGCGAGTTGGGGCTTGCCCATGACGTTGGAGACCTGCGCACGGACGGTCACGCTGCCATGGTCGGTGTATTTGATGGCATTGCTAACCAAATTGTCTAATATTTGCCGAATACGGAAAGCATCTGCCGAAAAAAGCTCCTCTCCCACCCTAACGTCGCAAGAGAGCCTCAAACCTTTTGCCTCAGCCCTCAACCTCATGCTTTCCACAGATTCTGCCACTAAGCGAGCTGGTGAGAACGTCGTGGGGTTAACTTTCATGAGTCCGTTCTCCAACTGGTGATAATCGAGCAGCGAGGTCACGAGACGAGACAGGTGGATGGCTGAGTTCTTGATGCTGTTGAGACACTCCGTTCCTTTCGGGTTGTTCACGTAATCTTTCATCAAGTCTATGAAACCCGATATTGAAGCGACAGGAGCCTTGATGTCGTGAGTGATGGTGAGGAGCAAGCGTTCTCGCTGGCTCATGACGCGTTGGATTTCCTCATTTGCCGCCTCCAAGTTTTCGCGATAAACACGTTCCTTCTTACTGTCACGCCAGATTAACGTCACCAGCACGACAATGGCGAATAGCGTGACGAGCGCTAACAATCCCATTTGCCACAACAGGTCGCGGCGAGCCTCCATAGCCTTGTTTATGGCTTGGCGCATGGAGTCTCGCTCTTTCTGATGCACGTCATTCAACTGGTTTGCGGAGCGCAAGGCCAACCGCGCGTTCACCATTTTGAGATCTTCTATTTCCTTGTTCACGTTCTTCGCGCGATTTCGCAACTCGACCTTCTCATTGTTTTCTATCTGTTGGAGGATGTCGGCCACGTTTTCAGCCACGTTCACCGGCGTGACGACCGTGTCCACCACCGCCATGTTGCTGTCTCGCTTTACGCTCAGTGTCTCGGCGTGCTCTTTCTTGAAAGCATCCGCCAGTCTGCGGAAGAAGCCTTTTCTGGTCTTCACCACTTCCACCGTAGTGTTCTTCGCCTCATGTGTCTGTGGGGATTTGGGGTGTACCATGACAGAGTCCTTGCCCGTGTTGAGGCTTTTCACCTTGTCGTGCAAGTAATTCTTGTCTGGTTTCCCAGCCATGTCATTGGAGAGTAGCCTCAGGTTTCGCCGCTCCTCTTCCAGTAAGGCTGACATGGTGCTATCCGCCGTGTTCTTCTTCTCTATATACTCCTTTGAGGCTTGGTTGATGGCTATTATGCTCTTGGTGTTGACATACACCAAGCTAATTGCCGAAATCATGATGACGGCAACGACGCAATATCCTATGGCGACCTTGATGGGTATGTTGTTCTTGTGCATTGGGATTCCGCTTTTACTTCTGCAAAGTAACAGCAAAAAAATGATTAAGAGAAAAGAATGGGCTTAAAAACAAGTCAGGAGGCCAATGAATTTAATCATTAGTCTCCTGACGTGTTATCCTTTTAATATGACATCACTGCGCCACGGTAGTGTCTGCAGTCGTTGTGTCCACTGGCTGGGCTGGCACTACGGTTGTGTCAACCGGAGTCAGAGCCACGGTGTCGCCAGAAGAGACGGTGTCGCCAGAAGAGACGGTGTCGCCTGGAGAGACGGTGTCGCCTGGAGCTACGAAAGAGATACTTGCCACCTTGTTGTTGGCGAAAACGTTGCTCACTGTTACCATTACCATTGCTGCGATAGCCACGAATACTAACTTTTTCATAGTCTTTTTACCTTAAAATTGTGATAATAATGTTTGTTACTTCCCTGAGCCGCTTACTCACGTTGTAGCTTGCTTGCGGTTTCACTATCTTATATCACAATTGGCGTGCCAAAAGAGCGCAATAGTTAATAAGTCGTTGATAATCAGCGATAACAACACTAACTTACCAAAAAAATGAACTTGTGGAATGTGTGGAACGAGTGTGGAATATTTCCTCAAATAGTTGGGGAATAGCGTCACATTCCATATTTCTTCATCTTATTGTAGAGCGTCTTACGGTCTATGGCAAGCATCTGCGCCGCCCTACTCTTGTTGCCCCCTGCCGCATTTAAGGCGGCCTCTATGCGCTCGCGCTCCGTCTGCTCATCGTGCAATGTCGTTGGTGCATACAAACCCGAGGCGGGTTGTATTTGGATGTGGTCCATGCTCTGCTCCAGTTCCTTCACGCCTATGTATCTGCCCGCGGCAAGGAGCGTGGCACGCTTCATCACGTTGTTGAGTTCTCGCAGGTTGCCAGGCCAGTGGTGGGATGCAATCAGCTCCTTGGCCTTGTCGTCGAGCCCCTCCACCTGCCGGTCGAGTTCCTTGTTGGCATGCTTTATGAAGAGTTCGGCGAAGAGGAAAATGTCCGTGCCTCGCTCTTTCAGCTCTGGCATGTAGATGGTAAACTCGTTGATGCGGTGGAAGAGGTCTTCCCTGAATATGCCATCGGCAACACGCTGGGCGAGATTCTCGTTGGTTGCGCAAACCAGACGGATGTCGACGTCAATCTCCTTGTTGCTGCCCAATGGTCGAATCTTGCGTTCCTGCAAGGCACGGAGCAGTTGCACCTGCACCTCATAGCTGAGGTTGCCCATCTCGTCAAGAAACAGCGTGCCGCCGTTTGCCATCTCGAAAGCGCCCTTCTTGTCTTGCTCGGCACCAGTGAAAGCTCCCTTGACATGGCCGAAAAACTCTGAGGCGGCAATGTCCTTCGGTATGGCACCGCAGTCGAGCGCCACGAAAGGCTTGTCTGTCCGTGGGCTTAGTTCATGGATGCGGCGAGCCACATACTCCTTGCCCGTTCCGCTGGCTCCAAGTATGAGAACCGACATGGGTGTAGGAGCCACCAATGAGACAAAACCATACAGCTTGCGTGAAGCTTCGCTCTCGCCCTCAATGTACTTGGGCAGACTCACCGACGCGTCTTTCCGCACAAGGTCTTCTTCTCGCGTGTGGCTTGAGTCTGGCATGTGACGGCTTGATTCTCGCGAGATCTTGTAGGCTTTTATGGCTTCTTGTATCTTCTCCAAGAGAATATCAGGATGAAAAGGCTTGGCCACATAGTCCGTGGCACCCGACTTCATGGCGAGAACCACGTTCTGAATCTCCGCATAGCTGGTCATCACGATGAAAGGTACCTGAATGCCATGCTCACGCAGCCACCGCAACAAAAAGATGCCATCATGATCGGGAAGGCGGAGGTCAGACAACACCAAGTCGAATCCGTGCGCGGCCTCTTGTGGTGTTTCACCATCTCCCCAAGCCACGATAGCCGACTTCACCGAAGTGGTTTTCTCAACCTCGAATCCTTTTTTCCTGAGCCATGTCTGTATTATGGTCCCAAATGAAATGTCGTCTTCTACGATAAGTATCTTTTCCATGCCATAACAATCAAAGAATAATAATCATAAGACAAACACGGCTTCCACTGCATACTGTGCACCTTACGGACGGCACCCGTTTTCCATTTGTACAGTTCGTCTATGGCTTTTCTACTCATAATGTTCTGAAGATCCTAATGTATCGTCTTGCAAAAGTAATACATCATTTTATCATTACACAAAAAGTCGAACTAAAAAGTGTAAACTCGCAAAAAGAGCGTTGCATACCAAACCAAAGGTTTTCCCTTGCTATCTTGCCTTATGACAATTAATCGTCCATTATCTTACATTTTTATTGTTTTACGGCTTAAATGTCAAACAAAACCACTAACTTTGCATTTATAGATTGCAAAATGGAAGCTTTTCGAAAGTTTTCATAACAAACAATACTTTACAAACGCAGAGATTATGGATTCTATCAACGCTTTTTTCAGCACTCTCAGTAGCCTTCTGTGGGGATGGCCCATGATAGCATTGCTGCTTGGCACTCACGTCTTTCTCACAATCCGCCTTCGCTTTCCGCAGCTGAAGATACTGACTGCCATCAAACTGTCTGTGCAACGAGACAACGACGCTTCTGGCGACGTGTCACAGTTTGGAGCCTTGGCTACCGCACTTGCCGCAACCATTGGCACGGGAAACATCGTTGGCGTGGCCACTGCCATAGCATTGGGAGGTCCTGGAGCTGTGTTTTGGTGCTGGCTGACCGGCGTTTTCGGCATTGCCACCAAATATTCGGAAGCTCTGTTGGCGATAAAGTATCGAGAGACGACACCCGACGGCAGGATGCTTGGAGGTCCCATGTATGCGCTTGAGAAAGGCTTGGGCTGGAAATGGATGGGCGTGCTCTTCGCCGTGTTCACCGCTTGTGCCTCATTCGGCATTGGCAACACGGTTCAGGCTAATGCTATCGCCGTGATAGCGCACGAGACCTATGGCCTGTCCACGACATGGGTGGGCGTGGCAATCGCGCTGCTCACGGGAGCCGTGGTCTTGGGCGGAGTGAAGAGCATAGCCAAGGTGTGTGGATTCTTGGTGCCGTTCATGGCAGTCTTCTACGTTATTGGATGCGTCTATATCCTCGTTGTCAACAGCAGCTTCGTGTTGCCCGCCATTAAGTTGATATTGGTTTCGGCATTCACGCCAGAAGCCGCAGGAGGAGGTTTCGCAGGCACATCCATATTGTTGGCGGCTCGTTACGGCATCTCACGCGGACTCTTCTCCAACGAGTCGGGATTGGGTTCCGCACCGATTGTGGCAGCCGCGGCACGCACCCGCAACCCCGTGAGGCAGGCATTGGTATCGAGCACCGGCACGTTTTGGGACACTGTCGTAATATGTGCCATAACGGGCATCGTCATCGTGAGCAGCATCATAGCCTACCCCGACATCTCATACACCGACGGAGCGGCATTGACCAAAGTGGCGTTCGAGAAGATTCCTTATGTGGGCAAGCCACTGCTGAGCTTCGGACTTCTCACCTTTGCCTTCAGCACAATCCTTGGGTGGAGCTATTATGGCGAAAGGGCTGTTGAATATTTAAAGGGAAAACGCTGGATGATTGTGTATCGAGTGCTTTTCATCATCTCGATTTTCATAGGAAGTGTGGCCAACCTCAATATGGTTTGGAACATATCCGACTGTACCAACGCGTTAATGGCAATACCAAACCTCATATCCTTGCTACTCCTCAACGGCATCATCGTGCATGAGACGAGAAAATACTTATGGCGCAACCGCCTGGACCGTAAAATGTAAGAGATAGACTATTGCACGACGTGTGTTATAAAAGGGAAATCCGCATACACATAAGACCAAATCACCTAAAGGGAGCTGGTGGTTTGGTCTCAAAATATTGAATGCCCCCATGACATCAAAACCGTTTTTATGGAAAAACATTTACTCATTACCCTCTTGCTCGGATGCAGCATGGCAGCCAGCGCACAGACCACATTTGAGCAAGATGGCCTGACGTATGAAGTGACATCTGCCACGACCGTGCGCGTGACAAAAGTTCAAAGCCCTACGCAGGAGCCTTTAACCATTGACATTAAGGCCAGTGTGGAGAACGATGGCAAAACTTATGCCGTAACCAGCATTGGCGAGGGAGCTTTCAAGTACAACAAGGCGACAAAGGTTACTATGCCAGAGAGCTTAGACTCCATATACTACGATGCTTTAGGAACAAGCAGTATTGAAGAGATTAATCTGCCATCAAAGCTCAAGTATATCGGCGACTATGCATTAAGGTCCACAAATATCAGCGAGATAAAGATTCCCGCCTCCGTGAAATACCTCGGTGGCAGTGCGTTTTTCACGTGCAACAAGCTGAAGAGCGTCACTTTCGAAGGCGCTCCCGAAGAGTTCGGCACATCCATCTTCTACCATTGCCCAGCGCTCACCACGGTGACACTGCCAAACGACATGACTGATATTCCTGACAAGATGTTCATGTCGTGCGACAAGCTTTCGACAATAAACCTTCCAAGCAGTCTTGAGAGCATTGGCGAAGGTTCTTTCTATGAATGCAAGTCGCTTACAAGCGTGGAAATTCCCTCAACCGTGAATGAGATAGGCGATGAGGCATTCTTGAAATGCACGGGGTTGACCAACGTCAGCCTGCCCGCAAGTCTTGAAGACTTGGGAAGCTGCGCGTTTGCCAAGACTTCGATCAGCAGCATTACCCTCGATTCAAGCAACAAGAACTTCAAGCTTGTGGATGGAGTGCTATATTCAAAAGACGGCACCATTCTTTATCTCGCTCCGATGAAGGGCAAGACTTCCGTAAGCATGGCAAGCAGCTGCATAGGTATAAACGGCGGAGCATTCTGGGGCAGCGAGGTTGAGACGGTCACGCCATCGAAAAAGCTTTTGGCTATAGACGACTACGCTTTCTGCCAATCGGCACTTAAGAGCTTCAGCTTCCCCAACACCCTTACCTTTATAGGCGAGCAGGCTTTTGCTTCCACAAAATTAACCGGCGAACTGCGTCTGCCTGAAAACGTGACAATGGTGCAGGACGGGACTTATGCCGGCATAACGGGCATAACCTCGGTCATCATCCCTTCTGGAGTGAAATATGTTTACCCACATGCCTTTAACGGCTGCACCAGTCTGGCTTCAGTGACTTGCGAAGGCAGCACCGCACCCGAGCTCGTGAATGTGTACGAAGAAAACGACAATCCATTCTATAATTGTGCCGCCTCCACGCTCAACATACCAAAGGGCACAACGGCAAGTTACAAGAAAGAGTATTGGAGCGACTATTTCACTCTCAAAGAGGGCGACAAAGGCGTGTTGGTCTACGAATCAACAAGTCCTGTAGACGGTTCAATGCTTACCAAGAAATGGTTTGACGCTTCGGTAGACATCACCTTCAGCGAAGAAGTGACCGTCATAAAGGAGCATCCCGAGGTATTCCTTCGCCAAGGTTCTGAAGAATTGTCGCCAGAGCTTTCTGGTAAAATC
Source organism: Lachnospiraceae bacterium (assembly GCA_963660075.1). Classification (GTDB taxonomy): domain Bacteria; phylum Bacteroidota; class Bacteroidia; order Bacteroidales; family Bacteroidaceae; genus Prevotella. The sequence continues at coordinate 51,033 of CAVKWN010000010.1, forward strand.
TTGGAGCCAGACGACGAATGGTATGTGACACGCCAGAGCGACAAGAAGACCGTGCGCGTATGGGCTGCAGATTATGATGGATACATGATGAACTACAGTTGCGCTCCCGAGGATATATTCGCCTTCGTCATACCCGCAGGCATTGTAAAAAATGCCGCTGGCGAAACCAACGAGCGCATCGTGGTTACCGTGAAGGGATATGACCCAAGCACTGGCATTGCGGAGACTGAGAATTCGGCATCCGATGCAAAAGAAGCAGCACGCTTCAACATAAGCGGCATGAGAATTGGCAATGGACAGAAAGGAATTGCCATAATCAAGATGACCGATGGCACGGTGAAGAAGGTGCTAGTAAAGTAAATATAGTTTACTGACAGAACTTTTAAAGTAAGAATAATCGAGTAGGAGGAAAACTAAGTGTTTTTCTCCTACTTTCGTTTTCAAGCCTCTAACACCAGCATACGTGCCGTTCGGCATACGTAACCATTATTTCTTCAGGGCATCATCTATAAACTTGATGATGTTCTCATCCGATGGACGAGGGGCATCGAGCGAGATAATCTTGCCGTCCTTGTCGAAGAAGAGGAAGCGAGGAATGGCGTCGATGTCGTAGTTGCGGCAGAGCTGAGACTGGAAGTTGTCTGGACAGATGAACTGGCGCCACTTGGGCTTGTCGACCTTCAACTTGGCGAGCCACTTCGTCTTGTTGGAGTCGAGCGAAATACTAATCAGTTCCAAGTCCTTGCTGCCCTTGTAGTGGTCGTA
>CAVKWN010000011.1:0-49470 GCA_963660075.1 Lachnospiraceae bacterium
GAGATGAGCGACTCCACGTTCTCGCGCCTTGCGTCGCCCTCTGTCGATTGGTCTTTTCCGAGATCAGCCTTTATGCCAGCCTTTTCAATTATCTCTTGTCCGAGCTTCAGTGCGTCTTTCTCAGCCGCCTCGACCATGAACGAGGCGATGAGCGTGCGAAAGGCAAGGAGCTTGGCCATCGTGCCCCTGTTCACGTCGAGACTATGCTCGGAAGGGTGGGAGATTACCTCCCACATGCTTACGCCGTCTTGCTCTGCCGCAGCCGCGATTTTCATTATCGTGGTATTGCCTATGCCACGTGTAGGATAGTTGATAATCCTTCTGAATGCCTCCTCGTCGTCGGGGTTTACCACGAGACGGTAATAAGCAATGATGTCCTTGATTTCCTTGCGCTGGTAGAAGCTCAGTCCGCCGTAGATGCGGTAGTTGTTTCCCATGCCCACTTCGGGCTTGCGCATCTCCTCCTCAAACGTGCGGCTTTGGGCGTTGGTGCGGTAGAGTATGGCTATGTCGCTGTATTTCAGATGCTCTTCCCTGACCAGGCGTTTTATCTCCCTGCACACTATGCTTGCCTCGCGCTTGTCGGATATGGTCTCGTAGACAGTTACCTTGTCGCCGTCGGAGTTCTCGCTATACACGTCCTTGTCTATCTGGCTGCGGTTGTGCTTCATCAGCGAGTTGGCAGCCGCCACGATGTTCTTGGTTGAGCGATAGTTGCGCTCCAGCTTGAAGAGCTTTGCCGTGGGGTAAACCTTGTTGAACTTCAATATGTTGGAAATGTTGGCACCACGGAAGGCGTAAATGCTCTGGTAGTCGTCGCCCACCACGCAGACGTGTGGGTTGTCCTTTGTGAGCAATTCCACTATCATTTGCTGGGCATAGTTGGTGTCCTGATACTCGTCCACCAATACATATTGAAACCGCTTGGCGTATTTCTGCCTTATGTCCTCATGCTCTTTTAGCAAGCGGAATGTCTCCGTCAGCAAGTCGTCGAAATCCATGGCGTTGGCTTGCCTCAGGCGTTGCTGGTATGCCATGAAAATCTTGTGCGTCTCCGGCATGTTGCGCCTTCTGTCGCGCTGCAGGCTCTCGCCATCCTCGGCATACTGCGCTGGCCCGCACAGGTGGTTCTTTGCCATCGATATTGCCGCGTGCACGGTGGCGGGCTTATAGGTCTTGTCGTCAAGCCCCATCTGCTTCAGGATGTTCTTTATGAGCGAGCGCGAGTCGGTCTCGTCGTAGATGGTGAAGTCGGATGTGTAGCCTATGGCTTGAGCCTCCACGCGCAGGATGTGCGAGAATACAGAGTGGAACGTTCCCATTTGCAGGTATCTCGCCCTCTCTTCGCCCACGATGCTTGCTATGCGCTCCTTCATCTCCCTTGCCGCCTTGTTGGTGAACGTCAGCGCGAGGATGTTCCAAGGCTTGAGGTCGTAATGGTTGAGCAGGTATGCAATCTTGAAAGTGAGCACTCTTGTCTTGCCAGAGCCGGCACCGGCGATGACGAGCTGTGGCGAGTCGCAGTAAGTCACGGCTTGCTGTTGGGCAGTGTTGAGTTGAGTGAGAATGTTTTCGTCTGTCTGCATTTATAGAGGAATGTTGGCTTGAAAATGATGATTATTGGCTTGGAAGATGATAGCAGTGCAAAGCCGTCAAGATTGCAGTGCAATGCCGACGGGGGTATTCTGCACCATGTTTTTCCCACAAGAACAGGCCTGGACAATCAGCGGTAGGTGCCACCTACCGCGGTGTTCGGGTCATAGTCTTCGCCTTCTTTCGGGAAGGAGGGAATGTAGCGCATGTTAGCCATGATCTGCCTTTGCCGCTTGCGCATATACTCGCTTGGGTATTTGGATGAGAACCTTCGTGGATTGGGCAATGTGGCGGCTATCAGCGCGCAGTCGGCTCTCGACAGTTCGTCGGCTTTCTTGCCAAAGTTCAGTTCGGCGCAAGCGTCGACCCCGTAGATGCTTGAGCCCATCTCAATGGAGTTGAGATATACCTCCATGATTCGTTGCTTGCTCCAGAAAAGCTCCATGAGAGCCGTGAAGTAGACCTCGAAACCTTTTCTCACCCACGATCGTCCTGGCCACAGGAACACGTTTTTGGCTGTCTGTTGCGATATCGTGCTGGCTCCGTGCTTCTTTCCGCCCTTGAGGTTGTTTTTTGCCGCTTGCCCTATGGCGTTGAAGTCGAAGCCGTGGTGCAGTAGGAATCGGGAGTCCTCGCTTGCCATGACAGCCACGGGCATGTGCGCCGACATCTTGTCGAGCGAGATCCAGTGGTGGTGAATGGTGAGCGAGCCGTTCTGGAAACATCTTATCACCATCAATGGCGTGATGTATACGGGAATGAAACGGTAGGCTATGACAGCAAGAATGGTGGAGGCAAAAAATGCCCCCACCACCCATCGTGTGATTATCTTGAAAAGACGCATTAGTTCAATGTGCCGTTGTTTGCGGCGTCAATCATGGCCTGTGAAGCGTAGAGGTAAACCTCCACGCGGCGGCTTGCCTCGCGGTTCTCAGTGCCGTCGGCGTTGGTGATAAGGTTGGTCTCGCCATAACCCACGGCGTTCTTGATCTGTGAAGTGGGCACGCTGCAGCTGTTCACCAGGAAGTTCTTCACGGCGTTGGCGCGGTTTTGCGAGAGCTTGAGGTTCAGGTCGTCGGAACCGTCGGAAGAAGCGTAGCCCTGAATGTCGACAGAGCAAGTTGAGTTGTTCTTCAACACGGTAGAGAACTGTGTCAGGTCCTTGATGGCTCCACTCTGCAGGTCATACTTTCCTACCTTGAAGAGGATGCCGTTGTCGAAAGTCACCTTCACAGCCTTCAAGCCGTTGGCATCGGTCACGGTCTCCACCTTGGCGTTCTCCACCTGCTTGGCCTGCTCGGCAACCTTGTCCATGTGACGGCCGATGAGCGTGCCAGCTCCGGCACCAACAGCTCCGCCGATGGCTGCACCGATGGCAGCACCTTTGCCATGGCCGATGAGACCACCTACAAGAGCGCCCACGGCACCGCCTGCGCCTGTGCCGATGAGGGTGCCTGTGCCTTGCTTGGTGGCACAGCTTGTGAAAGTGAATCCGCTAACCATAGTGAGCATGCACATCCCGAGTGCAATAGTCTTTGTGTTTTTCATGTTAATTAAATAATAATTGTATTCTCTCTGTTTTTCTTGATGCAAAGGTAGCCTTTTTTTGGTAGTTAAGCCGTTTATGCTATCTTTTTTTATTAACTTTGCCGCAAAATTAAACATAAATAAAATTTGCGCATACCGGAAACTCCTACATCCGTGTAGGGATTTCCCTATGATTGAAGAACTATGGCAAAAGAACTGAAACAATTGACCAAGCGTGCCGAGAACTACAGTCAGTGGTACAACGACTTGGTGATGAAAGCCGACCTGGCTGAGGTGGCTCCAGTACGTGGTTGCATGATAATAAAGCCCTACGGCTATGCCATTTGGGAGAAGATGCAATCTCAACTCGACAAGATGTTCAAGGAGACGGGCGTGCAGAACGCTTACTTCCCATTGCTCATACCTGTCAATTTCTTTGCGCGCGAGGCAGAGCACGTGAAGGGTTTCGCCAAGGAAAGCGCCGTGGTGACACACTATCGCCTCAAGTCGGCAGACGATGGAAAGATTGTGGTTGACCCCGATGCCAACCTCGAGGAGCCACTCGTCATACGTCCTACATCCGAGACCATGATTTGGCACACATACAAGAACTGGATTCACTCTTGGCGCGACCTGCCAATCATGTGCAACCAGTGGTGCAATGTCATGCGCTGGGAGATGCGCACGCGTCCGTTCCTGCGCACTTCAGAGTTCCTTTGGCAGGAGGGCCACACCGCCCATGCCACAAAGGAGGAGGCAGAGACAGAGGCACAGAAGATGCTTCACGTCTACGCCGACTTCGCCGAGAACTGGATGGACGTTCCCGTGCTGCAGGGCGTGAAGAGCCCGACGGAGCGTTTCGCCGGCGCGTTGAACACATACACCATAGAGGCGATGATGCAGGACGGCAAGGCCTTGCAGAGCGGCACGAGCCATTTCCTTGGCCAGAATTTCGCCAAGAGCTTTGACGTGCAGTTCCTCAACAAGGACAACAAGCCAGAGTATGTCTGGGCTACGTCGTGGGGCGTTTCCACGCGTCTCATGGGCGCGCTCATAATGGTCCACTCTGATGACAACGGCCTCGTTCTCCCTCCGCGTTTGGCGCCTATCCAGGTCGTCATCGTGCCAATAAGCAAGAATGCTGAGCAGCTTGCCGCCATCACCGCCAAGCTGCAGCCAGCCATCGACGAGTTGCGCGCCTTGGGTGTCAGCGTGAAGTATGACGATGCCGACAACAAGCGCCCGGGCTTCAAGTTCGCCGATTATGAGCTGAAAGGCGTGCCTGTGCGTCTCGTCATGGGTGGCCGTGACCTTGAGAACAATACCATTGAGATTATGCGTCGCGACACCTTGGAGAAGGAGAATGTCAGCTTCGACGGAATCGTGGAGCGCGTGAAAAACACTCTCGAAGATATGCAGAAGGCCATATTCGAGAAGGCCAAGGCATACCGCGACGCTCACGTCTACGAGTGCGACAACTACGATGAGTTCAAGGAGCGCGTCAAGGATGGCGGCTTCTTCCTCTGCCCTTGGGACGGCACTGCCGATACCGAGGCAAAGATCAAGGAGGACACTCAAGCCACGATACGTTGCATACCTTTCGCCTACGACCAGAACGTGGAAGGCATGAAGGATATGGTCAGCGGTGCCGACGCGAAATACAAAGTAATCATCGCTCGTGCATACTAATACCGCGCCCCTTACCGTTTACAAGGCGAGCGCGGGGTCGGGAAAGACGTTCACCCTTGCCGTGGAGTACATCAAGTTGCTCGTTGATGACCCAATGAACTACTGCTACACCCTTGCCGTGACCTTTACCAACAAGGCCACGCAGGAGATGAAGTTGCGCATCTTGTCAAAGCTCTACGGCATAGCAAATAGCCTGCCCGACGCTGACGATTATTATGATAATGTAAAGAAGTCGTTCCCAAACCTTACGGAGCGCGTCATCCGCAACAGGGCGGGTGACGCGCTCTCTTTGCTTGTCCACGACTATAGCCGCTTCAGGGTTGAAACCATCGACAGCTTCTTCCAACGGGTGCTGAGAAACCTCGCGCGAGAGCTGGGACTGACGGCGAGCCTCAAGGTCATGCTCAACGACAAGGAGGTGGAGAGCCAGGCGGTGGACAATATCATAAGCAACATCGAGAACGGCAATGACCCATTGCTCACATGGATCATGGATTTCGTAAGTGAGCGAATGGAGGAGGACAAGAACTGGAACGTCGTAGGCAACATCAAGGACTTCGGGCTAAACATATTCACCGATTTCTACAAGAGCCATCAAAAGCAGCTGCGTCTCATCATGGACGACGCCAACTTCTTCAAGCAATACACGTCGCGCCTAAGAGCGTTGCGCGCGAAGGCTCTCGCCGAGATGGCTGATTTCGCCAAGCGTTACGACGCGATAGCCTCAACCTATGGCATAGACGACTCGTGCTATTCGCGTGGCCACAGCAATGCGCCGGGCTATTTCGAGGATCTCGCGAAGGGTAAGCTTGTGAGCGATGGCAAGACCCCAATGCCCAACTCCTATGTACAGGCAGGACTTGACAATCCCGACAAGTTCGTGAGGAAGGCGGACATAGGCAAACCTCAGTCTGTTGCCATTCGCGAACATGTCAAGCCGTTGATAGAAGAGGCGGAGGAAAAGCGCGAGGCGGCAGCCGTCACCGTCAATTCGGTGACGCTCACCTTGCAGAACATTAACCAGCTTCGGCTTCTCGGACGCATAGAGGAGGAGGTGAACCGAATCAATGCCGACAACAACGATTATCCCCTGTCAAACACCCAGAAGCTGCTCAACGACCTTATCGACAAGCAAGACTCGCCCTTTATATATGAGAAGATTGGCGGGCAGCTGCGTTATATAATGATTGACGAGTTCCAAGACACATCGACCGTGCAGTGGGACAACTTCAAGGTGCTTCTCGACGACTGTATCTCACACCAGGCGGGCAGTCTTATAGTGGGCGACGTGAAGCAGAGCATATACCGCTGGCGCAATGGCGACTGGCAGCTTCTGCAAGGGCTGAACGAGACCAATTACCCCGACACGGTGAAAGTGAAGAGCTTGGACACCAATTATCGTTCGCAACGCAACGTCGTGAATTTCAACAACGACTTCTTCAATGCCGCCGCGGATAGCCTTTCCGTTGACGCGCCCATAATAAAGGAGGCTTATTCCGACGTGACGCAGAAAGTGCCCGACAGTAAGCCCGAGGCCGGCATGGTTGTCGTCAAGCTCTTGCCAAGCAAGGATTATGACGGCTTGATGATCTCGCAGGTTCAGCAAGTCATAGAGATGTTACTTTCTAAGGGCATTCAATATAGTGACATCGCCATCATAGTGAGAAAGAACAAGCACATACGCTTGATAGCCGACTATTTCCTCCACAACCCGGTGGTGGTAGATGGAGAGCCACGAATGCTCAAGATGGTGTCTGATGAGGCTTTCCGCCTCGATGCCTCGCAGGCTGTCAACACCATTGTCAACGCCATGCGCTACCTCGTCAACCCCGACGACGGACTCACTGAGGCGTTTCTCGCCAAGTCGTTTCAGGGAAAGGAACTGGAACCGTCCGACACCTGTCATAAGAAGGTGCAGGATGGCAAGCCGCATTCTCCAGCCCACGCCTATATGTCCATGCTTCCGCAGGACTTTGTGGCCGATCGCACGGAGCTGCTGTCCATGCCTCTCATAGACCTTGCAGAGAGACTCTACGCCCTTTTCCGTCTCGACAGGCTCGGCGACCAGAATGCTTATGTGTGCGCTTTCTTCGACCACTTGTCCAATTACCTCAAACGCCACGTGGCTGGCATCACCGACTTCCTCGAAGAGTGGGACGAAAACCTATGCTCCAAGTCCATTCACAGTGCCGAGGTGAACGGCATCCGATTGCTCACGGTCCACAAGAGCAAGGGCTTGGAGTTTGACAATGTAATCCTGCCTTATTGTGATTGGGCATTGGAAACCAAAGACGACACCCTTTGGGTAGAGCCATCTGTTGAGCCTTACAGCGACTTGCCAGTGGTGCCGGTGAAGCTCAGTGCCAAGAAGCTGAAGAACTCCATCTATGCCGCCGACTATGACGCTGAGCACATTAAGAACATTGTCGACAACGTGAACATCCTTTACGTTGCCTTTACCCGTGCCTCGCGCAACTTGTTTATACTTGGCAAGGGCGACAAGGCCGACTTCCCTTCTTCGCTCATCGCAAGTGTGATGCCCAATATGCCAAACGCCAAGCCGGAGGTCGAAGGCGATGGCATCATAAGCTATGGCTTTGGCTCGTTGGCTTGTAAGCCTTTGGCGGCGCATGGTCAACCCACAGGGGATGGCCATGCACTGGCCAACATCTTTGAACAAAGGGAGCAAGGCGTTAGCATTGAGATCGAGGCAACCAAGTCGAAAGCCCTTTTCCTGCAAAGCAACGCCAGCGATGAGTTCATGACCCCTGACGATGAGCTTGAGGAACGCTGGAAGCGAGACCAGTATATCGACACTGGCAATATCATCCACCGCCTTTTCTCTACCATCCACGACTATACCGAGGTTGATGCCGCCATAGACCAAATGGAGTTCGAAGGCGTGCTCTACGACCGTCCCATGACGCGCGAGCAACTAAAGAAGTTTATAGAGGAGAAATTGCGTGACTCGCGGGTCAACGACTGGTTCTCGCCACGGTGGAAGGCTTTCAACGAGTGTTCCATGATCTATTTCGACCCCGAGGAGCAGCGTATCAAGGAGCAACGTCCCGACCGTGTGGTTTACGACGGGAAAAAAATGGTGGTAATCGATTTCAAGACCGGCGGCAAGATGGAAAAACACAAGCGGCAGGTCAGAGGCTATGTCTACCTGCTCAAGGATATGGGCTACAACGACGTGGAAGGTTACTTGTGGTATATCCGCAACAACGACATAGTGAAGGTATAATCAACTGTCTAAAGTATAGAAACATCATTCAAAGAACCTTTATCCGATGAGGACATTTCTGCAAAACGTAGCCAAAGACATCCTCGCCAAGCATGGCGCGGAGAGCCTTGCCGACATTGCCGTGGTTTTCCCAAACAAGCGAGCCTCGCTCTTCCTTAACCAGGCTCTCTACGAGGAGACTGGCCACACGGTATGGAGCCCGTCGTATTTCACCATCAGCGACCTTTTCAGAAACCATTCCTCTCTTGTCGTCGCCGACCAGATAGACCTCGTTTTCCGTCTTTACAAGGCTTATGTCAAGCTCACGGGAAGCGACGAGCCGCTCGACCATTTCTTCTCGTGGGGTCAGCTCATGCTTTCCGATTTCGACGACCTCGACAAGAATCTCGTGGATGCCGACAAGCTCTTCATCAGCCTTGAGGCGTGGCAAGAGATGCGCGACTTCTCTTTCCTCTCCGATCAGCAGCGCGAGAGCCTTGAGAATTTCTTCGGGAAGGTGGAGACCGATACCGTGTTGCAACAGCGCTTCAACGACATTTGGAAGAGCCTTGGCCCGCTATATCATGCCTTCCGCGAGGATCTCAGGCGCGACGGCTTGGCCTATGAGGGCATGCTCTATCGCGATGTGGTGGAACGCAAGGTGAGCGACTTCCGTTTCAAGCATTATGTCTTCGTGGGGTTCAATCTGCTCCAGAAGGTTGAGCGCCGACTCTTTCTGCAACTGAAAGACGCGGGCATGGCGGAGTTTTATTGGGACTATGACACATACTTCATGGCCAATGGCCACGAGGCTGGACGATACATCCGCCGCTATCTCGACCGTTTGCCAAACGAGTTGTCATCGAGCAGGGCGTCGGAAGGCATCGACACTGACTCCATATACGACAACTTGTCGAAGAAGAAGGACATAACCTATGTTTCCGCGCCAACCGAGGACATCCAGGCGCGATATGTCACCACATGGCTTCGTAGTTTGGGCGATGTGGTGAAGACCAACCCACGGTCGGTGGCAATAGTGCTGTGCGACGAGCGGCTTTTGCAAAACGTCGTCCATTGCTTGCCCGAGACGGTGAGTGAGGTCAATATCACCACAGGCTATCCGTTGTCTGCCACGCCAGCCGCCACGCTCGTGGGCGTGCTTCTTGCCTTGCGCTTGCAAGGGTTGTGCAAGGATGGCAAAACCTATCGCCTGGCTTATGTCAACCAAGTGTTGTGCCACCCTTATGCCAAGTACATCTCAAGCGACATACCTCTCGTCTATGATGAAATAAACACCCACAAGACGTTCTTCCCCTCCGTGGCGCAACTTGTCGAAGACCGCGACGAGGCGGCGCGGCGTGTCTTTACTCCCGTGTCGTCAGGCCAGCAGGGACGCGACCTTATCGTCGGCTTGCTGCAATGGCTTGCCGATGTGCTGAAGTTCACGGGTGTGGGCTCGCGTGACGAGGAAGACCCGTTGATGCACGAGTCCATCTTCCGCATGTACACCATTGTGAACCGTCTCAAGGAAGTGTTTGCCAAGACAGAGGTCGATTGCGCCACTGTTTTGCTGCAACGCCTGTTGAGCCAGCTCGTAGACTCAACCTCGGTGCCTTTCCATGGCGAGCCGGCGCTTGGCATACAGATCATGGGCGTGTTGGAGACTCGCAACCTCGACTTCGACCACGTGCTCATGCTCTCTTGCAATGAGGGCAACATGCCGAAAGGTGTCAACGACGCATCCTTCATTCCCCATTCGCTGCGCCGTGGTTATGAGATGACTACCATAGAGAACAAGGTGGCTATTTATTCTTATTATTTCCACTCACTCTTGCAACGTGCCGCCGATGTCACAATGGCGTTCAACAATGCCGCCGACGATGGCAAGCAAGGAGAAATGAGCCGTTTCATGTTGCAGTTCATGGTGGAGAGCGGGCAAGCTCAGCATATCCGCAGGCTCACCTTGCAGTCGGGACAGAACGTGTCGCCCGTAATGCGCGTGCCGATAGAGAAAAAGGCAGCGGTGGCAAGGCGATTGCGCGACATAAAGTCGTTGTCGCCGTCGGCTATAAACCGCTATCTTCGTTGCCCGCTCATGTTCTATTATTCCACCGTGTGCCAATTGCGTGAGGCTGACGACGACGACCAGGAGATAGACAACGTAATCTTTGGCAACATCTTCCACCGCGCAGCAGAGCTTATCTATGACGATTTGTCAGACCATGGCAAGAAAACTATCACGGCAGATAGGATAGACAGTCTCGTGAAAGAGAATGTAAAGATAGAAAGGTTCCTCGACCAGGCTTTCAGCGAGAAGCTGTTCAAGGTTGACGGGGCTGGCTACCGTCCACGCTACAACGGCTTGCAACTGCTCAACCGCAACGTGTTGCTTATCTATATAAAGCGACTTCTGCGCCTTGACAAGGCCAACACTCCGTTCGACATAATAGCCCTTGAGAAGGATTTCTACAAGGACTTCATCATTGAGGTTAATAGCAAACAGCGTGCCATAAGGCTGGGTGGACAGGTAGACCGCCTTGACCGCATAGGCAGGCAGCTGCGCGTGGTCGACTATAAGACGGGACGACCGTTGACGTCGTCGGCACCGAGCGTTGACGAGATTTTCAATCCCGACTATGTCGATTCCAAACATACGGTGTATTATCTCCAGTCGTTTCTCTATTCCGACATCATCAGCCGGAGCAGTGAGGCGCAAGAGGCTTACCGTCTTGGAGGAGACCCCGTGGCTCCGGCATTGCTCTTCATAAGGCAGGCGAAAGACGAGAGCTACAACCCTATACTCAAGATCAAGGACGAAGGCCAAGAGGGTAAGCGGAAGGTCACTTTCTCAGAGGTCAACGACATTGCCGATGTCCACGATGCCTTTGTTCGCGACTTGGGCGTGTTGCTTGCTGATATCTTCGACGAGGACAAGCCCTTTGAGCCTACCGTCCATAAGGATAGGTGCGACACGTGTGCCTTCAAGAATATATGTGGCTGAAAGCCTGGAAGGATATAGCGGATGAAAATAAACTTGCCTTCCGAAGGGCAGTCTCTCGCATAAAAACATTAACTTTGTGGCATGAAATCATTGAGGGAAATATTCCGTATAGGGAAGGGACCGTCGTCGAGCCATACCATGGGCCCGCAAAAGGCGGCGCAAACATATTTGAAGGCGCATCCGGACGTGACGCGCTTTCACGTCACGCTTTATGGCAGTTTGGCAGCCACCGGCAAGGGTCACATGACCGACATTGCCATCAAGGAAGTGCTTGAGCCTGTCGGGCAGGTTGACATAGAGTGGAAGCCCAACGAGTTTCTGCCGTTCCATCCCAATGGCATGCGCATAAACGATTGGGTGGTTTATTCCGTTGGTGGTGGAGCTCTCTCCGAGGGCGACCACCCTACGGGTTTGTTGCCGGCAAGTCCCGATGTTTATGACCTGCATTATCTTGTTGACATAAAGAAATGGTGCGAGGACAATGGATGCGCTTATTGGGAGTATGTGGATCGCTGCGAGAACCCCGACATCTGGGATTACCTGCTCACCGTGTGGAACGCCATGAAGGAGAGCGTGGAGCGTGGCATCAATCATGAGGGACGACTCCCTGGCCCGCTCAACCTCCAGCGCAAGGCGTCCACTTATTTCGTGAAGGCCAAGGGTTATAAGCCCAATCTCCAGACGCGTGGTCTCGTCTATGCTTACGCCCTCGCCGTGAGCGAGGAGAACGCGAGTGGCGGCACCATTGTCACGGCACCCACTTGCGGCAGTTGTGGCGTGATACCAGGAGTGCTATACCATCTTGCCACGGGCCACAGCTTCTCCGAGGAGAAAATCCTCCATGCCCTTGCTACCGCGGGGCTTATAGGCAACATCGTCAAGCAGAACGCGTCCATATCTGGTGCCGATGTCGGTTGCCAGGGTGAGGTGGGCGTGGCTTGCGCCATGGCTTCGGCTGCCGCTTGCCAGCTCTTTGGCGGTTCGCCCTCGCAGATTGAGTATGCCGCCGAGATGGGCCTGGAGCATCACCTTGGCATGACGTGCGATCCCGTGTGCGGACTGGTGCAGATTCCGTGCATAGAGCGAAACGCTTTCGCCGCCACGCGAGCCCTCGATTGCAACCTCTATGCCGCCTTCTCCGACGGAAAGCACCGCGTGAGCTTCGACCGTGCGGTGGAAGTGATGAAACAAACGGGTCACGACTTGCCTTCGCTCTACAAGGAGACCAGCGAGGGCGGTCTGGCCAAGATTGGCGTGTGAGCAGAAATGGCTTGTTGAGCAGGAAAGTCTTGTTGAGGAGGAAAGGCTCGTAGAGAAAGAAAGGCTTATGAGAAAGATTCTTTATTTATTGTTGCTTGCGGCAGTAGTGGGGTTGTTTCCCACTGCCTGCAAGATGGCACCTGTCGACAATCCGGGCGACACTGTTGCCGCTTCCGAGTTCGCTCCGCCCGACACGGCTGCGATAAACCGCCGGGCGCGCACCGAGGCCGCCAAGCTCGCCAAGGTCAAGGATAGCGTAGACATCTTCTATATCGGCTCTGGCAGCACCAAGCAGCGGCTGCAACTCGTGAGCTATCCCTCGCGTCGCGATACCCTTGAATATGGCAAGGTGCGCCACATCAAGCGTAGCGGCAGCACTGATGTGGGCAGCATCGTGCGTGTCGCCTTTTGGGTCTCGGAAGGAGACTCTCTTGTGAAGAGCGTGGAGGAGCAATCCTCGCTGCATTGAAAAACATAAGGCCTACTCATCCTCATGGACGGGTAGGCCTTGTCGCGTTTTTATGTTTAATGCTTTACCTTATCCATTCACTTTCCCGTTGGCTTTGCGTTGAGCATATCGGTTGAGATGTCCTTGGCGAGAGCCACCATGTTTTTGGCGAGCCTCACCACATCAATATTGGCAGCCGGTTTTGCAGGCTTGTAGTTTTCCACCCATTCGCGTTCCCATAAGGCAAAGTCGAAGGTCTCGTTTCTGTCAACTGCGTCGTAATAGCACTTCCAACGCCGCAAATAATAGTCCTTGGCAAGCCCGCTCCATATACGTGCCGAATAGTCATCGACAGGCGGCCCCCAAATGGTGACTATGCGCTTTGCGTTGCGGGTGAACAGTTTGCGTTGCTGTTCGCTGCCTGCCGCATTCTTGGCAAACTCCACCCATCGGTCAAGTCGGAGCGTAGGATGCTGCTGCAGGATCATGTCCATGCCGAGCATCAACGTCTCAAGGCGGCTTCGGTAGAATTGAGCCTGGGCGGTGTCGCCCGCCTGGTAGTCTTGGTTTATGAGTTGTACAAGTATCTCGCACTTGGCTCCTAGATAGTGGGCCGTCATTTCAGCGAGGTCGGCGCGGTATAGCTTGCTGTCGGCCAATTCGTCGCTGGCGCCTATGAACCCCTCAAGGGCATTCGTGAAACGGTTGGTCACGGGGATGCTCCCGTGTTGCATCGTGCCCGGACGGAATTGCCAATTGTAGCGTGGGTGGTCCGTGAAATAGCTGTATGCGGTATTGATGATTTCCGTCCACGCCTCCTTTATCCTTGGCGTCACTTTGCCGTAGCGGTTGGCTATGTAGTTCTCCGTCCATTGCGCGACATCAGTATGCGAGCCGCTCCACCCGGCATCCATCATCATCTCGTATATCATCTCGTTGTTCTCTATGCCTTCAGGCGCGGCTCCTATGGCGGTGAGCCTTCCCCGGTGAGAAGAATTCAGGGCGTCGAGATGCCCGTTGGCATAGAAATCAAGAATGCCTGTTAGACCTGTCTTCCCGCCCATATTGGGTATCACGCTATATACCCATTTCTTTCCAAAGAATCCCTTGTAGAACTCCCAATTGACTTCCGACTTCCAGAAGTTGCGGTTGTAGTCAACCGCCAAGTCGAGCAACAGCATCTTGTCGTCGGGAACTTTCGACACCAAGGCCTTTAGTGTGCGCTCGTCCCAGATGTTGCGTTGGTAACCGAACATCCAGCCCTGCATCACCCACGTGGCTTTGGGATTGGCACGCCGTATGCCCTCGTACACTTTCTCGCCATACGATGCCACGAGTTCGTAGCGTTCCTTTGTTCCATGTTCGGGGAAGGGAATGTCCATTTCGTTGAAACTGTCGACAAGATAATAGTCGCACCGCCCGAACTCCTTTTCCCATTCGTGTATGAAATCCGACGACATCTTGGCAAAAAGCTTGTTCTGAGGCGAGATCATCCAGTTGTGGAACGCCCCTCCCCAGTGTGTCTCCACAAGCTGAAGATCAGGGAACAGTCGTTTCATGCTTTCCGGCACAAAGCCGGGGAAGCCAGGGCATATAGGTTTCATGCCCAAGCGACGCATGCGGTCGAGAATCTTGTGCTGAAGCTGTATCTGCGAGTTGTGCCAGTTGTCGTCGAGCGATGGGTCAATGGCGCACACGTTGCCCATGCGCATCCATGGCAGGTGGGCGGGTCCGGTGAAATAGGCGTTTATCTCGCTGTCGGTTAGTCCCATCCTCTTCCATACTCTCGCTATGATTGCCTCGTAGGCCACAAGCGCGAGCGGCATGTCAATGCCGTGCAGGGCCATCCAGTCTATTTCCCGCTCCCAGCGAGCCCAGTCCCAGAAAGGCATGGTGTAGCCATATGTCACGACGTTGAAGTAATAGTGGCTCTCTACGGGCGACACCACGCGGCGCGCCGGCGAGTCTTGCAGATGGTCGGGCAACTGCAGCGACGAGCCGCTCCACGAATACATGCCGTGGCGGTTTTGTTTCATGTAGTCGTAGAAGCCGCGGCAGAGTGCCACCTCGTTGGATGCCGTTATGTGGAGCGCTCCGTTCTTCACCTCGTGGTTGAAGTAGGTGTTGGCTGATTTGCGTATGTCAAGTTTCACGGGCACGTCGTTCCTTCCCACGGCACGCTGTATCAGTTTGAGTGCTTCCTTCCTGTCGGCATGTGCCGGTGTGGTTGTGGTGGCAAGAAGGGATATGACACAACAAATAAGTTTGCTTGGCTTGTTCATTGGTGGTTACTTGTTTGCCTCGCCAAAGTCGAAGTCGCCTTTGTCAACACCTTCGAAGGCAAACACAGAAGGCTTTGGCATGGATATGGTTATTTTCTTGTTTTTATAGGTTATGTTATGCCTTATCGCGTCGCGTTCAGCATGAAATAGACTTCCTCCTTGCTGACATCCTTTGGGCACAGCCTCATGATGTCGTCCACGGCGGCGTGTTCCTCCACTTTCGACAGGGCGTGGCGTATGGCTCTCACGTGCTCGGCAGGTATCACCTTGTCGGCGTTCAGCTTGCCCGTCTTCACGTTCTTGGCGAGGTGGCTCATTATGGTGCCGGCGGTGAGGTCGCGCTCCTTGGCTATCTGGCTCACGGTCATGCCCTTGGCGAACATCTCCATGGTCAGCGCCTCAGAGTCGCCCTTCTTCCTCTTGGGCGCCTTGGGTTTCTCCTCCTTTGCCTTGCGCGGTGTGTCGGCGTATGGGTTGTCCATCCCCTTTCTTGTCTTTGGTCGGGCGCGCTTCGTGGCGGGGTCCACTATCTCCATGGAGTCGAGCGTCGCCTCTTGCTTCGTCTGCAAGTATGTGGCCACGGAGAAAGGCTTGTCCGCCATGCCGTCGAGCATCTTCTCCTTGCTGAGATAAAGCAGCCAGAATTCCTTGTAGCGTTCCTCAAGGGTCTCCATGGCCTGCTTGTTCTTGCCATTCACCATCTTCGTCTTTTCCAATAGGTCGGGAATGCTCTCTTTCAGCGTTGCGGCGAAATAGTCGGCAGAACGGCGCACCCTTTGCAGGAACGCCTCGTCGTGGAGGCCTTCGTTGGAAGTCTGGCGGATGACGTTGAGCCACTTGTAAGCCACGTCGATGACCTTCGCCTTCACCGTCTCCATCACCGCGCGGTGATAGTCGCACAGGCGCGGGAACGCCCTGAAAAACTCTATCATCGTGCGGTTGAGCATCTGCTGGGCGGCGAAGAGGCGGTTGAACGTGAACATGTCCAAAAGCTGCTCCTTGAAATAAGCGTCCTTGAGCGACGGCAACTGCCTCAGGCTCTCCTCCGCCATTTGTTGCTGGTGCGAGATGTATTCGGTCACGCGCGAGTCGTTGAAGATGCTGCTTGAGCCTATGCGCGATGCGAGTACCATGCCCTCAAGACTCTTGCAGCGGCTCAGCGCCACGTAGACCTGGCCCGAGGCAAACGAGAAGCCTGCGTCGATGATGGCGTGCTCAAAGGTCAGGCCTTGGCTCTTGTGTATGGTTATGGCCCAAGCCAGGCGCAGCGGATACTGCTTGAACGTGCCAGCCACTTGCGGCTCGATGGTCTTCTTCTCGGGGTTGATCACGTATTTTGTGTTCTCCCATTCGTCTTGCTCCACCTTGATGAGCTCGTTGTCGCCCGGGCATTTCACGGTTATCGACTCAGCGTCGATGTCGACCACGTGGCCAATCTTGCCGTTGTAGTATTTATGTCCGCTGTCGTTTTTTATGAACATCACCTGCGCGCCTTGCTTCAGCTCCAGGGTCTCCTCGGCAGGGTAGCTGGATTCTGGAAACTCGCCTTCCACCTCAGCCTTGAAGCGGTAACGCTTGCCGCCAAGCTTCATCAGCTCGTTCTCGTTGTAGCTGTCGGCCATGCGGTTGTGCGTGGTCAGGCGTATGTAGCCGTCCTCCTGCTTGGGTATGAAGGTTGGGTTGCAACGTGAGTTGAGCGTGTTGAGGTCGTCGGCGGTGGGATGGCCATCGCGCACGTGGTTGAGGATGTTTATAAATGTCGGGTCTTGTTGGCGGTAGACTTTAGACAGTTGGATGGTGACATAGTTTATTTGCCTCAGCGTCTTGCTGCCGAAGAAATATGGCGTGTCGTAGTATTGGCCAAGTATGCCCTCCTCTTGTGCCGACACCACGGGCGTGAGCTGTTGCAGGTCGCCTATCATGAGCAGTTGCACGCCGCCGAAGGGTTGTGTGGGGTCGCGGAAACGGCGAAGCACCGTGTCCACAGCGTCGAGCAAGTCGGCGCGCACCATGCTTATCTCGTCTATTATGAGCAAGTCGAGCGACGCTATGATGCGGCGCTTGGCCTTTGAGAAGTCGTAGCGGTCGCGTATGGTAGTGCCAGGGATGAAAGGCGTGAAGGGCAGTTGGAAGAACGAGTGGATGGTCACGCCGCCGGCGTTGATGGCAGCCACGCCTGTTGGTGCCACCACGATCAATCGTTTCGACGACTTCTCTACCACGGTCTTTAGAAACGTGGTCTTGCCCGTGCCTGCCTTGCCCGTGAGGAATATGCTGGTGCCCGTGTGCTCCACGAACTCCCATGCCTCGCGCAACTCTTCGTTCTTCTCCATCTCGTATAAGTTTTCCCTACAAAATTAAGATAAAATATTGGATATGCCCATAAAAAAACAGACTTTTTGCCTTTCCACTGTAAAGCCGTCGGCTTTTCAGTGCAATGTCGTCGGCTTTTCAGTGCAATGTCAACGACTTTCTAGTGCAATGCCGAAAGCCTCGTGAAAGTAACCTTTTAAGGTGAGAATTTAGTGAAAATATGTATATTGTAAATTGATAATGTTAACGAAATAAAATGAAATGAATATTTTTAGGAATATATTTGGAGGTAATAATAAAATGACATTATCTTTGTAGTGTATTATTAAGGTAGTACACTAATACAGACATAAATCAATAAATAGAAAAGGATATGATAGACGTAAAAGACCTTGGATTCAATTATCGGGGCAGTAAGCACCAGGTGTTCAGCCACTTCGACTTGCAACTTGAGCAGGGCCGCATATACGGCTTGCTTGGCAAGAACGGCACGGGCAAGTCGACATTGCTTTACCTCATCTCCGGACTCCTCATGCCCAACGCCGGCAGCGTTTCGGTAGAGGGCATTGAGAGCCGCTTGCGCAAGCCGGAGCTCCTCAGCCAGATGTTCATAGTGCCGGAGGAGTACAACATGCCCGACATGAGCTTCGACTCCTTGTGTGCCCTCATGCGCTCGTTCTACCCGACGTTCAGCGACGAGCTGTTGAAGCAGTGCCTCACCGAGTTTGAGATGCCCACCAGCCCCAACCTCAAGGAGCTTTCCATGGGTCAGAAGAAGAAGGTGTATATGAGCATCGCCATAGCCACTGGCACCCGCCTGCTGATGATGGACGAGCCCACCAACGGTCTCGACATTCCATCGAAGGTCCTCTTCCGCAGGGTGATAGCCAACTATATGGCTGACGACCGCACCCTCATCATCTCCACCCATCAGGTGCACGACATAGAGAACCTGCTCGACCACGTGGTCATCGTGGACCGAAGCAAGGTGCTGCTCAACAGTTCCATCGCCGACATCTCCAAGCGTTACGCCTTCCGCTATCTCTCGCCGCAAGAGATGGACGAAAGGGTTGTCTACGCCGAGCCCAGTCTGCAAGGCAACGCCTCGATAGTGGCGCGCGGCGACGACGAGGAAGAGACGCAGGTTGACCTCGAACTGCTCTTCAACGCCGTGATAGGCGGGGCGAAAGTGGGATGAAGCCCAAAGAGACTCACATCATTATATTAGCAACATCATAAATAAGCACACATCATGAAAAAAGATAGATTCCTCAATGTCCTCCGTTGGCAGCTCACGCTGAGCAAACGCCAGCTTGTCACGTTCGCCTTGGTCTTCTGCGCCATCATCGCCATTCCCCAAGCTCTGGGGCTCCTAATCTCTCGCGACGCCAACACGCAGGTGGAGACAGCCATGGTGGCCATGTTCGCCCTCAACGTCTATTTCGTCTTTTCGGGGACTGCCGTCTTCTCCAACCTCAAGACCCGTCAGCAGCGCATCAACGACTTCATGCTGCCAGCCACGACCAAGGAGAAGTTCATTGCCCGTTACCTCATCATCGCCGTGGCGTTGCCGATAGCCGCCATCATCGGATTCCTCGTGGGCGACGCGGTGCAATATTTGCTCACCCTCGTCTTTGGCAGCGACGGCGCGGGGTCTGCCACGAGATACGCCTTGGAGACGCTCCGGGGCCTTGGCAGGATCGACTTCGGCACGGAGACTGGCATGGTGTCGTTTGGCCTGTCGTTTCTCGCGTTGCACACGTTCTTCCTCATGCTTGGCAGCGTGTTCCACAAGCATCCTATGATAATGTCGCTGGTGGCATTCATGCTCGTCAACTTCCTGTTGCTCATACTCGCCGGATTGACGGTGAAGGGTATCGCCGAGCTCCAGTCCCACGGCTATGTGGTAATGTTTTACAACAACTGGATCGACGTGGTGTTGTCGCTTGTCGGCTTGTCGATCACGGTGCTCTGTTATAGGTTCGCCTACCGCAAGTACACAAGGCTGCAGGTCATCGACAACAAGTGGCTCAACAGGTGAACCGCAACACCGCACCACAACTTTTACGGTAACCATACGATAACATACAAAACACACACACATATCATGAAAAAAGCAATATATCTCTTCTTTATGGCAGTTGTAACCATCGCCTCAATGTCGGCTTGCCGCATAGAGAAAGTCTACGACAGCAAGGGTCCTGCCCAGACATACCATCTCAACCTCACGGGATTCACCTCGCTGCACAATGCTACCAACTGCGACATCCACTTCATCCAGTCGGACACCTTCAAGGTGACACTCAAGGCAACCCCGGGGTGGTATGAGCGCCACAGCATAGGCGTGGAGGATGGCACGCTCGAGGTCAAGAGCGACAAGTATAAGGGCATGAAGGGTGTCACGGTGCTGTCTATCAATACCTACGACGACCAAGCCGAGATGTGGGTCAGCGCCCCGAGCCTCACCGACGTGTCGCTGTCGGGCAGCGGCGACTTCACCATCGACAACGACTTCCGTGGCAACAGCCTTGGCATCATCAGGATGGGCAGCGGCGACACCAAGACCAAGAACGTGACCCTCACCGACGAGTTCATGTATCACATGTCCGGCTCCGGCGACGCGCAGTTGGGCACGGTCAAGGCAAACTCTGCCAAGCTGTCTATCACGGGCAGCGGCGAGATCAAGAGCGGGTTGGCAGGCGTGGCAACCACGGAGCTGAAGATTTCCGGCTCGGGCGATGCAAGCCTCAAGCTCTCCAACTGTGGCAACGCCGACGTGAACGTGACAGGCAGTGGCGGCGTGACGCTCACGGGGCAGCTCAAGACCCTCAGCAAGCACGTCTCGGGCAGTGGCGACGTGGACACGTCGGGCCTGAGCCTGGGCAAATGAGAAACGACACATGGAATCATAAACTAAGCAAATTATTGATATATGGCATTCAGCAACGACAAAGCCATCTACCTGCAAATAGCCGACCGCCTCAGCGACGAGATCCTGGCGGAGACCTACAAGGCTTTCGACCGCATACCAAGCGTGCGAGAGTATGCCGCCCGGCTTGGCGTGAACGCCAACACCGCGGTGAAGGCCTACGACCAACTGGCGCAGGAAGGCGTGATCTTCAACAAGCGTGGTCTCGGATATTTCGTGGCGGAAGACGCGCGGCGACACATCAAGGACACGCGGCGCACCGCTTTCATGAAGACCGTGCTGCCGGAGATGGTGAGGCAAATGAGACTGCTCGACATTGGCCTGGACGACATAAAGGAGGCGTTTAACACCGCAAAAGCATAACGATATGAACAAGAAGAACATAATATTGATCGGCGCACTGCTCGCCTGTGCCATGGACGGCATGGCGCAAACCGACAACACCGTAAAAGACTCCGATGGCAAGCTCCCGAACGACTCCATCTGGAAGGACGTGGACCTCGGGGCGGTGAGCGTGGTGGCATCGAAACCGCTCATCAAGATGGAGACCGACAAGATGACCTACAACGTCGCCGACGATGCCGAGGCAAAGGCTTCGACCGTGCTCGACATGTTGAGGAAGGTGCCCATGGTGGCGGTGGACGGGCAAGACAACATCACCGTGAACGGCTCGTCAAACTTCAAGGTGTATGTCGACGGCAAACCCAACCCCATGTACACCAACAACGCATCGCAGATATTCAAGGCCATGCCCGCCACGATGGTGAAGAGCATAGAGGTGGTGACCAATCCCGGGGCGAAATACGACGCCGAGGGCACGGGCGGCGTGCTCAACATCGTGTTCGACAAGCAGCGCAAGGGTGCCGCTGGCGATGATGCGGCCAACGGGTTCAACGGCAACGTGAGAATAGCAGGCGGCAACCATGTGCAGCAAGTGTCGGCATTGATTAACGGGCAGCAAGGCAAGCTGACCTACAGCGCAAACGGCATATTCGGCCACCAGCGGATGAACGGCACTACGATAGGCTTCGACCGCGTGGTGAAGGCCAAAGGCAGCGCGATGGATGGCACGATAGGCGACGGCCACATGGAGTATAACCAAAAGTCGGACATGAAGCAGCCTTCCGGCATGGGCAACATCAGCCTGAGCTATGACATCGACTCGCTCAGCACCGTCGGCGCCACGGCGGGCTTGACAACTTTCAAGCAGAAGCTCGATGGACATCCACAGACGCGGATGTACGGTGGGATATACGGCAAGGGCTTCGCTTACGGCAACGAGATGCGGCAGGACGTGGGCACGAAGGCGTTCAACGGGAGCGTGGACTACCAACGCTTCTGGAACAACGACCGCAAGAGCTACATGATACTGAGCTACCTCTTCGACAACTCGCTCTCGCACACAAACGATTACACCTTCTACGATGACGCGAGCGGCGTGACGGGCATCCAGCTCGACGACCTCCGCTCCAACAACGAGACGCGGGCAACGGAGCACACGCTGCAAGCCGACTTCACGCAGGCACTCAGTGCCAAGCACACGCTCAACTTCGGCGCGAAGTTTATCAACAGGTTCAACAAGGCCGACTCGAAGTGTTACGACATTGCCGACGACCGCTCGGAGACGTTCAACCCGACAAACAGCGTGGAATACAACAACACGCAAGACATTCTCGCAGCCTACGCCGAGTGGAAGGCGCAATGGGGAAAGCTCGGCTCGGTGCTGGGCGGCAGGTATGAGTACACGTGGGAGAACGTGAAATACAAGCTGGGCAACGGCGACGACTTCAAGAAACACTATGGCGTGCTCGTGCCGAGCGCGAGCCTGAGCTATAGCCTCGCGGCAGGCATGAACATAGGCATGAACTACAACATGAGAATAGTGCGCCCGGGCATAAGCTATCTCAACCCTTACGTGGATCGCAGCAACCCCACCTCGCTGTCCTACGGCAACTCCAACCTCGACACGGAGAAGTCGCACACGGTGAACATGGTGTACAACTACTATTCGGCAAAGTTCATGCTGAGCGCCACGATGGGCTACACCTTCTGCGACAACCAGATAGAGCAATACTCGTTCTTGGACGACAACAACCTGCTGAACCAGACTTATGGCAACATAGCGAAGAAGCGCGACGCGAGTCTCAACGTGTTCATCAACTGGATGCTGGCCAAGAAGACGCGCTTGATACTTAATGGTCAGGTGGGCTATGTGGACATGCGAAGCAACGCCATGGGCTTGAAAAACAACGGCTGGAGCGCCAACGCCTTGATAAACTTCCAGCAGACCTTGCCGTTGGGCATACAGTGGACGGTGGGCAGCGTGCTCGCCACCAAGACCTACAACCTCCAGGGCTATCAGGGCGGCATGGCGATAGCTTATACCACCTTGTGGAAAGAACTATTGAAAGACAAGTTAGACCTCAGCATGACGTTCCTCACCCCGTTGAGCGACAAGCTCGACGTAAAGACAAGGACGATGAACTCCAACTATGTGCAGAACATGACCGTAAAGGTGCCTATCCGTCAGATATTGCTCAGCCTCAACTGGAAGTTCGGAAACACGAAGAAGCAATTCAAGACGGTGAAGACAAACATCACCAACGACTTCAAGGAAGGCAAGAGCGGCATTCAGACTGGCGGACTCACAGGAGGGGAATGACGCCCAGGGGATTAGAAAGAGAAAGGATTGAACAAGACAAGGGGTCGCGTCATGCGGATGGCATGACGCGACCCCTTGTCTTGCTTGTTGGTGCTGTGCTGATTTATGTTGTCAGAACATTCCGCCCATTGGTGGCCTTCCGCCGCCCATTGGCGGTCTGCCTCCGCCCATTGGTGGGCGTCCGCCACGTCCACCAGGACCATCGTCGGGCCCGTGACCGTCGCGGCGGCCTTGCTTGCCCCCGAAGAGGTTGAGGCGGTAGTTGACGTGCAGCATCATGTAGCTGTTGATGGAGTTGTACTCCGTGTCGGAGCGCATCGACGCAGTGATGTTTCGGCTCAGGTTGCTCTGCTGGTGCAGGATGTCGTAGAACTGCAGCATGACGGTGAGCGACCGTCCCTTGAGGAAGCTGTGCGCCACTTGCGCGTTCCAAACCAGCTCGTTGGTGTTGAGCGAGTTGTCGGTGTATCCACGGCGAGAGTTCATGTTGAGGTCGGTAGACAGCGTCGTGCCCCACGGAGCCGTGGCGCTGATGCTTCCGCCGTAGCTGTACTGCCAAACGTTGGAGTTGGAGGCAGGCTGCAGCTTGTTGTTGGAGTGGCGGTAGTTGAACGCGCCGTTGAGCTCAACCTCAAGCCAAGAGTTGCGGTAGCTGCCGGCGAGACGGTCGCCGATGGTCATGTCGCGCGTGGTGTTCTTTATCGAGTTGGCGTCACGGCTGAGCGAGATGTAGCCCACGTTGTTGGCGTAGTTGAGGTTGGCGAAGGTGTTGATATTCCAATATCCCGCAGAGTCGAGAGGCGTGTTGAACATCAGGGCAGAGTTCACGTTCCAGTTGCCGTTGATGTTCTCGGGCCTTGTTATGCGTCCGCCGGTCTTCTCGTTGTAGGTCACCTTGTTGCTTATGCTGTTTTGCGTGTTGTTGTAGTCGACGAAGGTCATCACCGACTGCTTGGTCTTCTCGAAGTAGCTGTTGTAGAACAGGCGGAAGTTCTGCTTGAACGACGGCTTCAAGCCAGGGTTACCCGTGGAGATGTTGAGAGGGTCGGAGTCGTCGTAGATGTCGAGCAACTGGGATATGCTCGGCTGCGTGGTCGAGGCGCGATAGTTGACGCGCAGATTGCTTATCTTGTTGAACTTGTACCTGAAGTCGAGGGTAGGGGTGAAGTTGGTGACGTTGCGTGTGGTGTCCACGTTCACGCCCTGGTAGTTTTGCACGTAGTGGGATCTCTGCGGCTGCATCATCACGCCGGCGTTGAGCTGCCACTTTGTGCGGAGCATCCTGAACATGAGCTCGATGTTGTGGGTGTAGTTCTTGTATTCAGAAAAGCGGCTCAGGTTCGTGTCGAGGTAATCGGTGTAGGGGTGCTCCAGGCGGTTGAGGTATCCGCCCCAGCTGCGGTATCCGGCTCTGACACCAGAGAAGAAGTCCTCGCCGAGGTTAGAGAAATCGTATGTGGAACGGTCGCTCTTGCTGTAGCTGTACTTGAACTGGTAGCGCAGTTGCAGGAACGTGCCTTTCCACAGGGGCTCGCTATATGTGGTCTGCAAAGTGTAGTTCCAACTTTTCGACGGGGCGAGGTTGTATCGGTTTGTCTGATAAGTGGAATCCTGTCCCGCGGCATCCTTTATTTGGTACAGGTGCACGTTGTTGGTCGAGAGCGAGTTTGACTCAGAGTTGGTGTAGCTCACGTCGCCGCGCAGGGTAATGTTGCGTCCACGGCTGTTGAGCTTTCGGTTGAGTTGAAGCATCGCCCCCGCGCTGTTGCTCTTCGAGTAGGTTATGCCGTTGGAGGTGTTGGAGTTGACGATGACACCGTTTTGCGCCAGAGTCTTAAACGCTTCCGTGCTGAGAGGGTCGGTCACGTAGCCGTAAGGGTCCTCGTTGTATGATGCTGAAGAGCTATTGCTCAACCCGTCGCTGTTGCTCAGGGAAAGCGTTGGCCTGAACATGATGTTGGTCATGGAGTCGGGGGTCCACTCCACGCGCGCTTGTGCGTTGAAGTTGTTGCTGCGCGAGAACGACTTGCTCACGTTGTTGGAGAAAGATCCAACGGTGCTGACATAGTTCTCGGAGCTCGACTTGCTCCACACGTCGCCGTCGCTGTGGTTCCACCTCACGCTGCCGTCGATCTTCAGCGTGTCTTTCTTCTCGTAGTTGAGGTTCACGCCAGCCATCTTAGAGGCGTTGAGCCCGTTGCGTCCCCTTCCGAGGAATCCGCCACGTCCGCCAAAGCCCATGTCGTTGACATTGTTGGCATTGCCCATTCCGAACAACTTGAAGTCGCCTTTCATGTAGCCTCCGAAGGCGCGCGCGCTGTATCGGTCCTTGGTGCCTACGCCCGCGTCGGCGTTGACCATGAGACCCTTGTTCATGCCAGCCTTCACGCCGAAGTCGAGCACCGTCTGCTCCTCGCCGTCGTCGATGCCCGTCACCCTCGACAGGTCGCTCTTCTGGTCGTAGGCTTTCACCTTATTAATAATAGAGGTGGGGATGTTCTTCATCGCCGTCTTGGTGTCGCCGGTCATGAACTCCTTGCCATCGATAAGTATCTTTTTCACTTCCTTGCCGTTGATGGTTATCTTGCCGTCGTCGTCCACTTGCGCGCCAGGCAAACGCTTCACCAGCTCCTCGATGGTAGAACCCTCCGGGGTGCGGTAGGCGTTGGCGTTATACTCGAAGGTGTCTTCCTTCACCACCACCTTCTGTGCCTGTGCCGTGACGGTGGCCTCTTTCAGCATGATGGCGTCGGCAGAGAAACGCAAGGTGCCAAGGTTGACATTGGCCTTTTGCTTGACGCTGACGCTGCGCGAAATGGTCTTGTAACCCACGCTCGAAAGCTTGAGGATGTATTGCCCGTCGGCAGGAGCCTTGATGGAGAAGTGGCCCTTGTTGTCGGACAAGGTGCCACTGACGAAAGAGGAGTCAGACTTTAACAGTTGGACAGTCACCATGGACACGGCTTCCTTGGTCTGGGTGTCGAGAACCGTGCCCGACACTTCTCGCTTTTGCGCGAACAAGGCGACCGTGGTCATCGCCAATAGCGTAATCAACAGCAGTTTTTTCATTATTCTTTTTAATCTCTTGCAATGTTAACTTCCCTTTAGACGCAGCTAAGTAAAATAAGTTTAAAAAGAAAATGGTGTGGAGGGTTTATTAAAACTGCACACGGCAGACGCTAAATGAGCAAAGGCGTGTGGCGTTTTATTAAAAAAAGATAATTTATCGCGAGTGGCTACCATTAAATAGAGTGTTAATGAGTATATTTGCAATTGAACGTTAAGTATGAGTAGAATGAAACAAAGAGTGTTAATTACGCATCAACTTGCCACCGATTTGGCAATGGCCATATCAGAAAGCGAGCACGACAGCATTTTCGTGCTCACGGATGATTCCACCAGGAAGCAATGCTGGCCTGTGATAGAGTCGTTTATCTCCATGCGCGGGGCTCATGTCATAACCATTGCCCCGGGCGACATAAACAAGAACATGGAGTCGCTTGTTTATGTGTGGCGGGAGCTGGAACGCGGCAAGGCCACACGCCACTCTTTGCTTGTAAACCTAGGCGGTGGCATGGTGACCGACCTCGGCGGTTTCGCGGCATCCACGTTCAAGCGCGGCATAGACTTCATCAACATACCCACGACACTCCTTGCCATGGTCGATGCCTCCGTGGGCGGGAAGACAGGCATAAACCTCGACGGTTTCAAGAACGAGGTTGGCGTGTTCAACGAGTCGAAATTCGTGTTGCTCGATACGGAGTTCCTCAGCACGCTCGACGACAAGAACTTGCGTTCAGGCTATGGCGAGATGATAAAGCACGGCCTTATCTCCGACACCGAGACATGGGCAGAGCTGCTCAATTTCGACCTCGGCAATCCCGACCTCAAGCTGTTGCTCTCCATGCTCGCCACGTCGGTGAAAGTGAAGGAGCGCATAGTGGAAGAGGACCCCAAGGAAAAAGGCATACGCAAGGCACTCAACTTCGGCCACACCTTTGGCCACGCGTTTGAGAGCCTCTCGCTCATGCGCCATGAGGACAAGGGCACGGAACCGATACTCCATGGCTATGCCGTGGCCTACGGAATGATTTGCGAGTTGTATCTCTCGGCGATGAAACAGCAGTTCCCGACCGACAAGATGACGCAGACGGTGCAATACATACGTGAGAACTATGGCATGATGGACATCAGCTGCGACGACTATGACGAGCTTATCAACATCATGCGCCACGACAAGAAAAACACGTCGGGGATAATCAATTTCACGCTGCTGTCGGACATAGGCGACATCCATATCAACCAAACGGCAACCGACGAGGAGATAAAGCAGTGTCTCGACTTCTTCAGGGAAGGTTGACGATGCCATCATGACGACACAGAGTAACGAATAGAAATGAAACAGGTTAGACCCAAGAAAAACCTCGGCCAGCACTTCCTGACCGACCTCAACATAGCCAAGTGCATTGCCGACACCGTGGACGCCTGCCCCGACATACCCGTGCTTGAGATTGGCCCGGGCATGGGCGTGCTGACTCAATATCTCGTGGAGAAGCCACGCGAGGTGAAGGCGGTGGAGATCGACGACGAGAGCGTGAGATTCCTTAACGAGAAGTTCCCGAAATTGCGCGACAACATCATTGGTGACGACTTCCTGAAGATGGACTTGAGCCAAGTGTTTGGCGGCAAGGCATTCGTGCTGACGGGAAACTATCCTTACGACATATCATCGCAGATCTTCTTCAAGATGCTCGACAACAAAGAACTCATACCTTGCTGCACTGGCATGATACAGCGTGAGGTGGCGTTGCGCATAGCCTCGAAGCCTGGGTCCAGACAGTATGGCATACTGAGCGTGCTGATACAGGCATGGTATGACACGGAGTATCTCTTCACGGTCGACGAGGACGTGTTCAACCCGCCACCAAAGGTGAAGAGCGCGGTGATACGCATGACGCGCAACGGCGTTGAAGACCTTGGGTGCGACGAGACCCTCTTCAAGCGTGTGGTGAAGACGGTGTTCAACCAGCGGCGCAAGATGCTGCGCGTGTCGCTAAAGCCGTTGTTCAACAAGGAGACAATGCCGTCGCCGGAATTCTTCGCCAACGACATGATGACAAAGCGGCCCGAGCAGCTCGCCGTGGCCGATTTCGTGGATCTGACAAACCGCGTTGCCAGCGTCATTGGCAGGTAGCCGTTGGCGAAAAAAGGCGGAAGGAGTGGTTTCTTGGCATTCGTATCAAAAAAACACGACGAGAAGCGCGCTCTTTTGGGAAAATTCCCTAAATTTGTAATCGATAAAAATAATTAAACCTATTTTTCTTATGATAGACGTTAAAGAAACCTTGAAGAGCGCCGAGGATAAAATGAAGAAGAGCGCCAACTTCCTTGAGACAGAACTGTCGCGCATTCGCGCCGGCCGTGCCAACCTTGCCATTCTCGACTCCGTGAGAGTAGTGTCGTATGGCCAAGCCGTGCCATTGAACCAGGTGGCGGCACTCCAGGTGCCCGACGCGCGTACCATAACCATCCGTCCGTGGGATCGCAAGGCCATCAAGGATATAGAGAAGGGCATCATGGACTCTGACGTCGGCATCACGCCCGAGAACAATGGCGAGATGGTGATTCTGCGTTTGCCACAACCAACCGAGGAGCGACGCAAGGAGCTCGTGAAGCAATGCAACAAGATTGGCGAGCAAGCCAAGGTGCAAGTGAGAAACGCGCGCGCCGAATACAAGGACAAGCTCAAGAAAGCCATAAAGGACGGCCTGTCGGAGGATCAGGAGAAGGACGCGGAAGACAACTTGCAGAAGCACCACGATAAATACATCAAGCAGATAGACGCCCTCCTTGCCAACAAGCAAAAGGAGATCATGACCATTTGATGGCTTGCCAGATTCAATGCATGGATTAGTAATCAAGAACACGGGCTTTTGGTATACCGTGCTGACCGAGGACGGTCGCACGGTAGAGAGTAAGGTCAAGGGCAATTTCAGGCTCAAGGGCATACGCTCCACAAATCCCGTGGCTGTTGGCGACCACGTGAATGTGGTCGTCAACGATGAAGGGCAAGGCCTCATAACCTCCATTGAAGACCGTCGCAACTACATCATCAGGCGAGCCACCAACCTGTCGAAGCAGAGCAGCATAATAGCCTGCAACCTCGACCAGGCGTTGCTTGTGGTGACAATAGCCCACCCGGAGACATCCACGGTGTTCATTGACCGTTTCCTGGCCTCGGCAGAGGCTTACTCGGTGCCGGTGGTGATGGCGTTCAACAAGACGGACCTGCTCACCGAGGAAGAGCTGCATTACCAACGTATGGTGGTGAACCTTTACGAGTCGTTGGGTTATACTTGCCATGAAATATCGGCGGCAACGGGCGAAGGCGTAGAGCCCTTGCTAAAGTTGCTGCCCAATAAGGTGACCCTGCTCAGCGGCAACAGCGGAGTGGGGAAGTCTACATTCCTAAACCTCGTGGTGCCAACTGCCGAGGCAAGAGTTGCTGAGATAAGCGACGCCCATGACACGGGCACGCATACCACGACATTCTCGGAGATGGTGCGTCTTGCCGATGGAGGTTGGCTTATCGACACGCCGGGAATAAAGGGCTTTGGGTCGTTCGACATGGAGCCAGAGGAGATAGGCAGCTATTTCCGAGAGATATTCAAGTTCTCGCACGATTGCCGATTCTCCAATTGTACGCATACGCACGAGCCGGGTTGTGCCGTGCGCAAGGCTGTGGCAGACCACTACATAGCCGAGAGCAGATACGCAAGTTATCTATCCATGTTGCAAGACAAGGACGAGAATAAATATCGTGTTGATAACTATTAATTCCTATAAAATGCGTAACTTTGCAAAAATATTAATTTTCAGGTTTTCATCTTATCAGTAAATGGATTCTATCAGGGTCTTGTTTGAGGGTTCGCAAGCCTATTGGGCTGGCGGAGTCTCCCATTCCATTTTTATCCTTGCCTTGGTCATAACGTTGGGTTTGGTCTTGGGAAAGATAAAAGTGAAGAACGTCTCCCTCGGACTCACGTGGGTTTTAATCGTTGGTATCGTTTTCGGTTATTTCAACCTTAACTTGAATGTAGAGCTGCTTCACTTCCTTCGCGAGTTTGGCTTGGTGCTCTTTGTCTATGCATTGGGCTTGCAGGTTGGTCCGGGCTTCTTCGCCTCGTTTAAGAAGGGCGGTCTTCAACTCAACATTCTTGTGCTTATCACTATCCTCATCAGCATCTTTACAGCCTTGGGGATATATTATTTCACTGATACTCCATTTACGGCAATCGCCGGAATACTCTCAGGTGCCGTGACCAACACGCCGGGAATGGGCGGTGCGCAACAAGCGTTTTTCAGCATGAAGGGCGTTGAGAGCCCCGACATAGCCACGGGTTATGCCTTGGCTTACCCGATGGGCGTGGTAGGTGTCATATTGGCATTCATCGTGCTGCGTGTCATTCTCCGTGTCAAGCCAGGAGAAGAGGCGAAACAAGCTGAGACGGGCGAGGGGCAACCTGAGTTGCTCGCGGTGCGCTCTGTATCGCTTAAGATAATCAATGACCGTATAGACAACCTCACTGTGGCGGAAGTGAAGCGCATCGTAGGACGACACTTCATGATCTCGCGTATCATAGACCACAGCAATACTTCTCATAATACCATTGTGAACGGACAGACGAGACTGCATCTCAACGATATAGTACTCGTGGTGGTGGCTCCGCAAGACGTGGACAGCCTCACGGCTCTCTTCGGCAAGCAAGTGGACGTAGACTGGAGCCAGTTTGAGCGTGAGCTGATATCGCGTCGTATCATAGTGACACGTCCCGAGTTGCAGGGCAAGACGCTTGTCTCGCTCGATATCAACGGCAACTTCCAGGCTACGGTCACACGTGTCAACCGAAACGGCGTGGACCTTGTGGCTCATCCGCATCTGCGCCTGCAACTTGGCGACCGTCTCACGGTTGTGGGTTCCGAACTCTCCCTTAGCAAGGTCGACAAGGTGCTTGGCAACCAGATGAAGCGTCTGAACCACCCCAATCTCATACCAATATTCGTGGGTATAGCCCTTGGTTGCTTGCTTGCCACCTTGCCAATAGCCATCCCCGGTATTCCTACGCCTGTGCGTCTTGGCCTTGCCGGAGGCCCGTTCATTGTAGCCATACTGATGGGATATTTTGGCCCGCGTTACCATCTCGTGACCTACAACACTATCTCGGCAAACATGATGTTGCGAGAGATGGGCATCAATATCTTCCTCGCGTGTGTGGGCTTGGGAGCTGGTCAGGACTTCTTCCACACCCTTATCAACGAGCAGGGATTGCATTGGATTGGCTATGGACTGCTGATTACGATGCTGCCAATTATCATCGGCGGAATAATAGGAAGATATGCCTTCCATATCAATTACTACACGCTCATTGGAGTACTCGCGGGTGGAAATACCAATCCGCCGGCATTAGCCTATGCCAATGACCGCACGGCGAGCGACACTCCATCTGTGGGATATGCCACAGTGTATCCTCTTGCCATGCTGGTTCGCATTATCTCCATACAGATTCTAATGATGATATTCTTGTCATAATCATGAAAAAAAGTTTTTTTAGTTTCCACGACAAGCATACCAAGAACGAGGAAGAATTGGTTGGCCTTGAAGAAGAAAAAGGTATAGACGAAGAGACCAAGAATGAAGAGCACGCCAACTCGGTGCAGCTCCTCCGCCGCAAGCTCGACTTGCTCGTGCGCACGGGTGCCATGCTTATGGCGAGCAATGCCGACTGCGCGCGAATAATGCGCAACATGAAGCGATGTGAGGCTTATCTTGGATTGCCAGAGGAGTATATTCACATATACCTCAACTTTAATATCATAATGGTGAACCTCTCTGACGAGACCCACTCTTTCTCAAAGTACCAACGCGTGGACTCTCATTGCGTTGAGTTCACCGTAATATCCAAGATCAGCACGATGCTATGGACGGCAATACGCGAGGATTGGAGCCTTGACCGTTATGAGGCTGAATTGGAGGCCTTGAAGCACGTCCGCAAGCAATACTCGCCATGGATGATAGCCATTTGTGCCGGATTTGCTTGTGGAGGCTTCTGCGTGCAGTTCGGTTGCGACTGGCCGGCTTTCTTCTATGCGTCCATACCAGCCATTCTTGGTTTCCGTCTGAAGATGTATTTGGCGAAGCTTCATTGGAATGGTTATGTCGGCATCGCGATAAGCGCGTTTGTGGCGACACTCGTTTGCTGGCTCACCACATTCATCAGTCTTGCCCCAACCTTGAGTTCCGCTTTGCCATCATTCCTCCACTCTGATACACCTTACCATCCTCTCATGGCTTGTACGTTGTTTATAGTGCCAGGTGTGCCGTTGATCAACTTCGTCACAGACATGGTTTCCGACTATGTGCAAGTGGGACTGACGCGTGCCATGATAACGCTCATGACGATCATAGCCATGTCGTTCGGAATAGTGTTTGCCATACAGATTTGCGGCATCGACAACTTCGTGAAAGACTTGTCTATGACACCTCACAACAATTTCGTCAACTATGCCATTGCTGCGGCTGTGTCGTCGATGGGTTTCGCCACGATTTACAACACTCCTAAACGCATCATGCCTGTGCTTGCTTTAACAGGCATCGTCGCCGTGTGTACCCGCAACTTCGTGAATCTAGGACCGTCAAACGGAAACATAGGTCTTGATCAAGGCATCATTATCGGCTCGTTTATTGGGTCGGTGGTGGCCAGCATCATTGCCACGCGTTCACAACATATACACCACATTCCTCATCAGATTATCGCTATACCGTCTGTCATACCCATGATCCCGGGAGTGATGATGTACCGTTCCCTCTTTGATTTCATCCAGATGGATGGTGTCGTAGGTGAACTTACCATAGCGTTCAATTGGGCCATCAAGGCTTCGCTTACCATATTGTTTATCGCTCTTGGTGTTGCCATACCAAACATCTTCATCCGACGCCTTATAATGCCAAAGCGTAAGGAAAAACTCCTTCATTTGGTGAAGGAAAGGCACGAGAAACACCATGACATGGTGGACTTGAAGGAAATATAAATTCAGCAAAAGGCTAGTCTTTTTAGCGACAACCCCAAAAATAGCAAATCCGTGGACGTTCAGAAAAGAAACGTCCACGGATTTGTTTGCTTATCAAAGGATATACCTTTATAGGCCACTCATTATAAGGGATTCACTTGATATACTCTATCTTGCTCTCATCACGCTGCCTTGCCTCTGGTGCTTCGTCTGGATAACCAATGGCGAGGACGTAGCATATCTCATAGTCTTGTGGGAGATTGAGTTTGGCGACATATGGTTTGCAAGCCTCGGAGTCTTGCAAGAAACGAGCCGCGCTTCCCAGACAACAGGTACCCAATCCCAACGCCTTGGCGGCAATCATCATGTTCTCGCCCAATAGACCCGCGTTGAGCGCTCCCCAACTGTCTCCCTTGGGTGTAGCGACGACAATGATATTTGGAGCGTTGCGATACATGTTCTTGAAGTTGGTGTCACGCTTTACCAGTTCGGGTTTTCCCTTCTTGAATATCTCGGTTGTCTCCTTTATGAAGTTTTGATCTTCCACGACGCGCACAGCCCATGCCTGTTGGTTGAGGGCATTGGGCGCGTTTATGCCGCACTTGGCTACAATAGCGAGCTTCTCGTGCTCCACAGGCTTGTTGAGATACTTGCGTATCGAACGTCGAGACATGATAGTCTCAATCACGTCATTGCTCTTTTGGCAGCAGTCTTGCGCTTGGCTTAATAGTGGCAACATCATCAGGCCACAGGCCAACAAGTTTTTAACATTCATCATAGTCAAAGCATTTGGTTTTCTTGGTATAAGATAAACTGCACTTGGCAATTTGAAAGCGAGCTTTCATTGCTCTCGTTTGCATTATCTTCCGCGCAAAGATAAATATTTTTGGGGGATGTGCAAACAGAATTTAGTCAAAATATGGTAATGCATGCGATGTTAAGATATGATTTGTGAATATTTTAGTGACATTTGCTTGGCGTTTTCAAGGAAAAGTCGTAGATTTACAACCACAATTGTATTGTGACGTAAAAGACATACGGCTATGCAAGAAAATTATATACGGTTCGATTGGGCGATGAAACGCCTGCTCCGCGATAAGGCAAACTATGTTGTCTTAGAAGGCTTTTTGGCTTCATTGTTGGGCAAGCGTTTCAAGATACATCGTTTCTTGGAGAGTGAGGGCAACCAAGAAGACGAGGAGGACAAATATAATCGAGTGGACATATTGGCGGAAAGTGAAGATGGCGAGCTATGTATTATAGAAGTTCAAAACAGTCGCGAGCTTTCTTATTTCCACCGTATGCTATATGGCGTGTCTAAGGCTATCACCGAGTATATCGGTTTAGGGAAGCCTTACGAGGAGGTTCGAAAGGTGTATTCAATCAATATAGTCTATTTTGAGCTTGGTCAGGGCAAGGACTATGTTTATCATGGAAAGACCGAGTTCGTTGGCCTTCATCAACCTCACGACACCTTGAAATTGTCGGTAAGACAAAACGAGAAGTTCTTTGGTAATAAGGGGTCAGATGTTGTGAAACGAAAGGCTGCAGGCGATTTGTTCCCCGAATATTATGTACTAAGGGTAAACGACTTTGACAAGGTGGCCACGACACCACTTGATGAGTGGATTGAGTTTCTAAAGACAGGTAATATAAGTGCCAAGGCTAAGGCTGCGGGCTTGCCAGAGGCTCGTGAACGCTTGCGTGTTGATGCCCTTTCCGATAAGGACAAGCAGGCATATTATCGCCACATGGAATCGGTAAGGCACATGAAGAGCCTTTTTGACACAAGTCGTGACGAAGGGTATGAGGAAGGCATGGATATGGGGCTTGCCAAGGGTCTTGCGAAGGGTCTTGCGAAGGGTCTCGCCGAAGGTCTTGCCAAGGGTCGCTTTGAGCGGTCTAAGGAAATTGCCAAGCAAATGAAGGCCATGGGATTGACCGCAGAGCAGATTGCCCAGGCAACAGGATTAAATTTGGATGAAATATAAAAAAATACAAGGGGCGTGCCAATGCGGCACGCCCCCTGTCTGTTTATTTATCCCCAAACTTCTTTTGCTATCTTCACAACGAGATCCACTTTTGCCCATTGCTCTTCCTCGGTGAGCTTGTTGCCAATCTCGCATGACGCAAATCCACATTGTGGACTAAGGTAGAGACGATCGAGCGGAATGTACTTCTCGGCTTCCTTGATGCGTGCTATAACGGCATCAGGATTTTCCAATACAGGTGACTTTGTGGTGACCAATCCCAATACCACCTTCTTGTCGCCAGACACATACTTTAACGGCTCAAAGGTGCCTGAGCGCTCATCGTCATATTCTAGATAGTAGGTGCTCACGTTCTCTTTGCCGAAGAGGTATGGTGCCACAGGGTCGTATGCGCCCTTTGTGGCATAACAAGAATGGTAGTTGCCACGGCAAACATGGGTGTTGATGGTCAATCCCTCAGGCTTGCCCTCAATGGCGAGATTGTTCACCTGTAAGTATTGCAATGCCTCGTGTTCGAGAGTGAAGCCTGTGCCAGCCATCGACTTCCAGAAGTCATCGTCAACAATCATGCCCCAAGTGCAGTCGTCAAGCTGTACGGTGCGGCATCCTGCTTCGTATATTTCCTGGAAGAACGTTCCGTATGCCTGTGCGATGTCTTTTATCAGTTCTTCGGTGTTGGGATAGAACTTACGGGTGTTCTCGCTGTTCTTGCCGCGGAACAACTCGGCGAGGAACTGGGCTGGAGCAGGAACCGTTTGCTTTGCCTCTATCCCGTCTTCCTCAAATTGTTTCACGAACTTGAAGTCGTTGATGAACGGATGGTTCTCGCCAGATATTTTGCCTGTGAGTCGCAAAGAGCCTTTCGTGGTCTCCTCGCCATGAAATTGATAACCATGCTCCAGCTCGATGTGCTCCACGCCGTTGAATCCCCACATGAAATCGAGGTGCCAATAGCTGCGTCTGAACTCGCCATCGGTGATGAAATGTAAGCCGTGTGCTTTCTGCTTGGCTATGAGGTCGATGATAAGACGATCTTCCACAGCGCGAAGATCCTTGGCTGAGATTTGACCCTCGGCAAATTTTGCCCTTGCCTCTTTCAACTCCGTGGGACGAAGAAAACTTCCCACTACGTCTGCTCTGAATTGTTTGCTCATGTTTTTTCCTTTATTTTATTTGTTATGTTTTTTGTGTCGGTATCGATTATGTGTCGCAGATATCGTTATTGTGAGCGCAAAGGTAATAGGAAGAATTTTTATAGCCAAACATTCTTTGTTATTCGGGAAAATATGCTAATTTTGCAGAAAACAACAATTTTACACAGAATAATATTCTGCAAAACATCATGAAAGAGAATATAGCTACACAAGAGAATCTCGATGAAATCGACATTAAGATGTTGAAGCTGTTGCAGCAAAATTCACGTATTACGATAAAGGAATTGGCTGCGAGGGTTCATCTGTCACCGTCGCCGACATTCGAGCGACAGAAGCGTTTGGAGCGGGAAGGGTATATCAAACGGTATTCTGCCGTGGTTGACCATCATAAGTTGGGCAATCATGTCATCGTGCTTTGCAACATCCGCTTGAAGCAGCACACCCACGACTTGATACAACAGTTCATGGACACGGTGCAGACCATTGACCAGGTGACAGAGTGTTATAACACCACAGGTGATTATGATTTCCTGATTAAGGTATACGCGCGAGACATGAAAGCATATCAAGACTTCATGCTCAACACCTTAGGAAACATCGATTGCATAGGAAGCCTTCATAGTATCATCGTGATAGGCGAGATAAAGGATTCTCATTGCATTCCCGTGGCGGAATAGCATCATCGTTGAACCATTAATAATAAAAGGACATGCCGATAAAATTGAAACGCACTGACGAGGAGATGAGATGGAAAACTCTCTCGTCTGAGTATGTGGTAAAGGAACCGTGGATGACGGTGAGAAAGGACAAGCTCCTGTTGCCCGACGGGCGTGTAAAGCCCGATTATTGGTCGCTTGAATATCCAGACTGGATTAATGTCATAGCCACGACAAAGGACGGCCATTATATCTTTGAGCGGCAATATCGCCATGGCCTGGACTGCGTGGCATGGGAAATTCCAGCTGGCGTGATAGAGAAAGGCGAGGAGCCTATAGCGGCGGCACGGCGCGAGCTCATGGAGGAGACAGGCTTCGGGGGCGGCGAATGGGAAGCGTTCATGGAGCTTAGCCCCAACCCTTCGACAAATAACAATATCGCCCACACGTTCATTGCCCGTGGGGTGGAACGCGAGGGCGAACAGCATTTCGACGCGACAGAGGATATAGATGTCTATTTCCTCACCGCTGATGATGTGCGTGGCATCCTCGATCGTGGCGAGGTGGTGCAGGCTATGATGGCTGCCCCTCTTTGGCGTTTAGCAGCAACCCTTGGTCTGTGATGGTGATGAGGTGCCGCTTGTAGAGGTCGCCAACGGCTTTCTTAAACACCTTCTTGCTCACTTGGAACGTGCGCTTTATGTCGTCGGGCGTACTCTTGTCGCCAAATGGGCACTTGCCCTCGTGGGCCTTGATCCATTCGAGCAGGGTATCGGCGAAATCGAGGGTCTGCCGTCTTCCGGTGGGTTGGAGCATGATGTCGAGCTTGCCGTCGGGGCGGATTTTCTCAACGTAGCCGTCGAGATGGTCGCCCGTCTGTACGTGTTGGAATATTTGGTCGAGGTAGATAAGCCCTTGGTAGCGGTTGTTTACGATGACCTTGAAGCCGAGGTCGGTCTTCTGCCAAACCAGCAGCTCCACCTTTTGCCTCTCCTTCAACCCGCTGTCTTTGGCCGATTCTATATACTTGTCCACCTTTGCCGTTGCCATTATGCGGTAGCTCTCGTCATCTACATGGATATAAACGATGTAAGGCTCACCCATCTCCATTTTCTTCTTCTGCTCGCGGAAGGGGCAAAAGAGGTCTTTCATTAATCCCCAGTTAAGGAAAGCACCGTATTGGTTTACCCATGTGCAGTCGAGGCACGCGAAGTCGCCCACCTTGGCTATTGGGGTTTCCGTGGTCGCTATGAGTCGCTCCTCTTGGTCGAGATAAATAAAGCACCTCACTTCGTCGCCCACTTTCGTATTCTCGGGCACATATTTCTTTGGCATGAGTATTTCGCCTTCACGTCCTCCATCAAGAAACACGCCGAAGGTTTCCTTGCCGCCTGTGGAATGTGGGTTGTCGCGTTGAGCGAGACGTGTGACGGTGAGCGTGTTGAAGTCGCCCAAGCGTAGGGTTGTGTGGTCTTTTTCCATGTTTTTTGTTTTTTTCTTGGGTATGTGCAAGCTACGTAAGCTGCCATTTCCATTCTATAATGTTATCTCGCCAGAGCCATAGCATTTGTGGTGGTCGGCATCATAGACCACGCAAAACTGTCCTGGTGCCACGCCGTGGATGGGGGCATCGCTATGTATGACGAATCCGTCGGGGGTGGCTTCCACGCTTGCCATGTGGCAGTCGG
The DNA here is from genome assembly GCA_963660075.1 of Lachnospiraceae bacterium. GTDB lineage: Bacteria > Bacteroidota > Bacteroidia > Bacteroidales > Bacteroidaceae > Prevotella. The sequence goes on from CAVKWN010000011.1 coordinate 38,488, forward strand.
GCGTGTGGCGTATCTTGAATGTCACACGCTCGGGCAGCGACGACACGCCCTCCGTAAGGAAACCGAAGCCGTGGATGGTGAACACGCTCTTGTAAGCCGTCTGAGGGTCGTAGCCGTGGCTGACGTAGAGTATGTTCCTCTCCGCGTCTTTCTTCACCACGAACCAAGGTCCGCCTCCGAGGCCGAGTCCCTTGCGCTGGCCAATGGTGTGAAACCAGTGGCCTTTGTGCTCGCCGATCTTCTTGCCAGTCTCCAGTTCTATGACGTTGCCGATCTTCTCGCCTACATAGCGGCGGATGTATTCGTCGTAGTTGATGTTGCCAAGGAAGCAGATGCCTTGCGAGTCTTTGCGCTTGGCATTGATGAGGTGCTCGCGCTCAGCTATTTCCCTCACCTCGTTTTTCACGTAGTGGCCAATGGGGAACACGGCTTTCTTCAGTTGCCATTGGAAAATCTGCGCGAGAAAATCGGTCTGGTCTTTCACCGGGTCGGGACTTGTAGTCAGCCATTTCTTGCCGTCAATCCATTCCGTTTGCGCGTAGTGCCCAGTGGCGATCAAGTCGTAGTCGTGTCCCATCTTCTCATCGAATGCGCCAAACTTTATCAGCCTGTTGCACATCACGTCGGGATTGGGCGTGAGACCGGCCTTTACCTTGTCCATGGTGTAGCGGGTCACTTGCGACCAATACTCCTTGTGGCAGTCCACCACCTGCAACTTGCAGCCGTATCTGGCTGCCACGGCCGTGGCCATTTCCAAGTCCTCCTCCGAGCTGCAGTCCCACTCTTCTTTCTCTTCGGGGCCTATCTTTATATAGAAGCAGTCGGGGTGGAGGCCATGCGAGGCAAACTCGTAGACCACCACAGAGGAGTCTACGCCGCCACTTAGCAGCACCGCTATGCGTTTGTCGCTTATCTTGTCGTAATCAATCATGGCTGACTCTTTTCTTCTTTTTCCTTTTCCTGTTTCTCCGTTTCCAGTCGTTTCTCTTCCATGACCCTGTTGTAGGCGTCCACTATCGGATCGCCTGTGACATCCATCTCCTGGAATTTCCGTTTCACTGATTTCAAGTGCTTGCGGTCGCGCCTGCCGCGGCGGTCTATGAGATTGGCGAAGTCGAAACTATAGCTTATGGCGCCTCTGGCAGGACTGGGCAACGGCTGGCTGCCAAGCCCTTCCTTTACATTCTGGTTGATGTTGTTCTTTCCCCACACGGTCACTTCGCTTATAGCGGATCCCGATGGTATGAGAGCCGTGGTGTCTCTCATCTCGTTGGCTATCAGCCGTTCAGGGATATAGTTGTGCTTAAACACCGTCAGCGTGTCAAACGCGGCTGGCACATGGCAGACACCGCGCCAGTTGGTCGTGTCGCGGTAGCCGTTTTTCGTGCTCACGATTACACCACGCATTGGGATCTTTGTCTCAATGTCGATGACAACGAGCTTCTTGCCTCGTGTTTCCTGGGCGTGAGCCTCGCAGAAAGCCATGAGAAAAAGCAAAATGGAAAGGATATATTTAAGCATAAGCATGAATAGTTAAGATACCGTGCGCCTTGTCGTGATTATTTGGCAATCCTGTCCCAGTCGTTGAGCAGCTCGGTAAGTCTTTGGTAGAGCAGGTTGGGTTTCTCGTCGAGCAAGTCGCTGTCGGGCAGTGGGCCGCTGTTTATGGCGATGGTGAAGCATCCAGCCGTTACACCGCTTCTCACGCCTAATGGTGCGTTCTCCACCACTATGCCTTGCCAAGGCTTCAAGTCGCCGGCCTTTCTCAATCCAGAGAGGTAAGGGTCGGGCGCTGGCTTGCCGTGGTCAACGTCGAAGGCGGTGGTTATGTGGTCAGGCGAGAGCCACTGTCCGAAGTCGTGGTTGAGGCGGGCTATCAATGGCTTTTGCGCGCTGCCCGTGACCACGTTTACCGTCATGCCCGCGTCGGTGATGCGCTGCATGAGTTCTTTCACGCCTTCGAATATCGGCGCTTCGGTCATGTTGTGGAAGATGTCGCTCTTCACCGAGTACATCTCCATGGCCTTCTCGTCTGATATGTCGATGCCCTTTTGCCTTTTCACGAGCATCTTCACGGTGTCGAATCCACGTGCGCCCTCGGTGGCGTAGGAGTCGTGTGCCGTCATGTTGATGCCGAATCGCGCCATGGCCTCTTGCCAGGCAAGGGCATGGTGGGGCATGGAGTCGTAGAGCACTCCGTCCATATCGAAAAGCACGGCCTTGGGGCGGAAGGCCGCCCCTGAGGTCGTGTTATAATCGGTGATGGCTTTTTTTATGTCCATCATGTTTGTCATGTCAAGTTTATTTCTCAGCCTCCAAGCGCTTCTTGATGGCCTTTGTCTCTTCCTCGTAGCCAGGCTTGTTGAGCAGGGCAAACATGTTCTTCTTGTAAGCCTCCACGCCGGGCTGGTTGAATGGGTTCACCTCTTCCAGCAAGCCACTGATGCCGCAAGCCTTCTCGAAGAAGTAGATCAGCTGGCCGAGATAGTAGGCGTTCAACTCTGGCACGTTGACCAAGATGTTTGGCACGCCACCATCTACGTGAGCCAAGCGAGTGCCAAGCTCTGCCATCTTGTTCACCTCATCCACGCGCTTGCCCTCAAGGAAGTTGAGGCCATCGAGGTTCTCGTCGTCGTGAGGGAAGAGCAGCTTCTCGTTGGGAGTCTCCACGCTGATCACAGTCTCGAAGATAGAGCGCTCGCCCTCCTGGATCCACTGTCCCATGGAGTGGAGGTCGGTGGTGAAGTCGCAGGCTGCAGGGAAGATACCCTTCAGGTCTTTGCCCTCGCTCTCGCCGTAGAGCTGCTTCCACCACTCGGCGAAGTAGTGCAGCTTGGGTTGGAAGTTGCAGACAATCTCGATCTTCTTGCCTGCTTGTGTGTAGAGAGCCTGACGGGTGGCGGCGTAGATGGCCGCTGGGTTCTCGTCGAAGGCCACGTCCTTGGCGCAAGCCTTCTCCATGTCGGCGGCACCTGCCACGAGCTGCTTCACGTCGAAGCCAGCCACGGCGATGGGGAGCAAACCTACTGGAGTCAGCACTGAGAAACGACCGCCCACGTTGTCGGGAATGATGAAGCTCTTGTAGCCTTCCTTGTCGGCACAAGTGCGGGCGGCACCTTTCTTGGCGTCGGTCACGGCCACGATCACGTCCTTGGCCTCGTCTTTGCCACGCTGGTCCTCGCACTGCTTCTTCAACAGGCGGAAAGCGAGGGCTGTCTCTGTGGTAGTGCCAGACTTGGAGATATTGATGACACCAAACTTCTTGTCCTTCAAGTAAGATGTCAGCTCATAGAGATAATCCTCACCGATGTTGTTGCCAGCGAAGAGGATGGTTGGGTTCTTCTTGTCATTAACAAGCCAAGCGAAAGAGTTGCCGAGACCTTCGATGACGGCGCGCGCGCCGAGGTAGCTGCCGCCGATGCCTGCCACAACCACAACCTCACACTTCTCACGCAGTGTGTTGGCAACGGCCTGAATCTCGTCCAGAAACTCAGCTGTGATGGAAGATGGCAAATGCAACCATCCCAAGAAGTCGTTACCTTCACAAGTGCCGTTCTCAAGAGCTTCTTGAGCGGCTTTTACCTTAGGCTCGTAAGCCTTCACTGCACCCTCTGCGAGGAATGATGCAGCCTTCGTAATGTTTAAGCTGATGCTTTTCATTTTTCCTTGTTATCTGAATGAATGTGTTAATGTTTCCACTTTGAGCCTTTCTCTTATCTGAACGAGTCGGCCAAGAGTTTTATCTCTATTTGCGGGCTTGTGCGCTCGTACAATATATTGTATACGGCATCGAGTATTGGCATGTCGACATGCATGTGACGGTTGATTTCCTTCATGCACTTGGTGCCGAAATATCCCTCAGCTATCATCTCCATCTCTATCTGCGCGCTCTTCACGCTATAGCCCTTGCCTATCATCGTGCCGAACATGCGGTTGCGCGAGAAGTTGCTGTAGCCCGTCACGAGCAGGTCGCCCAGGTATACCGAGTCGTAAATGTTGCGCTCTATGGGGTGGATGGCCGTGAGAAAACGGTTCATCTCTTGCACGGCGTTCGACATGAACACCGCCTTGAAATTGTCGCCATACTTCAAGCCTCCACATATTCCCGCGGCAATGGCATAGACGTTTTTCAGCACTGCCGAGTATTCGATGCCTACGACATCGTTCGAAGTCTTTGTCTTGATGTATTCGCTCGCCAGACAGTCGTGGGCGAAGGCGCGAGCCTTTTCGGTATCGGCGCAGCCTATGGTGAGGTAGCTCAGACGCTCCATGGCAATTTCTTCCGCATGGGAGGGGCCGCCTATGCAAGCTTGGTTTTCATAAGGCACGCCATGCACTTGATGGAAATACTCCGAGCATACAAGGTTCTCGTCGGGCACGATGCCTTTGATGGCCGTGACGATAAACTTGTCGCTGATGCGTGTCTTGAGCTTCTTGAGATGGTTCTTGAGGTAGGGCGATGGGGTTACGAACACGAGTGTGTCGTATTGCTCCGCGATCTCGTTGATGTCGGAAGAGAAGAATATCTTGCTTACGTCAAAACGTGCCGACATCAGGTAGGCAGGGTTGTGCCCCAAGCGCTTGAAGTCCTCGATGCGGTCGTCGCGACGCATATACCAACCTATGTGGTGAGTGTGCCCCACCACAATCTTGGCTATCGCCGTTGCCCAGCTACCGCCGCCGATAATGGCAATTTTTCCGCAGTTGAACACTTCGCTTTTATTTATAATTGATAATCTATAATGTATAATTAGGCATGCGCCCATGTTTGCATAATGTATAATCAATAACAAGCCATTTGCTCAATATCGATTATACATTATGAAACTATACATTACTAAGCCTTAGTTGCGTCAATCCAGCCTTGGATGTCATCCACTGAAGGCTTGTCGTATCCGAGCTTGTATTTCTTGTTTATCTCCAGCATCTTCTGTTGCAGGGCTTGCGCCTTGGCGTCCTTGATGTCGGTAATGAGGTTGTAGCCTGCCTTGCGCAGCACGTACACCCAATTCTCTGGCACGCCAATCTTCTCCTGCCAGTCTTTCACGCTTGTCTGAGGCATCTTGGCCTCGGGCTTCAGCTGAGGGAAGAGCATCACCTCCTGGATATTCTCCTTGCCCGTCATGAGCATCACGAGGCGGTCGATGCCGATGCCGATACCCGATGTTGGGGGCATGCCATACTGCAGTGAGCGCAGGAAGTCGTGGTCGATGATCATGGCCTCGTCGTCGCCCTTGTCGGCGAGCTTCATCTGGTCGATGAAGCGCTGCTCCTGGTCGATGGGGTCGTTGAGCTCTGAGTAGGCGTTGGCCACCTCCTTGCCGTTGACCATCAGCTCGAAACGCTCGGTCAGACCCGGCTTAGAGCGGTGCATCTTGGTGAGCGGCGACATCTCCACGGGATAGTCGGTGATGAACGTGGGCTGGACGAACGTGCCCTCGCAGCACTCTCCGAAGATCTCGTCGATGAGCTTGCCCTTGCCCGACGTCTCGTCCACGGTCTCTATCTTCAGCTTGTTGATGGCGATGTCGCGTATCTCCTCCTCGCTCAGGCCGTTGAGGTCGTAGCCTGTCTTCTCCTTGATGGCATCTAGGATGGGCATGCGCTTGAATGGGGCCTTGTAGCTGATGGTCTTGCCCTGGTATTCCACCTCGTCGGTGCCGTTCACGGCCACGCAGATGGTCTCCAGCAGCTCCTCGGTGAACTTCATCATCCAGTTGTAGTCCTTGTAAGGCACATAGAGCTCCATACAGGTGAACTCCGGGTTGTGGAACTTGTCCATACCCTCGTTGCGGAAGTTCTTGCCTATCTCATACACGCCGTCAAAGCCGCCCACGATGAGTCGCTTGAGGTAGAGCTCCGTGGCTATGCGCATGTACATGTCGATGTCGAGCGCGTTGAAGTGGGTGGTGAAGGGGCGTGCCGACGCGCCGCCGGGGATGTTCTGCAGTATTGGTGTCTCCACCTCGGTGTATCCGTGCTTGTCGAAGAAGGCACGCATGGTGCGCAGCACGGTGGCTCGCTTGGTGAACGTGTCTTTCACGCCATCGTTGACAACGAGGTCCACATAGCGCTGGCGGGCGCGCATCTCGGGGTCGTCGAACTTGTCGTAGGCCACGCCGTCCTTGTATTTCACTATTGGCAGCGGCTTGAGGCTCTTCGAGAGAACCGTCAGCTCCTTGGCGTGGACGGAGATCTCGCCGGTCTGCGTCCTGAAGACGAAACCGCGTATGCCGATGATGTCGCCAATGTCGAGCAGCTTCTTGAAGACCACGTTGTAAAGGTCCTTGTTGTCCTCGGGGCAGATGTCGTCGCGGGTGACGTAGACCTGTATGCGTCCCTTGCCGTCTTGCAGCTCCACGAAGCTCGCCTTGCCCATCACGCGGCGGCTCATCATGCGTCCGGCGATGACGACCTCTGTCTGCTCGTCTTCCTTGAACGCCTGCTTGATGTCGGTGCTGAACGCTGACACGGGGAACTCGGCGGCGGGGTAGGGGTTGATGCCCATCTCGCGCAACTGTTGCAGGCTTTGGCGGCGGCCAATCTCCTGCTCACTCAACTCTAAAATATTCATGTTTGATCGAAAAATTATTCTTGCCGATTCATATTAATATGTGCAAAATTACGAAATTATATTAATAAAAAGAACATTATTGACATAATTTAGCCATATTCGGAGCCTCTCTTTTGGGCAGTTTTGACATTTCAGCGTAAAGGCGTTGGCTTTCCACTGAAAAGGCAACGCCTTTACGGTGGAAAGGCAACGCCTTTTCAGTGGAAAGCCGAAGGGAGGTTAAGACAAAGGTTTCGCGTGCCCGGGAAAATTGTTCCGGGGCGCGTTTCCCAAGTCGGGATCCGGTGGTCTACGCGTCCCTGTGTATCACGGTGCCGTTGGCCTGGTGGGTGGCTAGCACCAGCACTTCGGCAATCTGCACGTGCTCGGGCGCGCTTGCCGCGTAGAAAGCCACGTCGGCAATGTCGTCGCCGCGAAGCGGCTCTATGCCACGGTAAACGTTGTCGGCACGCTCGTCGTCGCCATGGAAGCGGATGTTGGAGAAGTGGGTCTCCACGAGCCCGGGCTTGAGGTTGGTCACGCGCACCTTGGTGTGGGCCACGTCGATGCGCAGGCCGTCGCTGAGGGCTTTCACTGCCGCCTTGGTGGCGCAATAGACGCCTCCGCCGGCGTATGCCGCGTCGCCGGCAACGCTGCCCACGTTTATCACGTGGCCGTGGTTGCGCTCCACCATGCCGGGCACTATGAGGCGCGTCATGTTGAGCAGGCCTTTTATGTTGGTGTCGACCATCTCGTCCCAGTCGGTGAAGTCGCCTTCATATTCAGGGTCTAGCCCGCGAGCCAGCCCGGCGTTGTTTATCAGCACGTCTATGGTTTTCCATTCCTCGCCCAGCGACTCCACGGCCTTTGCGGTCTGCGCCCTGTCGCGCACGTCGAAGCAGAGCGTGAGCACGGACGCACCCTCGGCCTCCAGTTCTTTCTTTATCTCGTCGAGGCGCTTGCTGTTGCGCCCGGTGATGATGACATTGTAGCCGCCCATGGCGAAGCGGCGCGCGCAAGCCTCGCCAATGCCGCTTGTAGCGCCAGTGATAAGTGCAATTTTCTTTTTCATGCTATGTGTTGTTTATATATGGTCGTTTCCATGTTGACAATGGCAGACGCAAATCTACTACATTTTATCCAATTGGCAAAATATATGCGTGTTTTTTGCCATGTCGGCAATTTTTCGTAACTTAGTGGCGTGAAACGCTGGAAAAACAAAACATGATAAAAGATATATTGAATCACAATGCCAAAGCCGTGGCAGGGCAGAAAGAGATGGATGCATTGCGCCGTTACTTCCCGCAGTGCTTCAATGTCGATGGAGAGTTCGACATCGAGGCTTTCAAGGCCGCCTTGCCTGAGGGCACGACGCTGACCGATGAGACGAGTGGGTTCTCGTGGCTGGGCAAGAATTACGCACGCATGCTCTGCAACATGGACACCACGACGCTCATACGTCCCGACGAGGATCACAACGCCCTGCCCGAGAACCGCGACAGCCAAAACGTGTACATCAGTGGCGACAACCTTGACGCGCTGCAGCACCTTGTGAAGTCGTACAGCGGACAGGTGAAGGTAATATATATCGACCCTCCCTACAACACTGGCAGCGACGGATTCGTTTATAACGACCGCTTCAACTTCACGCCCGAGGAACTCGCAAAGCGCCTGGACATCACTCCCGAGCGAGCGGAGCGCATCTTGTCCATGACGCGCCGCGGCAGCGCGAGCCATGCGGCATGGCTCACCTTCATGCTTCCGCGCCTATCGTTCGCACGCGACTTGCTGACCGACGATGGGGTGATTTTCATTTCCATCGACGACAATGAGCAGGCAAACCTCAAGAAGCTGTGCGATGAGGTGTTCGGAGAGGAGAACTTTGTGGCAAACATTTCATGGCAAAAGACATATTCACCACGCAACGACTCAAAGGGTGTCCCTACCGAGGTGGAGTATATCCTTGCGTATGGAAAGAACGAGGGTTGGACTCCGAAGAAACTGCCGAGAACGGATACAATGAACGCCAAGTATGCCAATCCCGATAATGATGTGATGCCGTGGACAAGTAGTGATCCATGTGCCCCAGGTGCTAAAACACATCAAGGCATGGTTTATGCCATACAACATCCTTTTACTGGTGAAATGCTTTATCCTGCGACAACCTCTTGTTGGCGATATGAACAGGGCGCAATGCTTGAATATTTGAATGGATGGTGCAACTATGAGCTTAAAGATATAAATGATGAAGAGCAACGTGCTCATGTGTGTGGAATAGACGCAAGTGAGGTGCGGAAAGGCATAAAGGCTATTGTTTTAAAAAATAGCTTGGAGAAATCAAAGAAACAGGCACAAGCCGTATTGAAGCGTGGGCAATGGCCACGATTTTATTTCACGAGAAATGGACAAGGGGGCATTCGTCGTAAGACATACCTCGAAAATGTAGACGGCAAGATGGTAACCAACCTGTGGCCATATTCAGAGGTAGGCCATACCGACGAGGCTAAGAAGGAGCTGAAGGCCTTGTTTGAGGGCGAGATACCGTTCGACACTCCAAAGCCAGTGCGCCTTATCCAGCGGATATTGCAGATCGCCACCAATAAGGGCGACCTTGTCCTTGACTTTTTCTCGGGGTCTGCCACCACGGCACAAGCCGTGATGCAATATAATGCCATGGCGAATGATGGCGGCAAGCGCAAGTTTATCCTTGTGCAGATACCCGAAAAGGTGAATGGCAAATGGGGTGACATCTGCGCAATCGGCATGGAGCGCATCAAGCGTGCCGCCAAGAAGATAAGAGAGCAGAATCCGCTCTTTGCCGGTGATTTGGGTTTTAAGCATTTCACCCTTGAGGAGCCCAAGCAAGACGCATTGTTGCTGATGGAGCAGTTTGACCCGTCGTTGAACATCATGACACCTCTGACGGTCGATGACTTCGGCCTCGCCACCGTGCTCCGCACATGGCTCGTGGCCGACGGCTATGGCCTGACAGCAGAAGCCGAGAAGGTGCAGTTGGGCCGTTACACTGCCTTCTGGAAGGATGACCACCTCTACTTGGTGAAGCCAGACCACGACTTCGACGCGAGCAGCATAGCCGCCTTGATGGACAAGTATAACGGTGAGCCATTCTCGCCCCACAATGTCGTCGTCTTTGGCTACAGCTTCGGCTTCACCCACCGTGAGGAACTGCAAAAGAACCTCCGCACGCTGAAGGAAGGCAACAAGACACTGACCGTGAACATAGACATAAGGTATTAAAAAGAGGCAACTATGTATCTGAAGAAACTACATATCAGCAACTTCCGTTGTTTCCGCGACTACACTATTGAGTTCGCGCCTGGCGTGACCGTGCTGTTTGGCAAGAACGGTTCGGGCAAGTCCACATTGATTCATGCCATACACAAGGCTTTGAGTATGCTTATGTATACCAAAAACGAATACGAAAGTGTTCTTGTAAAGGGTAAAAGAAAGAAAAAACTTGTGGGTTATAAAACCATTACGAAGAACAATCCCTATCTTCATACTAAAGGTTTTTCCAGTGATGACTTTAACAATACGCAGGATGCATTCATTGAGATTGCGGCATTAGCAGACTTTGACCAGACTCTTACGGATGTTAACTGGAGAATGAGCGCAAAGGCCAATAACAACAAGCTCAGACCGACCGAGTTTGAGAATGCGTACTTGGCTTTTTATACCTGGCAAGAAAATGGCGGGCAGCTCCCGTTGTTGGCTTATGTTTCTGACGGATTTCCCCACAAGGAGGACAATAAGAAGAGCCAAGTCAAGGCAAAAATCAGGGAACTGCGCAATTTCGCCTATTTTGATTGGGATGAAGAAGAAGGTTGCACCAATGAGTGGATCCTTAGGTTGGAGAACAATCTCAAGCGACAAGTAGCGCTGATAGCCAAGGGACTGATGAACAACCGCCAAGGAGTTCCGGCAAGAGCTGAGTTGAAAGCCGAGGATGAAGCCGAATTTCAAGTCCTTTATCAAGAATCGAACGCCATTGCCGCATGCTTTGCAAGGTTCGCTCCGAATACTGCCTTCGACTCGCCTTTTGCCATTAAGTTTGAGCGTTTTGCCTTGGGGCGAAACAGGCAAAACGAGGGAAGGCTTTGCATTCAAACCCCAAACGGTGAGGAATATGATTTCAGGAAGTTGCCTGCCGGATACAAGCGTTTGTTCAACATTGTCCTTGACATCGCTTATCGCTCTTTCATATTGAGTGAGGGAAGAAGCACTGACATTGCTGGTGTCGTTGTTATCGACGAGATCGATTTGCATCTGCATCCACAATTGGAACAGGTGGTGTTGTCATGTCTTATGAATGCTTTTAAGCAAGTTCAGTTCATTGTGTCCACCCATTCACCATTGGTGTTGACAGACATAGAGACTACTGATGGGCGGAACCGTGTGTTAAAGATGAT
>CAVKWN010000012.1:0-47273 GCA_963660075.1 Lachnospiraceae bacterium
TCCGCCCGTTTTCTTTTCGTAAGCAACTTCCATAAACGACAAAGATTGCACGGAATTGACCGTTAAAAAGTCTTTAGCGGCATTTGGACGAAATCGAAGGATATGTGAAGGAAATAAACACGACTGAAAGCCTTTGTTCTACTATAAGTTCTGTGGTGCCAACGTGGGAACAATCAAAGGCGCAAGAACAAAGTCTACATTGAATATCAGGCATTTATGCTATTAGTATAGGTTTAGCGTGGATTATAGCCTATGCTAAAATCCACGCTCTTTTATTGATTCCTACTATTTACCCGTATTCTCTTTACGTGCTTCCTCTATAAATTTTTCAAAAAAGGTCAAGAACACTTTATTCTTCTCGAACAGCCCCTCGGGATGGAATTGGACACCAAGGATTTTTGCATCCCCTATACTTTCCAGGGCTTCTGGCACTCCATCTGTGGAGTATGCAGAAACTCTCAACTGACTAGAACAGTCTTTGACACACTGATGATGAAAGGAATTAACACCAACAGAGGTTGTTTTCAATATATTCCACAACTTTGTTCCCTTAACTATATCGACCGTATGGGTAGCAACATCTTTTGCGGGAAGTTGCTTGTGCTGAATGGGATTCTTCCATTGAGACGGAATGTCTTGGAATAAAGTTCCGCCCAACATCACGTTGATGAATTGCATGCCACGACAAATGCCCAATATGGGGATGCCTCGTTTTTGGGCACATTGGAATATCAGCACCTCCGCAGAGTCACGAGTTGCATTGACCTTACCTATTTCCATACATGGCTGGTCTCCATATCTCAATGGAGAAATGTCTTCACCACCACTAAAAATCACTCCATCCAAAATTTCGGTCTCGCTTCTGACAGCAGTAGGGTCGCAGCTCATGGAAAACAAATGTGGTATGCCTCCTGCAGCTTCCACAGCTCTGACATAGCTCTCGGAAACTGACAACACACCATCTTTCACATACATGGTAATGCCAATTACCGGTTTCCTTGTTTGACGAGATTGCGCATTTATAGAATTACAAACACACAACAACAGTATTGCCAAAGAGAAAAAATAGTTCTTCATGATTGTATTCCGTTTATTGTTTCATCCAATCCAATATTTCCCCATCTACTTTATGGTAGAGTGCCAAGACCGACGTTCTGTCCATGTCACGCTTTGTACGCAATTTTTCCACAACACCGTCATAGACTGAGAATAAAGTTGCCTCAAATTTCCGTGTTTTTTGCATAAGACCAGTATTCTCCCTATTATAGAGAAGTTCCCAATTAAAATAATCCTGCTTGTTGTCTCCATACTCATAAGAATAAACCTGCTGCCTCAGGCTATCGGCAAAATGGCACAGCGGCGCATCCTTTATTTCCGGAGAATATGTCACGACTTTTGGCAATCCGGCATTTCCGGCTGCCACCCATAAAGGTATGGCAGGAGTCACAGGAGGATAGCCAAGCACTGTCCACATAATGGTATGTGAAACATTCTCATTTTTCTTCACGCCTTGCACAACGACAGCGCATGATGACTTTCGACGGGCTATGAAATCTTCCTCCGTAAACCATCCATTGGTGACAGGCTTGTTATAATTGCCGCTTGTCAAGTCTATTCCCATGACAGGATTGACAAACGATCTTGACAATGTGTTTAATATCCATTGTGGGGTAACGGACAGTCCTTGCTCTATTGCACGATCCATCTCTATTTGCACTTGCTGATAGCGCGGATACCCCTTCCCCACCTTGTCAATGCCACTTTCTGAAAAATTCGCTCTCGCCAAATAGCCTTTAGGACAAACAAGCGGATCATTGACGTCAAACTGTTTGTAGCTCGTTTGACTTGTCTCGAAATAGGAAGCCCCTCCCGCTGCGTCAATCACTCCATAATTGGCAGTTGCATACAAAGGGCGAGGCAATGTATCGAGGAGATTTTTGAAATCATTGATGTCTGCACAAACCTCCAAAGCCCGTTTCATGATGGCTCCATTGTACTTCCCTCCCAAGTCGTTGGCAGAATCAGAAAGGTTGTAAGACAAAGTGTTCATGATGGAAAAACCTTTTTCGTTGACTCCCATCCACACAGACCTCGGTTGCGCTACGGATTTGCTGTTTATGATAGCCAAATAAGCATACCGTTCACCTTTCCGGTAGATCACACAATTTTCCAAAGTACCCGTGTCTCTGTTTTTCCACATAAGCGGACGTCCATCCTTTGTCAACTTTCCTGATATGATAACCGATGTACACGCATACATAAAACAGGAAGGAAAACATACTATCAAACACAAAAGCAATATACTCAATTTCCTCATTCAGAAACCTCCTCTTGGGTTGTGTAAATTGGATTTTGGTCACACAACGGATTGATATTTATCTCAGACTCAGGGAAAAGCCATTGCCAGAAATTGGTACCGGCTTTCCTGTAGCGATTCTCCTCACCTATAGCCTTGGTGTCATACATATTATAATTGGATGCCTCGGGATCCACCTTGCTGGGTTTCTTACCGCTCTTCCAACCATCAGCAGAATATCCCAGCTCCGTCCTGGGGGCTGGTCCTCTGTCCAGAGCCAGATTGAGCCGCTTCAAATCGAACCACCTGAATCCTTCTGCCCATAGTTCTACCCTGCGTTGCACCATGATTTCTTCTATAAGATTCTCTCCTTGCTTCGTAGACAGGACATAAGCCTTATCCCTGCTGTGAGCCAAGGGATAAAGCGCATTGGCAGCTTCCGCGTATTTCCCCTCACGTGCCAGCGCTTCAGCCTTGACAAGCATCATCTCGGGCAATCTCATGTAAGGAATGTCGCCTGCCGTGTTTTGGTCACAACCTATTGGCAACAGGAACTTGTTGCTCATATAATTGTAAAGATTGCCATTGGCAGGATATATAGGAGCAGGAGTCACGGATTTGTCTTGCGCATTAGGAAACCAAACACCTTTTCTTGTGTCTGTCGAACTGATCTTGTCGTAAAGTTTATTGTAGATACAACGTGGAGTGTTTCTATTGTAGCTGGCATTACTGTTGGAATTGAAAGCATGATATTGCTTCAATTTTCCTTCTTGGTCTGATTGGGAGATCTTTGCCCAAATCCATTCGCTGCTAAGGGCGGAAGACATACGATAATCGGTAGTCGTATATGTTGCGTCGTCAAGGGTAGCTCCACTGGACTCTATACATTTCTGAGCCATACTTGCCGCTTCTTCCCATCTGCCCTGCGCCAGCAACACCCTCGCTTTCAATCCCATGGCAACAGACTTGTCGATATGGCTTTTATTCTCCCGCTTGACACCACAATCCTCCAACAACCCAACGGCCTCATCCAAGTCGGCGTTGATTTGTCTATACACTTCTTCCACCGTCGCCCTAGGCATATTGTTGCTACTGTTGTCCAATCTCAATATCACACCAAGCTGCGAGTTATCCGCTCCTTGTGCATACCGCTTACCATACATCTGGACCAAGTTGAAATAGCAAAAAGCCCTATACGCAAGCGCTTGCCCTCTGGCATATTTGTGTACATTGGCCTGACCTTCCACATCGTCCCCACAACTTATCACTTTGTTTGCATTTGATATGACACGATAGAAGAAACTATAATAATACTCATTGTCTCTGTTGGATGGCGTCTGGTGCATCGTCAGCTGTGCATCCCAAGTCAAACAAGGATTGCTCTTTGTGAACACCACATCCTCTGCCATCAAGTCTGTGGACAGCATGAAAGTTTGGTATCCCCCTTGTGCATACCAACTGGCCGTAGACTCATGCATGAGCCTATGTATGCCATTTATAGCCATCATTTCTCCCTCGGTGGTAGCAAATATCGAAGATTCATCCACATTTTCAGTTGAACTTACATCCATGTAGTCACTGGCACATGAAGTCAGGGAGAGACAGACTATGCCTCCCATGATCATTATTCTTATGTCTTTCGTCTTCATTTCAGCAAAAGTTTTAATAATTAAAAAGACAGATTAACACCTGCGGTGAAAACTCTTGCCGGTGCAAAAGTGTCACCATTGTTTGTGTAGCCCGATGTGTTTTGGCGCGGGAACAACCCCTTTCTCTTCGTAATCTGCAAAAGGTTCTCGCCCGATACATATACCCTGAGAGAAGATATTCCGAAAGAACGAAGTAAAGACTTTGGGAGTTGATATGACAATACGACATTTGCCAATTCCAACATGTCGGAACTTACCAACCATCTAGTGGAATTCTCTCCGATCAAATCTGTGGCATCGCTTCCATCCGATAGACGTGGCACATTGGTTATGTCGCCAGCCTTCTGCCATCTTTTAAGGATATCTACCGATAAATTGTTGTATGATCTCTGGTTGGGAGTCATCAAATTACTGTATGCAGTATCATAGGCCTTTCCTCCCAACTGATAATACAAAGTTGCACTGAGCGAGAGGTTTCCGTAAGACAAAGACGTGGAAAAACCTCCCGTAAAAGACGGGATTCCACTTCCACCATAACAATAAGCAGCCTCACTGAGCGAAGTGGTATATTCTTCTCCGCCTACGGTGACAATATTCTTGGCTCCCTCTATCGGTGCATAGATACAATTACCTGTCGCTGGATCCACACCACGCCAATCTTTCAAATAGAATTCATAGCGTGAATGTCCCTCCTCTATTCTGAAAACATTATTGTCTATGAACGGGTCCACAGGCAAAGAAGTGATTTTATTCTTGAGATAGGTACCATTGAAATCAATAGCCCATTTCCATTTAGAAGAATCAAGGATCTTCAGACTTGCCTGAAACTCAACACCATAATTTTTCATGGCACCCGAGTTTCGGTCTTGACTGTCAAAGCCGGTGGAAGGAGACAAGGGTATCTCGAAAAGAAGGTTGGACGACTTGCGTGTGAAAAACTCCAAAGAACCGCTTAGGCGATTGCAGAAACCAAACTCCACTGCCACGTCAAAATTTCGGGACACCTCCCACTTCAAGTCTTTGTTGCCCATACTACTCTGAACATATCCGGCTTCAGTCGCGTTATTGGATGGAGCATACGACGCCACCCATGGGAAATATCCACCCACATTGTCATTTCCCACCTCACCATAGGAAAGACGCAATTTCAGATTGTCCAGCCATCTTGTATCGGCAAAAAGACTTCTGCTGATACTCCATCCTGCTCCGACAGAACCAAAATTTCCCCATCTGGATTCCTTATAGAATCGGGAAGAGCCATCTCGCCTGAACGACAGTGAGACATAATACAAGTCATCATAGTCATAATTGGTGCGCATAAAGTAACCTTCCGTCCTATATTTTGTCGTATAAGACAACGGAGTCGAATTCAGCTCCGTATAATTGCCGAGTTCGGAATTGCCAGACATGATTTCCCCCTTCATGCTAGCAGTCAGGTAATTGTATTCATACCGGTAATTCTCATGACCGACCAAGACATCTAGATGGTGAGATCCAAATTTTCTCTTATAGCCCAACAACTCATTGAAATTTGTTGTCGTAGTAAAAGAATTGGTGCGAGTGGCAGTGCCTACATTCCCCTTCTCCTCATATTTTTTGCTGGAAGAAGAACCAAGATAGGCACTGGAGTTTACACTTCCATTTAACGTAAAGGTAAAATATTTCAGGAAACTCACCTCTGCATAACCCTTCACATCAAACATCTTGCGTGTATAACCATCCTTGCGCTCCGCCAATTCTATTACAGGATTTACGGTAGAACAATAAGAACGGTTGGGTACAGTCATTCCATCTTTGTTGTACCCAACACCAAAATCATATAAAGCATCTCCGTTGTTATCATATATCAAGTTGCCCGTGGTGGCATCATGCATATGTATCGGGTAAAGAGGGCTGACATATCTCGTAAAAAGAAAAGGATTGCTAAGATTGTTCCTAGTGGTATTTTGCTGTCCATCCACAGCACTGATATTGCCTCCCGTAATCATTCCAAGCTTCAACCATGAGGTAACTTGCGAATTTATATTGGTCTTGAACGTATACCTCTTCAAAGAGGAACCTATAATGTAACCATCCTCGGAAATCGCGCCCAAAGAAAAATAATAGTCATTCTTGTCGTTTCCACCTGTAACCGAAACACTGGCATCAGTTCTGTGACCAGCTCGCTGTATGGCATTTTCCCAATCGGTATCGTCTCCCCATGCCATTTGAGCTGCCGTATTGAACTTTCCATCCACACCTACGACTGAAGATTTGTCTACATTCGTAAAAGGATTGTATTCCAGAACATCCATCAAATTGGCACTGGCACTTTCCGCAGCACTCACACTGTTCATGCCATCTTTCAGATACCTGTTGCGAAGGTTCTCCCAATAAATTTCACAATATTGGTCTACTCCTAATTTTTCATAATCTGAACTTTGGCGTATAGTAACTCCCTGATTAAACTTAAAATTGACCTGAGCTTTTCCTGATTTTCCTTTTTTCGTGGAAATGACTATAACACCATTGGCGGCCCTGGCACCATACAATGCCGTCGATGCAGCATCCTTCAATACCGACATACTGGCAATGTCCGTCGGATTAAGGTTACTCAACGAACCTTCATAAGGAATTCCATCCAAAACTATTAAAGGACTGGAAGACGCACTGAAAGAACCTACTCCACGTATTCGGATGGTAGAAGTGGTACCTGGCATTCCACTTGAAGATGAAACCGATACACCAGGAGCACTTCCCAAAAGAGCCGATGACACTTCTGTAACAGGGCGATCATCCAATTTGTCGGTCTTTATGACAGATGCCGACCCAGTAAAAGTACTTTTCTTTGCAGTTCCGTAAGCAACAACCATCACTTCGTCAAGCTGTGCATCATCATTTTCCATCTTAACCAGTAATTCTGGTCGCACTGCTATATACTGACTCTTCAATCCAAGATATGACACCTTGACTCGCTTGGCATCGACAGGAATATTGGCGATATAAAAGTTACCATCTACATCGGTAACAGTTCCTATTTTGGTACCTTCAATAAGGATAGACGCACCAATAACAGGAAGTTGATCGTCAACCGTAATTACCTTTCCCTTAATTGATGTAACTTTTTTACCTATGATTTCATTGTCTGCATATATTGGCATGAAACCAGTTGACAGACACAATACAGAGCAAAACACACGCCCCAAAATACAATCTCTTAACTTTTTCATATTCTTTCCTCAGACCAGCATCAAATTCGGTTGCAAAAGTAAACATTATTACACAAACTAACAAACGTTTCGTAATATTTCTTTATCTTTTCGTGTCACTTCGCAATGCTCTGGAGTGTTTTTGTATCTTTTTGTAATAAAAACAACCAATATACCTCTTATTACTAGGAGAATTCTTCAGCTATCTATCCAAAACGACACAAATCCGAGGCAAATTAAAACATTTTGACACAAATGCTTGCATATTTGCTTTTTATAGACTACTTTTGCACATATTTGTCACCACACGGATAATACAAACATCAATTTGTTTACAACATGAGAAAAGTAAAGCTTCATTTGACATCTGTTATTTTCATATCCCTTATATTAGGCTTTATAGTAGGATTGATTTTACATTATTACGTACCAGAAGGCTATATACGTGACGAAATATTCGTCAATGGAATTTTCAACATTATTGGCAACGGCTTTATACGGGCTATGAGAATGCTGGTAGTTCCATTAGTCTTTTGCTCCATCGTCTGTGGAACCATGGGTATTGGAGACACCAGCAAGATGGGAAAAATGGGAATAATTACCATCTCATTCTATATTTGTACAACGATCATGGCCGTGGCTGTTGCCCTTTGTGTCGCAAACATCATAAATCCTGGCTATGGTATGCATATGATGCCCACAAAAGTTGCCACAACACAAGTTACAGACCAACAGTCAATGGCAGATACTATTCTAAATATAATTCCAACCAATCCGATAGAAGCATTCGCCACTGGTAATATGCTGCAAATAATCGTATTTGCACTTATTACAGGGGCACTGCTAGTCAAACTTGGAAACAAGACTGAAGGATTAGCAAGTTTAGCCAAACAAGGAAACGAACTAATGATGTCGATGACAACACTTGTAATGAAAGCTGCACCCTTTGGAGTTTTCTGTTTGATAGCCAGAACATTCGCCAATATCGGATTTGATGGATTTGCCCCGATGCTTAAATATATGTCTGCTGTACTCATTAGTTTAACAGTACAACTATTAGTGGTCTATCTAGGAATACTAAAACTATTGGCAGGGCTAAATCCCTTTCTTTTCTTACGGAAATTTATTCCTGTAATGCAATTTGCATTCTCTACAGCCACATCCAATGCTACCATCCCGCTATCTATCGGAACCTTGGCAAGAAAGATTGGCGTTTCAGAAAAAATCAGTTCTTTCACCATACCTCTTGGTGCCACAATAAACATGGACGGCACTTCTATCATGCAAGGAGTCGCCGTAGTATTTGTCGCACAAGTATTTGGAATACATCTGAATTTTACCGACTACGTTACTGTTATTGCAACAGCTACTATCGCCAGCATCGGTACGGCAGGCGTACCCAGCGTAGGCTTAATCACTCTCTCCATGGTCTTCGAATCTGTAGGCTTACCCGTTGAAGGAATCGCCTTGATCATGGGTATTGACAGATTACTGGACATGTGCCGAACTACAGTCAACATCACAGGCGATGCCGTATGTACTACAATTCTTGCCAAACACGAGAATTTATTGGATAAGGAAATTTTCGACAAGGGCTAATCACATTAAGTCAATGGCTTACCACATTAAATGGAAAAGGGAAGGCGACATGGTCTTCCCTTTTCCATTTAATGCTGACGTATCTTTTAACGTCGATTTTTCTTTTTCATCATTCTCCCCACGAAGTTCCATGCCGGCATCTTCTTCATGGTGCTGCGCACGGGTTGCACGTTCCATAGCAGGAAAATGAGGAGCGCCGCGAGTCCGATGAGACAGGTGACGCCATAGAGCTGACGGATACTGATCATCAGCAGCTGCGTGCTGTCGTAAGGCAAGCCACGCGCCATGTTGTCAGCCATTTGGTGGCGTATGCCAAAACTGAAGAGACCTGAGCACATTGTCGACACGGGGCCGTTGCGAACGAGGGCAGCCATAGTGAGCCCCATGAAGAAGTGCTGAAAGGGCATGAGCTCCTCAAGGTAGATGGTAAGCATGCAGAAGAATATGGCGTTGCCGAACGACCGCAAGAACGTCGGCAAGTAGAGCGCCTCGATATTCAGCCCCGGATCGATGAGGAAATACATCATCACCGGGTACGCCGTCATCATAGCCACGCCAAGGGTGAGCAGGTAAGTGTATTTCAACCTGAGCACCTTGCACCAAAAGAGGCAGAAGAGACAGCCAGCGATGGCTCCCGCCCATTCCACGAGGTTCAATGCGTTGGTGGTCACCGTTCCGAAATGGAGCACGCCGCCCGTAAACGCCGTCTGCAACACCTTGGGCGTACTGCCCATGAACTCAACGAAGGCGAAGAGGACGAGCAGCGGAACGAGGCGCTTATACTTCCAAGCCCCGGGAGCGATGAAGGGATGGCGGATGTGGAGCATTCGCTGGATGCAGAAGTAGCCCGTAAGGACGAAGAGCAGCAGGTCCATGCGCATCACTGGCGAGTCGAGCCAGTTGTAGTGCTCGCCATAGTTGAAGAAGAAGATGAACTCCAGCATCCACGCCGACCATAGCAGGCAGCCCAGGTAGTCGACACTGATGAATGGCAGCGGCTTCATGAAGCGGAAGTCGTGGGTTGTGGCATACACCACGAGAGCCACCATGAGCATGGCCGCCGTCATCGTCCAGTTGATGACGCGCCAGTCTTGGCAGATATAGATGAGGTGCTCGGTGACCCATGGCGATAACGACATGTTGCCAAGCACGATGCAATAGAGCAGGGGGAAGAATATGGTGAAGTCGCGCTTGGGGGTCATCCATAGCTGGATGGTGCTCATGCACTCGAAGGTGCCGCAGAGCTTGAAGAAGCCCGCGAGATAGGCCAGCACGCACATCACGGGAATGGAGTCTGTCCACATGATGAGGAAGTTGCAGGCTGCCACCGCAAGAGCGGCATTGAGCAGAAGCCGCCGGTTGGTGAAGGCGAACTTCAGCTTGAAGAGGAAGGGGAATGGCATGGCCACGCCCACCACGTTGAACATGACTATCATGATCACGTCTTCCCTCATCAGGCTATACTCGCCCATCACCTGGCTCATCGCCCCTCCATAGATGCCGCCCGACATCTGGAAGATGAAGGCAAAGAGGAGGTATATCCACGGCTGGAGGAGGCGAGGCACATATCCGTTGAACGAGGGGACCCTGAACGGTCCCTGTAGCATTGGAGGTCCTGGCATTATGTCAATTAATAATTTACAATTAATAATTAATAATCTACTTGACGCTCACCTTCGTCTCCACGTTGAGCCCGGCACGCAGTAAGGCCACTTGCTTGGCATCGTTGTCCTTGGTGAGCTCGATACGCACTGGCACACGCTGCTCCACCTTCACGAAGTTGCCCGTGGCATTGTCTACGGGTATCATCGAGTAGGCATTGCCGGCAGCTGCAGACAGCGACTCCACATTGCCGTGGAACACCACGCCGGGAATGGCATCGGCGGTGAAGTCCACCTTCTTGCCCACGGTGATGCCGTCCATCTGGGTCTCGCGGTAGTTGGCCACAACCCACACGTCGTTGTCGTCGACTATGCGGGCCAACATCTGGCCAGGCTGCACGAGCTGACCAACGTGTATGTCCTTCTTGCCCATCACACCGTCGCAAGTAGCTACGATGACGGTGTAGGAAAGGTTCAGGCGCGCAAGGTTCAACTGTGCCTCAGCCACGCTCTCGCTGGCACGCGAGCCGCCAAGCTGGTGGGTCTGCACGTTCTTTACCGAAGCGGCACTCTCACGTCTGCCGTTGGCTTGTTCGTAGCGTGCCTTCGCGCCGAGGTAACGGGCGTAGGCGTTGTCGTATTGCTGCTTGGTAACGGCGTCTTTCTTCATCAAGGCCGCGAAACGGTCGAAATCCTGCTTTGCGTTCAACATGTCCACGCGTGCCTCCTCGATGCCGGCTGAAGCCGTCTGCACGTTGCTCACGGTGGTGCCCATGCTTGCAGTCACCACCGACGAACCAGCCTTGGAGCCTCGCAAGCCTGCCTTGGCCTGAGCCACCTGCAAGCGGTATTCGGCATCCTCAATGATGACAAGCGTGTCGCCCCGCTTCACGTGCTGGAAGTCGTTGAAGCGTATCTCCTTGATAAATCCCTGCACGCGAGTGTTGATGGGTGTGATATGGCGGCACACCTGCGCATCGTCGGTATACTCCACCCCACTGCCATGGATGAAATGGCTAAGACACCAACCTATAGCTGCCAAGAACAGGAGTATTACCACTACATTATATATTCGCTTTATTATTTTCTTATTCATAATATTTATTTTTTTATTGATTTCACACCTCATTTCCCTAAAATATAGAACCAAGCATATTACTCCACTCCCCTATGTGGGGGAGGGGCTGGGGAGAGGCTTTTTTATATCTCTCCTGCCACGAACTTCATCTTATAATAAGCATACGCAATGTTAATGCGCGCGTCCACCTCTTTCAGTTCGGCATTGAGGCGAAGGTTAGACGCGTCCACCATGTCGGTGACAAGGGCGAGCTGGCTGAGATAGCGGGCGTTCATCACGTCATAGTTTTGGCGTGCCAGTTCCACGCTCTTCCGTTGCGTCTCCAGCTCCACGTAGGTCTGTTGATACTGCACGTATGCCGCCTGTACGTTGTTGTTGAGCTGCTCCTGTTGCACGGTGTGAGCCTCCCTCGCCTGCCTGGTCTCCACGGCGGCTTGCTTGATGCGCTTGTTGCTCTTGAAGAGCGAGCTGAGACTATATTTCACGCCCACGCCCACATACCACACGTTGAGGTTCTTGTTTATCGGCGGGAGCTCAAAGGTTATCGGACCGTCGAAGTTGTCGGCTGCCACGAAAGCCACTTTTGGCAGCATGTCGCTCTTTGCGAGCTTCTCCTGCTGCTCGGCAATGCTTATGGCGTTGGAGCTCTGCTCAAGCAGCGGGGAGTTCATCGCGCCATGGTTCTGCCAGTATTCCTCACCGTCCTTGGCGTAGATCTTGTCGATGACGTTGGCGTCGGGAGCTATAATGACGTCATGCGTCATGCCGAGGGTGTTGCAGAGCTGGTGGTTGAGGATGCTGCGGTTGTTGCGCAAGGCGGTAAGGCCGAGTTTCAAGTTCTCCATCTGCAGCTCATAGCGCGTGATGTCGTTTTTCAGGGCCATGCCCTGCTCTTGTTTTTCCTTGATGTCGGCAATGAGCTGGCGCGTGAGCTCGATGTTTTTCTCATACACCTGCGTCTGGTTGTCTATCTTATAGAGGTCGAGATACTGCCCCAAGGCCATGAAACGCACCTGCTGGCGTGTGAGCTTGACACCGGTTTCCGCCTGGCACTTGCCAAGCTCGGCAAGTTTGATACCGGCGTTTATCGCTCCGCCTGCATACACCACTTGTTGGGCTTGCAACGAGAAGTTGTTGCCATAGTGTGGCGAGGAGAGGCCGTGAACGTTGGAGAAGTCGCGGTCGGTGAGCAGCACGTTGCCGATATAGCTCATCGACAACGACGCGTCAACATCGGGCAGGCGCTTGCTCTTTGCCGACTCTATGCCAAGGTCGGCAGCCTCAACGCCCGACTTCTGCGTGCGCAGGCTCGCGTTGTTGTCCTCTATGGCCGTAAAGAGTTGGTCGATGGTCAGCGTTTGCCGCTGAGCGTCGGCCAACGACGCGGCTCCAAACAACAGGAGCCATGAAAACATAATCTTCTTTATCATCAAAAAAAGTGTGTTATAATTCGGGTGCAAAGGTAAGGCGATTTCGGCGATATGGCATTTTAAATTTTACGCGGTGGATGGACGATAAGGGAACAAATGTTCGGTTTTATCACATTTATTATATACCTTTGTGGGAGAAAAGAGACAAAACCGTATTAATAACAAAAATTGGCGTCCATCGCCGCAGACAAGACATTATTCACCATGAACCCCACAACAGAATTAGGCTCGCCACAAGAGGCAAGTCTTTACATTACGCGGCTGGACGAGTGGCGATGCGGCCCGCAAGTGTTGGACTATGGAGCCATCCTTATCTGTCGCAAGGGCGAAGCCGTGCTGAAGGTGAACTATAAGGATTGGGAAATGTACGAGGACGCCGTAATCACGGTGTTCCCGAACGATGTGGTGGAGATCATAAGTGAAGAACGAAGAGGGAAGAGTGAAGAATCAACTGGAATAAGTGAAGAAAGAAGAGGGAAAGATGTTGACGGCGAGTCATCGAGTAGCCTATCCGTAAACGGACAAGATGATTCTTCACTCTTCACTCTTCGTTCTTCACTTTTTGAGGTGGAGATGCTCAGATACAGCCCGTCGCTGCTGCGCGAGGCGAGCCTGCAACTGGAGCATACCGTCTATTCTTCCCTGCGCGAGGACCGCTGCCGGCAAGACACGCCCGTGGTGACGCACATCGTTGATCGCATGTTCGACTTGCTGAAAGTCTATTTCGACCAAGCCGACTGCACCTGCCTCTCCCAGCTCGTGCTTTGCCAGCTCAAGGCGTTTTTCATAGGCTTCCACGAATACCTGCAACGCAACCCTGAATGTCTGCCCGACGAGGTGAAATCATACCGCGTGCGCAAACTATTCAATCTCTTCATGAGACTCATGGAGCGCGACTATAAGCTATCGCGCGACGTGAGCTACTACGCCTCACAAAT
Organism: Lachnospiraceae bacterium; assembly: GCA_963660075.1. GTDB lineage: Bacteria > Bacteroidota > Bacteroidia > Bacteroidales > Bacteroidaceae > Prevotella. The sequence continues at coordinate 13,780 of CAVKWN010000012.1, forward strand.
GAATATCACGCCAAAATATCTCACCACCATCGTGCGCCTGGTAACCGACCATACGCCCAAGGCGATAATAGACCAATATGTCATCCTGCAGATAAAGACGCAACTGCGACGCACGCCGCAGAGCGTAAAGGAGATAGCATGGGAATACCATTTCGCCGACACCAGCTTCTTCTGCCGATACTACAAGAAGCACACCGGGATTACGCCCCAACAAGAGAGAAAATGGAGATAGATGCCGCCACGCGTCATTTCTCGTATAGAGGCAGAGGGGTCATTACCCATTTTCCGTCCTCAAGCACCGGAGCCACGCATTGGCGATAGCCTGACCGCTCCATCAGCGGAATGAATCCTTTGGGCGTTTCGGCAAGATTGGTGACAACAATGAAGTCTGCCTTTCGCTCACGCACGGCTTGCTCTCGTGCCGCCTTCATCTGCCCTGACGCGGCTTTTTGCTGTGCCCAATATCGGCACGCTGGAATGGCACGAGAGAGCAAGCCTTGGCCGCCGTCGCCATCGGTGAACATGATCTTGGGCTGTTTCTTCTTGGTCATATAGTCCATGACGGCTTTGCGTGTCTGCAACGGATGGTTGGACACAGGGAGGTAGCTCGGGTGGAAATTGAAACGCAACGCGCCACAACACAACAATATCAGCAACACCGCAAAAACATATCGCGGCAGCTTGGCTACAACGTCCGACAACTTGCTTGCCACGAAGAGTAAGGCAAACATCGTGAACGGCATGGCTGTCACGAAATAGTGCAGAAACACCGAACGCAGCATCAAGAAACAGAAAAAGGGAAAGAAGGCGAGCAAAAACCAACACGACATGCCGAAACGACGGCAAAAGAAAACCTGCGAGACAAGCAATGCGGTAATAACGACCTTATCTCTCGGGAAAGAGAAAAACAGGTTGCGGTCGGTTATCTGTAGGGTGTTGACGAAATATTCCTGGATAAAAGCCTGCAGATTACCTGCACAAAGAAAATAAATGAGAAACGGTACAAGAAGAGCCGTCATGCCAAGAAGACCATAGCCGATACCCGAAAAGGATCTGCGACTTAAAGAGACACCTGCCACCAAAAGCGCCATTCCGCCCATCATGAAGAAAATGTTCCATTTTACCAAGAGGCAATAAGCCATGCAGACACCGAGGAGGAAGGCATCCTTTGACGATTTACCCCCCCCACCAGCGCGGAACAGGTGAAATATATTCCGCCACAGATAGCCGGCATACAGAAATCTTCAGCACGCACCTCGTTATGATATGTGACAAAGAATATGAACAAGGGCATGGCGAACAAGACCAGCAGGGCCTCACGCTTGCCCACAAACAACCGCGACGTGAGCCAAACGAAAGCAAAAGCTACGGCATAAGCCAAGACACTCAGCCAAAACACGCCGTGATAGGATGTCGGGGAGAGCAAATATCCCAAGCCATAGATGAGCCAAAGCAGCGGGCCTTTGGAGTCGGCAAAGTCGACATAGGGCGTCAGACCTTCCATCCAAGCTTTGCCTGCCGTGAAAAACCACGAAGAATCATAGCGCACACCGTATGGATGCATGAGATAAGAGTCGGGGGAAAGACAAAGCAAAACAGTAAAAGAGAAAACGACGAACGCCGCCCACCTGACGGGGGTTTGCAGGCTAAAGAGCCTTTGTATATATTTCATACGCAATATATTAAACATATTGCAAAGGTAATCACAAAAACCGAGAAACTTTACCCCTTTCAGTGATTATATGGCCGTAGGATTTGCCGTTTACGCTGACAATGCTTATTTTTGCAGTACGAACAATAACTAAAACCAAAACTATGAAAGAGAACGGGTACGCCACAAAGCGTTTCTGCCTACCCACGAAACGCTTTGTGCAAACAATGGAATTGAAGGACGATGACGAGCTGATAGTGAAATATCGCGAGGCTCACGACAAGGCGCATTTCTGGGATGAGATAAAGCACGGAATACAATCGGTGGGCATACTTGAGATGGAGATATACATCCTTGGCAAACGGCTTGTGATGATTGTCGATGCGCCTGTCGAATTCAACTGGAGCGAAGCCATGAAAAAGCTTGCCACGCTGCCGCGCCAGGCAGAATGGGAAAGTCATGTGGCGCAGTTCCAAGGATGTGACGCCAATGCCACTTCCGACGAGAAATGGCAGATGATGGAACGCATGTTCTATCTCTATGAATAGAATTATTGCTGTCCGGTAAAAGACCACCGCAAGCAATGAGTCACGTGGGAACGCTTACAACTATTCCTCTCTGAGAAGGACTATTTGTGGCGTGCGGAGCGCAGGTTTCAGCTCGCCACCAATATAGAATGTTCCAATGGACGTGGGCACTGCCTGTGCGCCGGCACGCGCAAGGCTCGGCGATGAGAATGTGGTGGCGAGCCACTTGTTGGCCGTTGTATCAAATTCATACAAATTGCCACCGAACTTATACCAACCGATTGGTTGCTTCTGATAGTCTTCTTGCCTGACGCGCTCATATCTGCCACTTATGGCATCAAGGAATATGTCCTTGTTCACGCCACCAGTGGCAAAAACTCGGTTGCCTTCTGTCCACGCTATGCCTCCGGCAAGGGTCATTTCCCCGCCCCCCGCCGAGCGTGGAGCGGCAATGCCCTCCCACTCCTCTCGGTCTATATCAAACGAGTAGCCACCAGTGTGCACCACGCTGTTTTCTCCATCCGCGAAAAAGCCTCCCCATACATATAGATTGTTGCCATACGCCACGGCCACAGGTTGCACGCGTGGCTTTCCAGGCAATAGGGTCATCACTCGCCAAGGCGAAGACGGGCAAGAGGCATCTTCAGCATTGCTCACGATTGGCATTGGCTTGTCAAGCGACAGGTGAAGCACGGAAGCCGACGGTTTGCCGTCTTGATTTCCACCAACCACATAGATGTCTGTCCCCGTCTGCGCCACCGCCATGTTGTCAACCGTATAGGGCAGGTCGGCGAGACGGGTTATCTCCGCCTTACTTTCCACACCGCTAAGACGTATGCCATAAACCGTCCTCAGGCCGTGTTGACTATTGTTTCCACCTATAAACAACAGGCTGTCACCACTCTGCACCGTACAGCCATAAGCTGCCGGCTCGGGCAAGGACCCCACGAGTCGCCATCGCAGCACGCAGCTGTCTATACGCGCCGCATAGATTCCGGCATAATACTTCTTCGGCTTGCCTTCCTCTGGAAAGTTACAACCGCCTGCCATTATTATATAGTCGCCTATGCGCCCGGCATAACATGCCGACACGCCAAGCGAATAGCCTGGTTCGGCAGACGGGAAGCCTGCCACGTCAACGACACGTCCGCCGGCACTGGTCGTAACGTCTGGCAAGGCAGAGAGCAACAGGGCTATCCATGCGCACATGCTCCTTATGAGGCAGAAGGTTCGGTTCGGCTGATTCATAATATCACTTATCGTATAGGTCGTCTACCGAATTGACTTCGGCAAAGCCCTTCAGAAACTCCACATACTCTGCCACTACGGCATGAGCGAACCTTGCGCCCTTTTCCGCCGTGGCAAGTGCTGGCGACCCGATGCCCGTGTCTTGGCTGACCTTCGACCAGTTGCGGGGAATCCACACCTTGCCCTTCCGCAGCGCGCCCAGCTTGAAGCCATGACTGTTGCCGTCTCCCGCCTCGTCAAGGTTCACAAGCTCAGGATGATAGTGCATCATGACGGATGTCTCCACCTCGTCGGCATGGTCGCCTACAATGTCAAAATAGTCGTTGGCAGGTGCCATCTTGAACCATTCGCTCGTGGCGATGATGAAGTCGGGGTATTCGAGCGTGAGGTCGCGAATCATGTTCTTGAAATTGTTGCCACCATGACCGTTCACTATCAACAGTCGGCGTTGCCCCTGGCGGTAGAGCGAGGCCACTATGTCGCGCAACACACCGCGCTGGGTGTCATAAGAGTAGTGGACGCAGAAGTTCAATTCTCGCTGCCCCGGGTTCTGTGCCCCGGTGAACACGGGCGGCATGACCATGGCCATTATATTGTGCTTGGCATAAAGTTGCTCGGCGGATTCCACTGCCACGTCGTGCGACAGTATGCAGTCGGTCATGTAGGGCAAGTGCTGGTTGTGGGGCTCGGTGGCTCCCCACGGAAGTATGGTCACGGCATAGTCGTATTGACGTGCCGTGCCGTAGTTAGACACCGAAAGGTCGAATCGTCTTTCCATTGCAGAAGAAAGGTTTAATTATATTTACTCTCACGGCACCCTCACGACATCCACCACGTGGCTGCCGGCACCAATGAGGTCAGGACGCTCGGAAATGCTCTTTTGGTACTCGACGAAGTGGGCAAACGTCTCGTCGCTCATGCGGTTGAGCCGCGTGCGCATATAGTCTGATGCGCCGTCGGGCGAGAATATGGTCACACGTTCCAACCCTGCCATTTTGTCGAGCCTGTCGATGTCGTCTACACGCACGTAGTCGTATAGCTCGTCGGGCTTGGCCTGGATATGGAAATCGCGGTCCACCGCTCCGCTTTCGAGCAGGCCGCCGATGCGGTCCTCGTCAAAGCAATAAGAGAGGATGCTGTATTCGTTCATCAAGTAAGCCACGAAGATCAATCCGCCGGGCTTGGTCACGCGCTTCGCCTCCTCAAGGGCTTTCAACTTTTCCTCGTCGCCAAAGAGATGGTAGAGAGGCCCGAGCAGGAGCGTAAGGTCTGATGAGCCTGTAGGCACGAATGGCATGTGGCGCGCGTCGCCTTGAACCACGTTGGCGGCAGGCTCGCGTTTCAGAAACACGTCGATGTTGTGGCGCACGAGCTCAACCGCCTTCACCTCGTAGCCTTCAGCCATGAGCGCCGAGGTGTAGCGGCCTGTTCCCGCGCCAATGTCGAGCAAGCTGAAGCCCGGGCGCAAGAATCGGTGAAGATGGTGCATGGTTGTCTGAAACTCCACCATGCCGTGCCTGCGCTGCAAGCGCAAGTCCTCGGGATGCTTATTGTAATGTTTCTCTATGTTTGATAATGCCATTGAGCTAATCGCGAAAGGGCGCGCCAAAAGGCCGAAGTCTTTTGGCACGCCCTTTCTTTATGTCTTGGACAGTTGTTATTTCTTCTTCGTGTTTACCTTGCTCTTGTAAGCCTTGTTCAAGCCGGCCACCACCTGGGCGGTGATGTCGTAGGCCTTGTTGGCGTAAAGCACGTTGTCACCCTGCTTGGCGAAGATCATGCCATACTTGCCGTCCTTGTTGAATGCGGCCAGATAGTGCTGGATGGAATCGTGCAAAGCCTTGTTGTATTTCTCGGTCTCTGTCTGGAACTCGCCGCTGAGCCTCTGGTTGAGAGCCTGAAGGTCGTTGCTTTGCTTCTGCAAGCCAGCCTGGATGGCCTCAGCCTGTTCGCGGGTGTAGGCGTTTTGCTGCACCTTCTGCTGGAAGTTGGCAGCAGCGCCCTGCAATGCTTGCTGGCGGCTGGCAAGTGTCTTCTGGATGTTGGTGCCCTTCTGGTTCAGGATCTTGGTATATTCCTTGCAGAACTGATACTGTGTCATGATGGAGTCTACCTCCACATAAGCGATTTCCGTGCTTGCGGCCTTCTGTGAGGTCGTCTCCGACTTCTCGTCCATTTTTGGCGCGCTCTTGTTGCAAGAGGTTAAGCCGAAAGTCGTGGCGATGGTCAATGCCACGGCGAAGATAATGTTTTTCTTCATATTTGATGTTGTATATTAGTCTTTAATGTCGAATGTCTGTGTCGTATGCGTCCTACCTGAAACGTCCCTTAACACGCATCTCCCTGTCCTCGTCGATGACACAGTGTATGCCACGCTCCTTCATCGCCTTGGAGTCGTGGATATGCATGGACGAGAACCTGCCGTTCTTGCACAGCAACACCTTCACGGAGAGGAGCGCCACGGATATAGCAATTATTAACACCGTAAGAAGTAGTGTTTCTATCATTATTTACTAAATTTGCAGTGTTTTTCTACATAATATGCTGCAAAGATAGCATTAAATAGACAAACCGCAAAGACATAAGACGACATTTTAAGTATTTAATCATAAAAATAGCAAAGATTATGGCAGAATTAAAACCCGCCCGCGTGTTCGAGCAATTCGCGGCAATCAACAAGATACCGCGTCCGTCGAAGCATGAGGAAAAGATGATTGAGTATCTCAAGCAGTTTGGCGAGAGCCACGGGCTTGAGACCGTCGTAGACGAGACCGGCAACGTGGTCATTCGCAAGCCCGCCACGAAGGGCTACGAGGATCGCGCCACCACTATCCTCCAGAGCCACATGGACATGGTTTGCGACAAGCTCGTGGACGTGGACTTCGACTTCTCCAAGGATGCCATACAAACCTATGTTGAGGGCGATTGGATGCACGCCAAAGGCACCACGCTCGGTGCCGACGACGGCATAGGCGACGCCATAGAGCTTGCCATCCTCGACTCCGACGACATTGAGCACGGCCCAATAGAGTGTGTCTTTACGCGCGACGAGGAGACGCAGCTCACGGGTGCCATGGGCATGAAGCCCGGCTTCATGAACGGCGACTACCTCATCAACCTCGACTCAGAGGACGAGGGGCAGATATTTATCTCATGCGCCGGCGGAAGAAGCACAACCGCCACATTCCGTTTCGAGCGTGAGGCTGCTCCCGAAGGGTTCTTCTTCATGGAGGGCTCGCTGAAGGGCCTCAACGGTGGACACTCTGGCGACGACATAGAGAAGAAGCGCGCCAACGCCATAAAGACGCTCGCCAGATTCCTCTACATGGAGAAGGGCAAGATGACGCTGCGACTCGCACAGTGGAACTCAGGCAAGATGCACAACGCCATTCCGCGCGACGGCAAGATCATCTTCGCCGTGCCTGCCGACAAGAAGGAAGAGGTGAAGGCCGACTGGAACGTATTCGCCGCGCAGGTGGAGGACGAGTACCACGTGAGCGATGCCAACATGCAATGGTCGCTTGAGAGCGGCGAGGCCCAGAGCGTGATGCCCGAGAAGGTGAGCGACAGCCTCATCAACGCGCTACAGGCAGTGGACAACGGCGTGTTCGCCATGTGCCAAGACAAGGAACTGGCATGGATGGTTGAGACTTCGAGCAACGTGGCAAGCGTGCAGAGCGATGACGACAAGGTGGTCGTGGTGAGCTCACAACGCTCAAACGTGACATCGAACCTCGCAAACATTTGCAACACCGTGAAGGCCACCTATGAGCTCGCCGGAGCCGAAGTGGTGCAAACCGACGGCTACCCCGCATGGCAGCCAAAGCACGGGTCAGAGCTCCAGCGCATCGTGAAAGACACATACCGCAAGCTCTTCGGCAAGGATCCCATAGTAAGGGGCATACACGCCGGCCTGGAGTGCGGCCTGTTCTCAGAGAAATATCCCAACCTCGACATGGTGTCGTTCGGCCCCACGCTCCGCAACGTGCACACACCCGATGAGTGTCTCCTCATACCAACTGTGCAGATGGTTTGGGACCACTTGCTCGAGATCCTGAAAAACATTCCCAAGAGATGACGCGCAAGCTTAACAAACTGGCCCTCTACGTAGGCATGGTTCTTGCCACCACTATGGGTGTCTCCTCGTGTGGCGAAAGCCATACCGCCAAGACGCATGCCCAGGAGTTCTTGGAAGGGCAAATGACGCAGGCCGACGTCGACTATATAGCGTGGTCAAAGCTCGACTCCACCAAGCACCTCACCGCCTCTGCGCTGCAGGCAATGCGCACCACGGCAGTGAAGTCAGGGTTGGTGAAGCCTGGCACCAATTACCAGCAGCCAACCGCGAAGCTCAACTTCATTTCCCTGAGATACGCCGTAGACAAGGACACGCTCATGGCGACATTCTATCTCGACGACAAGCTAACGGGCATCGTTGGCGTGAAAGCAAACCCCGTGATGAAACCATAGTGCAAGCCACACGGAACATTATAGAAGGAAAGGACACGAAGCCGATTTCGTGTCCTTTCCTTTTTTATATTAAGAAGACTTCTAAGCTAAGACCTTGATGCCAAGCTACCGTTGCGTGAACGCCCGTCTCTGGAACCGAGAAAATAGCAAGGGGACCATATTGAATTATGATGTTCCATCCATTCAACATAGCCCCCTATTTCAAATTTTATCCGTCAGGCGTTTACCACCCTGGATTCTGTTTCAGTTCCTTGCCGTGTTGCTGGTATAGGGTTATCTCGTTTACGGGAAGCGGATAGAGATAGTCCTTGTCGGCCTGTGTCCTCATCAAGCTTGCGTCCGTGATGGGCTGAATGTATCCGGCATCCCCGTCACGGTCGAGCTTCACGCTCTTTAGCGTCTCCACCGTTATTGGCTTGCTGGGACTGAACTTGGCGTTGTACCATTCCACGTATTTCTTCTTGTCGACCCAAGCGCCACGGTTGATGTCGGGGTTCTTCTGCATATCTGCATATTCAAGCTTACCCCATCGACGCAAGTCGTTGAAGCGCAGGCCCTCATACACCAGTTCTACGCGCCTCTCGCGGCGGATCTCCCACAGTATGGGCGACACGGTCGGGTCGCGGTCGGGGTCGTTGATGGCAGTGCCGTTCACGGCGAGGCTTGAGCCAGAGAGCGTGAGGTGTGGCATGTGGGTGCTCTTGCGGTCGCGCAACACGTTGATGGTGCGGTCGAGGTCGGTCTGCGAGAGCGAGTACTGCCCGAGGTCTGCCAGCTCTGCGCAAGCCTCTATCTCGTTCATCAGCACCTCGTTGAGCTTCATGATGGGCGCGTCGGTGATGTTGGTGGAGCTCAGTCCGCCTGCAAGGTTTTTCAGGCTCTCGTTGACGAAACGGTTGGCAAAATAGCCGGAGATGGCATACACCTCAGCCACGCCGCTGAGACTCAGCCCCGTGGTGTCGATGTTGGCATACAGGCGCGGGTCACGATCCTTGATGGCATCGTAGAACCATTTGTCGCCTTTCCAATCGGCGTTGCCCTCCTGGTGGATAGGCAGGCCGTTGGCCGACAGGTAGCTGTCGATGAGCGACTTCGACGGGCTGCATATCTCGTGTTCCGTGTTCTGGAACGACATGAGCGAGTGGGTCACCACGCCCTCGACATACGAGCGGTACATTATGATCTCAGAGTTGCCCTTGAGGTCAACGCTCGTGGTCAGCGCCTTGTAGTCGTCGCAAAGCGAATAGCCGCCGTAGGCAATCACCTTGTCGGCGAATTCCTTTGCGGCCTTGAGAAACTTTGCCGCTGCGGTGTTGTCTTTCTCGCGGTATTTCTGCCACGTGCCCTCAAAGAGCATGAGGCGTGAGGCATACGCATCAACCACGTCGCGGTTTACGGTGAGGCCCTTCTCACCATCGCTTCCCCTCACGTTGCTAGAGGCAAACTCAAGGTCGGCAAGCACGTTTTCCATCACCGTCAGGCGTGGGTCGCGCTCCTTATAGAGCTTGTCGTAGTCGGTAGAGCCAATGGTCTCGTCGTACCATGGCACGTCGCCGAAGCGTTGCACGAGGCGGCTGTATTCCATGGCGCGGAAGAATCGCGCTACGCCCACCCAGTGGTTCTTTGCCGCTTCGTCGAGCGATGATTCCTGCACATTTTCCAGGAGCTTGTTTATGGTGGTCACGTTGGTGAAGTCCCATGGCGAGGCGGGGTTAGCGTCGCTGGCGCCGTCAGCGGTGGTTGGCGCCACCTTGGTAAACATTGTTGCCTTCTCCTGCGCGTTGTCGTCGTTCCAGTCGGCCACGCGCGTGTCGTAGAAGAAGTCGGATCGGCTCCAATCAGAGTTGTAGCCTACGAAATAGTCGGTGTAGAGATTGTAGACCGACGAGCGTATGTTGTCCTCGTTGTTCCAGAAACTCGGGATGTCTGTCACGGTATCCTCGGGCTCTCGCGTGAGGAAGTCGCCACACGACGACATTGAGAGAGCCGCCAAGGCAAGGCTTATGATATATTTCGATTTCATGTTGTTGCTTGTTTTAAGTGTGTGTTAGAATGTGGCCTGCAAACCGAAGCTCAGCGTGCGGCTGAATGGATAGCTGCGGCCAAACGACCATGATCCGCTTCCGTAGCCCGACTTGTAGTCGGTGGTCTCTGGGTCGAGTGGCATGCCGTTCATGTGGTCAAACTCGAAGAGGTTCTCAGCCGAGAAGTAAACGCGTATCTTCTGCAGGCGTATCTTCTTGAGCACCTTGTCGGGCAGCGTGTAGCCCACGGTGATGTTCTTGCAGCGCAGGTATGCCATGTTGAGCAGGTAGCGCGACTGCCTAAGGAAGTTGTAGGCATTGCTTTGCCATGCCATGTTGTATGGGCGCGGATAGAAGGCGTCGGTGTTCTCCGGTGTCCAGTAGTCGGTTTGGTGGGCGAAGAAAGAGTCGGAATAGCTTGATCCGCCTCCGGGGATGACCACCGAGCCGTAGCCCCAATAGTCGTGCTTGCCCACACCCTGGAAGAACATTGAGAAGTCGATGCCTTTCCAGTCGGCGCCGATGGTGAAGCTGTATTCATATTTAGGCAGCGAGTTGCCGATGACCTTCAGGTCGCCATGATCCTCCACGGTGTTCTTTCCGTAGGTGATCTTTCCGTCGTTGTCGAGGTCCTTGTATTTCACGTCGCCCGGACCGAACTTGAACGCTCCGCTCTCATACAGCGATTGCGAGGCGATGCCTTCCTTGAGCGTGCCGTCGGCGTTGAAGTCGTCGGCCTGGAAGAGGCGGTCGGTCTCGTATCCCCAGATTTCACCGAGGGTCTTGCCCTCGTAGTATCCGTAGATGTTGCGGTCCTCCTTGTTGTACTTGGTTATCTTTTCCGTCACGTTAGACAACGTAGCGGCGAGGTTGATGCCCAAGCCGTTGGCGAAACGGTGCTGGTAGTTGATGCCGAGCTCGAAGCCCGTGCCCGTCATCTCGCCGAAGTTCACCTTTGGCACGCTGGCTCCGAAGGTCTCAGGCAGCTGCTCGCCGGCGGTGTGCATGTCCGAGGTGACGCGCCTGTACCAGTCGAAGGTGATGTTGAGGTCGTTGTTGAAGAAGCCGGCGTCCACGCCTATGTCAAGCGTTGAGACGCGTTCCCACGTCAGCGTTGGCGACACCACGGTAGGCGTCGAGATGCCCAGCACGTTCTGGCTGTTGATGACCCAGCCCGAGTTGCTGGTGCTCATGGTCGAGATGAACGAGTTGGCAGCCACGTCTTGGTTACCCACCGTACCCCACGAGCCGCGCACCTTGAGGTTTGAGAGCGTTGGTTTGGCCCAGTCCATGAACTTCTCCTCGTTGGCGCGCCAACCCACCGAGAACGATGGGAACGTAGCCCACTTGTGTCCGTCGGGGAAGCGCGAAGAGCCGTCGCGACGCACATTGAACTCGAAGAGGTAGCGGTCGAGGAAATCGTAGTTGAGACGCCCGAAGAAACCTGCCGCCGCGAAGTCGTTGTTGTAGCTGTACGTGCTGTTGTAGCTGTACTGGTCGCCCGTGGCGAGCTTTATCTCTGGCAGCGTCACGCTGATGAGGCCGCGCCGCTCAGAGTAGTGTGAAGTGAGGCGGCGTGTCTCGGCATCCATACCTGCCATCACCTTGAAATGGTGGTCGTTGGCTATGTCGAACGCGTAGGTGGCGTATGCCTTGAAGATGTTCTGGAAATTGTATTGCGAGGTCTGTATCACGCGGTTGTGCGTGGAGCCGTATATGTCCTTGTAGTTGCTGAAGGGCGACGTGGTGAACATGTCGTAGGCCATCACCGTGCCGCCGTTGCGCTTTTGCGCGTAGTTGACCAGGCCGAAGGTGTAGTCGAAGTTCACGTTGAGTCCCTTCAGTGGGTTGAGCGTCGTGCCCACGTTGGCGCGCAGGTAAGACGTGCGCATGGTCTCGCGGTTGCCGTTGCGTATGTCGGTCACTGAGGAGCGGAACGACTTGCCGTCATAGTCGGCGTAAGGATACCAGCGCGGCCAGCGCAGCAGGTAGAACCATGCGTCGTATTGCCCTGAGGTGAACTTGTATGGCTGGTCGTTCTTCTCTTGCGAGAACATTATGTTGGTGTGCACGTTCCACCAGTCGCGAATCTTCGTGGTGATGTTGCTCGTGAGCGTGAAGCGCGAGTACTTGTCGGTGTTGTATTTCATCACGCCCTTTTGGTTGAAATAAGAGCCCGAGATGTTGTAGGTGGTGTTCTTGTTGCCGCCCACCACCGACAGGTTGTGTGTCTGCTGCGGGGTCCACTTGCGCGTGAACATGTCCACGGGGTCAAACGAGCGATAGAAATACGTGTGGCCGTCCTTCAGCTCGAAGTCGCGTCCCTCTTTCATCTCTCCCAGTTCCGCTTGCGACATGCCGCCATACTTGTCGAGCCAGTCTTGCATCTTGCCGAGCGCGTACTCGTCGACGTAGTAGCCTATCGACGAGGCGTGGTCGGTGCCGAGACGGTTTGCCACGGCGAGAATGAACTTGGCATTGTCCACCGTCGAGGCGAGCTCAGCTTGCTTCGTAGGTGTGTTCCATGCCAGGTTGCCACTGTAAGACACCTTCACCCTGTTGCTGTCGGTGCCTTTCTTGGTGGTGATGAGAATCACGCCCCATGCTGCTCGCGTGCCGTAGATGGACGATGACGCCGCGTCCTTGAGCACCGATATGCTCTCTATGTCGTCGGGGTTCACGAGGTTTATGTCGGGCACCTCAACGTTGTCTACGAGTATGAGCGGCTGCGTGCCCGATGTGGCGCTGAGCGAGCCCACGCTACCGCGCAGGCGAATGTTCGACTGCGTGCCGAGGCCGCCGGTGAGGTTGGTGATGGTAAGGCCTGGGGATGCACCCTGCAGGGCCTTGCCCACGTCGGTGATTGGGCGCGAGGCTATGGCCTTGTCCACGTCGATGTTGGCCACGGCACCGGTGATGTCCACCTTCTTTTGCAGACCGTAGCCCACGACCACTATTTCGTTGAGCTGGTTGTTGTCCTCGCTCATCTTGATGTCCATCTTTGGCTTGCCCTTGAGCAGGATGGTCTTGTAGCCGAGATAGGAGACGCGTATCTGCGCGCCGTGCGATGTCTTGAGGGTGAATTGGCCGTTGGCGTCTGTCACCGTGCCGTTGGACGTGCCGTCCTCGAGCACTGTCGCGCCAATCACCGGCTCACCCTTGTCGTCGACGACCGTGCCCGACACAGTGAGGGCATTTTGGTATATGCCTTGCGTGTCGGCATATACCGAGACGGGAGCAACCGACAGAAAGCCAAGAGACAGCAATAGGGCTTTACTTAGCAGTAAGTGGTTAGGATTCCTCATGTTACAATATTTAAAGGGTTAAACGATTGTTAATTGTTTTGCAAATTTATGTCTTTTTTTGAAATATTGAAAAAAAATATTACAAAATATTTCTTATGTATAATATTTTTCTTCAAATTCGAAACTGTTGGTCCATCTTATAGCAATAACATTTGGGTATGTCGCAAATAAGCAGTATGTTTGCATTTGTGACGCGGAAATCATGATTTACAGACATCATGCTTTCTCAATGACACAGTCATGATGGTTTAGAAGTGTAACTATAAATTAAAAGGAAATGGAAATAGCAATAGGTCTAATATTAGGCCTTGCCATAGGCTTCGTTGTTGGCAAGTTGAAGACGGCAAAGGCTGCCGGTGAGGAAAAAACGCAACTGGTGGCGAAGGCGCAGGTGCAAGAAGCGGAAAAGGAACAGCTTGCGAAGCAGATAGAGCAAATCCGCCAACAAGCGGAAAAAGACCTTGAGAGCGTGCGCCAACAGGCGGAGAAGGAAAAGCAAAGCCTCAAGGAAAATCAAGAGACCATATTGAAGAATGAACGTTCGCATCATGCGGAAGAGACGCAATCTCTGAAAGACCAAATGGCAAGCGAGCGACAGTATGCCGCCAAGCTCCGCGAGGAGAGCGACATGCAGTGGGCGCAGAAGCTGGAAAGCTTGAAGCAAGAGATGCAGCGCATGACCGTCGAACAGCAGAAGGCTGCCGCCGAGCAACTCGCCGCCAAGCAGTCGGCTCTGCAAGAGAGCAACCGCTTGCAGATGGACGAGCTCATGAAACCTATCAAGGAGCAATTCGCCGACTTCAAGAAATCGGTGGAAGAGAGCAGAACCAGCAACGAGGTGAGCAAGAAGGAATTGCAACATTCCTTCGAGGCGACCATGAAACTCTTCCAGCAGGAACAGCAGCAGACCGTGGCTAACCTCAAGGAGCAGACCTCGAAGATAGGCTCCGATGCCGCAAACCTCACCAAGGCCTTGAAGGGCGACAGCAAGATGCAAGGCGATTGGGGCGAGATGGTGCTGGAGACCATCCTGGAAAACAGTGGACTAAGGAAGGACGAGGAGTTTTTCATCCAAGAGAACACCAAGGACGAGAACGGCAAGAACTTCCGTCCCGATGTCATCGTGCGCTTCCCCGAAGGCAGGAGCGTGGTCATCGACTCGAAGGTGTCGCTCACTGCCTACACCGATGCCCTTGCCACGGAGGATGACGTGGAGCGCGAGCGTCTGATGAAAGCCCACGCGCTGAGCGTTCGCAAGCATATCGACGAACTTGCCGAAAAGGACTATTCAAAGTTGGTGGACGATGCCATCGGCTTCGTCCTGATGTTCATCCCAAATGAGACAAGCTACATCGCTGCCATGAAACAGCAACCCGACCTCAGCCGATATGCTTACCAAAAGAAGATAATCATCATATCGCCAAGCAACCTTCTCATGGCGCTCCAGCTCGCCTACAACCTCTGGCAGTATGACCGCCAAAACAAGAACGTGGAGAAGATAGTGAAGACCGCCGCAGACCTCTACGACAAGGTGGTTGGCTTCGAGGACTCTTTCACAAGCATAGGCGACCTGATTAATAAGTTGTCGGGAACCTACGACAAGGCTCGCAAGCAACTCTACGATGGCTCTGGCAACGTGATGCGGAGGGTGGAGAGCCTGAAGGCGCTCGGCGTTACGCCCAAGAAGCAAATCAAGGCTCTGGAGGAGTAGAATCGTCGGTCATGGCCTTTATGTTTCGCATCAAGCCTTCGTATTTGGCTCTCTTCACGGCTGAGCCCTTGAAGAGTCGTCGATAGTCGTCCACCGTCATGTTTTCCCATTTTTGTCGCGTCATCCCCAACAGTTCCTCACGCGGCTGGAGCAGCGGCTCCGTGTTTGGCGTGGCGAAACGGTTCCACGGACAAGCACGCTGGCAACGGTCGCAGCCATAGAAGGTATCGCCCATCGCGGCCTTGGCATCGTCGCTCAGCTCGCCACGGTTCTCTATGGTCTGGTAAGACAGGCACCGCCTAGCGTCAAACCGCGTGATGTCGCCATAGCCTTCCACATGCTTTGCGAGCAGACCGACGGCATGTGTGGGGCAAGCGTCAACGCAACGGTGGCACGTGCCACAACGGTTGGGCTTGGGCTCGTCGGGCGGAAGGTCAACGTTGACAAACAACTCGCCGAGGAAAAACTCACTGCCGGCATGGGGGATGATGAGCTGCTGGTTCTTGCCTATCCATCCCAATCCGGCTTGCACGGCCCAATAGCGCTCCAGCACGGGAGCGGTGTCAACAAAAGCACGATAGTCGGCAATACCCACGTTGGCAGCGAGCTGACGCAATTTCTGCTTCACGATGTCGTGATAGTCGAGTCCCAAGGCGTAGTCGGCAATCTGCGGCTCGCCCTCGGGCAACCTGTGGGCGGGAAAATAATTGAGGGCTACCACAACGATGGTTCTCACCCCGGGCACGAGCAGGCGTGGGTCGAATCGCTTGTCGAGATTGTTGTTAAGATATGCCATGTCGGCGTTGCCGCCATCGGCGAGCCACGCAAGATAATGTCGCCTCATGGCATCAGTCACGGGAGCGGCCTTCGCAAATCCACAAACGAAAAAGCCGAGGCGCAATGCTTCGGCTTTTATTTTGTCTTTCAATGATCCTTCCTTGTTTGTCATATTGAGTTGGGAATGGCGACCCATCAAACAACGCCTATTCAAACGTCTTAAACTCGTAGCCTTGCTCCTTGAGCCATGCCAAGCTCTCCGGCAGAGCCGTGCGCAACTTGTCTATGGCCTTCAACGAGTCGTGGAACGTGATGATTGAACCGTTGCGTGCATATCGTTTCACGTTGTTGACCACGTCTTGCGGAGTCATCCACTTGGAGTAATCGCGCGTGACGAGATCCCACATTATTATCTTATAGTAGCGGTTCACCCACCAATACACGTCCGACTTCATCCACCCGTGGGGTGGTCTGAAGAGATGTGCCTTTATCAGCTCGTTGGCCATTGCCACATCTTGACCGTAGGTTATGGCCATGTGCTTCAAGCTGCCGAGATGGTGAAAGGTGTGGTTTCCCACCTGGTGTCCTTCCTCCACTATGCGGTTGTAGAGGTCATGATACCTCAGCACGTTCTCCCCCACCATGAAGAAGGTGGCCTTTGCGTCATACTGCTTCAAGGTGTCGAGGATAAACGGAGTCGACTCGGGTATGGGGCCGTCATCGAAGGTAAGGTAAACGGAGTGGTCGTGCCGGTCCATCCGCCAAACGGCCTTTGGGTAAATCCAGCGCAACCACTTCGAGGGTTGTTCAATGAACATTGTTTGTCAGTGTTATTACTGCAACGTGCCGCCCTGTGCCATATAGCGCGAGTAAAGGCGCTGCATCGTAGCCTGCTGCTGCTTGGCGAGCTTGGCGTCGAAGGTCGCGGTCGCCTCGGCGGTCTGGTTCATGATAGACAACTGCGTCAGCACGTCGCGAGACGACTGCTGGAAGCGGATGCCCTTGAGACTGAGATAATAGTTGACATATTGCTCAGCCACCTCAAACACTTTCTTGTCGTACTTCGTGGCATTGGCCTTGTCGCCAACGAGGGCGTAGGCCCTGGCGAGGTCGGCACCGCCCGACATATAGTTTAACGGCACGTTATACTCTGGTATCTCCTTCATTGCCTTGGCGAGAACCTTCTTGGCGAGATCCTTCCTGCCGTCGGCGATGAGACGCAAGGCGAGCGTGGCGAAGAGGCGGCGATGGGTGTAGCACATCCTCATCACGGTCTCGTCGATATACAGCCCAGGCTGCGACAAGCCACCATAGCGGAAACGCTCCATCATGTTGTGGTAGGTCGTCATGCTGTCGAAGTTCTTGGCTCCCGGCTTGTTGGTAGTGAACGGCGTGATGCGGTTGGCAAGGCCTTCCTGCACGAAGTTGTCGCCGAGGTTCATGAAGTTCTCCTCACCCACGGTTATTGCCACATAGAGCGGACGCGTCCAGTTGCACTGCGAAATCATCTCAAGCATCATGAGGTCATTCTTGTAGAGGGCATTCTTGCCCTTGAGCGAGATGACCATGCGGTCGGGGATGGTGTCTGATGCCATCATCATGCCGCTGCGGCGCACCGCGTCCTTGTCGATGGTGACGAAAACGGTGTCGGTCGGTATCACATGGAAGTCACGGTTCTTTGAGCGCACCCAATACTTGAGTATGTTCTTGAGCTCAAACGGATCGTTGCCGAACTGAGCCTTTGCCTGTGCCGGATCCTGATCGTAGAACTGCTTTATCTGATCCTTCAGCGAAGGCTGCACCTCTATATACTCGTTTGTGCCCGAGCAGTAGTCGAGCCTTGGCCATGTTATTGGCACTGCCGGCGAATTGTATGCCGGGCGCTTCATCTGGTCGATATACCAGTCGGTTTGCAGGTAAGAGAGGTTGCAGACGCGCGCGTCAGTCCTCACGCCCTCGGTCTCCTGGTTGTACCAAAGTGGGAAGGTGTCGTTGTCGCCATTGGTGAAGACTATTGGGTTGCCCTTGTCTTGCAGCGACATGAGGTAGTTGCTACCGAAGTCGCGGCAAGTGTATCTGCCCGAACGGTCGTGGTCGTCCCATGTCTGCGACACCATCTGCAGGGGCACGAGCAGGCAAAGCACGCCGATGACGGCGGCGAGTGCCACGCGGTTCATCTTCACGCGCTGCCCCAGAAGTTCGTAGAGAGCCGCCACGCCCATGCCGCACCAGATGGCGAAGGCATAGAACGAGCCAGCGTAAGCATAGTCGCGCTCACGAGGCTGCACCGGCGTTTGGTTGAGGTATACCACGATGGCGAGACCTGTCATGAAGAAGAGGAAGAACACCACCCAGAACTGGCGTATGCCACGACGACCGCGGAAGGCTTGCCAGAAAAGGCCGACGAGACCAAGGATGAGAGGCAGGCAATAGAAGGCGTTGTGGCCCTTGTTGCCGCCAGGATTGGTCACGGGGTCATAGGCTTGCAAGTCCTTTGGCAGTTTCGACTGGTCGCCAAGGCGCGCGTTGTCGATAAACGGTATGCCGGTGATCCAGTTGCCATGCTCCAGCTCGCCGTTGCCCTGAATGTCGTTCTGGCGACCGGCGAAGTTCCACATGAAGTAGCGCCAGTACATGAAGTTGCACTGGTAAGAGAGGAAGAACTGGATATTGTCTATCTGCGAAGGCACCTTCACGGTCATCTGCTCACCGCAGCGGTCGTAAGACACCTCGGCGCCGTCGACACCGCCCATCCAAGACTCATAGTCCTGTGTGTGGCCGGAATCGTACATGCGCGGGAATATCATGTTCTGCGCGTAAACATATTTGTCCTTGTGGGTCACCACGAAGTAAGAGTCCTTCTCATCTTTCGACGACTTCTCCTTACGGCTGTAAACTGGTGCGCCCGATTTCAGCACGGGCCTGCACATGTCGCCGTCTTGCTTCAACGCCACCTGTGAGGTGTAAGCCTGTCCGTAGAGCAACGGACGGTCGCCGTACTGGTCGCGGCTGAGATAGGAACCAAGGGTGAAGATGTCCTCAGGCGAGTTCTGATCCATCGGCGGGTTCGCCACGGAGCGGATGACGATGACTGCGTAAGACGAGTAGCCAATCATCAGCATGAGCATGCAGAGCAAGGCGGTGTTCTTGAAACGTGAGGTCACGAGACGCACCGGTTTCTTCTCTACAATCTTCTTGCGGTTGAGCAGGAAGGCGACGATGGAGAGCACTATCACGCCAATGATGAACGCCGACCAGCCATAGCCATAGAAAGGTATGCCGATGAGGGCGAACGAGAGCAGGAACGAGATGTTCTCGCGCTTGATGCTGCGCGACACGAAGCTCTCGTAGATGGCCCAGATGGTGCAGCCCACGAGGCAGGCTATATATATAATGAGACCTGTGTTGAACGGCAGGCCGAGCGTGTTGACGAAGAACAGCTCAAACCATCCGCCTACGGTCACGATGCCCGGCACCACGCCATAGAGCACGGCGGCGAGGATGACGAAACTGATGCCCAAGGCTATGAGCGAGCCTTTCACCTCCACGTTGGGGAAACGCTTGTAGCAATAGACCAGCACGATGGCGGGGAGACACAAGAGGTTGAGCAAGTGGACGCCGATGGAGAGACCGGTCATATAGAATATCAGCACGAGCCAACGGTCGGAGTGAGGCTCGTCGGCATGGTCTTCCCACTTGAGGATGAGCCAGAACACCACGGCGGTGAACGCTGATGAATAGGCATACACCTCGCCCTCCACGGCTGAGAACCAGAACGTGTCAGACCACGTGTAGATGAGCGCGCCCACCATGCCCGATGCCTCGATGGCAATGGTCTTCGCGAGGCTCAACTCGCTCCAGTCTTTCACCAAGAGCTTGCGCACGAGGTGCGTGATGGTCCAGAAGAGGAAGAGGATGGTCGTGGCTGAAAGCAGCGCCGACATGGTGTTCACCATTCGCGCCACCTGCGACGGATCGCTCGCGAAATGGGAGAACAAGTTGGCGGTGAGCATGAAGAAGGGTGCCCCTGGTGGGTGACCTATCTCCAGTTTGTAGCCTGTGGTGATAAACTCAGGACAGTCCCAAAATGAGGCTGTCGGCTCAATGGTAGACACGTAGGTGAAGGCGGCAATCACGAATGCCACCCAGCCAAGAACCGTGTCCACTAAACGGTATTGTTTCATCTTTACCTTATAAAAACTGTTGAGTTATTGCAATAATTCCGCACAAAGTTACTTAAATTATCACAGTTGGCAAATATAATGCCCTTCAAATTGCCCACTTGCTTTTTTTTTAAACAAAAATTAATGTTGGCGAAAGGGTTGGCGGAAAAAAGCATTAACTTTGCTTTATATAAGAAGAAAGAAGTATGAGAACATTATACTCACTGGTCGTGGCGCTTGCTTTTATGAGCTGCGCCGCCAGAAACAATAGCACGAAAGGCACCGACGCTTCGCTCGATTGGTCGGACAAGAACCTTTGGTTTGAGGGGCAGAAACGCCTTGCCGCCGTCGACGGCAATCTGCCCGACGTGTTCTACCTGTTGCCCACGTGTGTGGTCGACTGGACCGACACGGCTGGAGTCATGCACCACAATGCCGACCCTTCGAACTCCAATCATCGCGAGGCATGGCGACTGTCGGCAGAACTTGCCGACACTATATTCGCCACACGCGCCAACTTGTTCTTGCCCTATTACCGCCAAGCCACGTTCAACGCCCTTGAGGGCGACGAGGCAGAAGCGGCAAGCAAGATGGCTGTGGGCGACGTGCTGGATGCCTTCGACTATTATCTCAAGCACTACAACCATGGCCGCAAGTTCGTGCTTGCCGGATACAGCCAAGGCGGACACATGGTGAAAGAGGTGCTGAAGCATATCGACGACGACACTTACAAGCGCCTCATAGCTGCATACGTGGTGGGCTATGGGGTGACTGCCAGCGACACCATTACCCAGACTGGACACCACACGTCGCACATAAAGCTTGCCACCGACTCCGCGTCGCGTGGCGTGACGGTCAATTTCAACAGCGTCACTTCGGCCGACGCCATGTGCCCATTGCTTTGCGACGGCAACATAGGGTGCATAAACCCCGTGTCGTGGACAACCGACAGCACGGCGGCGACGCTCGTCAAGGCTGGGGCACACCCAAAGCCCGACGACAGTCGCTTCCCCTATGGCACGGCAGCGGTGCCGCGCGACAACGCCACTGCCGTCACGGTGAGCGTCGACACGGCCCACAAGGTGCTGACAGTGAGGGGCATCGATGCCAAGCGCTATGCTTTTGACGGACTGAAGGACTTCTTCCCCGTGGGCAACCTGCACCTGCAGGAACTGTTCTTCTATGGCGACTGCCTGCGCCACAACGTCTTGTTGCGCAGCGGAATGAAATGAAAAAACCTGGAAACGATATGAAAACGAGAATCTCAGCTATCCTTGTCGGCACATTCCTCACCTGTGCCCTTGCCGCGTCGGCGCAGAGCTCGCCGTCGGCAAAACTTGACCCGAAAGCCTACGCACCCTTCGAGCTCGGCGAACTAAAGCCGGAGGGGTGGCTCAAGGAGTGGGCGCAACGCGCCGCCGAGGGCATGACAAAGACCATGGGCATAAACTACACCGAGTTCGCGAAAGGCTGGGCATCGGCCGACGAGCCCGGATGGTGGCACTATGAGCAAACCGGATATTACACCGACGGCTTCGTGCGCCTGGCATACCTGCTCGACGACGAATATCTCATGAAGCGCAGCCGCACCGTGATGGATGCCGTCGTGGCACGCCAGAAGCCCAACGGATATATAATGTCTACCAACAAGGACTATACGGAAACATGGGGCAAGGTCAATGCCGACCACGGGCTCTACTGGAGCGAGGCGGTGTTCTGCCGCTCTGCCCTCGCCTACTACAGTGCCACAAGGGACCAGCGTGTGCTTGAGATGCTGAAGAAGGTGTATGCCAACTTCCCCTTGTTCTCTTTCGACAAGAACCGCGCCGAGCCTTTCAGCGGCACCGACCTCGACACCGAGCGCCGCATAGTGGGCGTGGAAAACATGTTCGAGCTCTCGCGCATCACCGGCGACATGAGCTTTGCCAACCGCGCATTGCAGGTGCTCGGCAACTACGACGCCGCCTTCGTAGACACTTGGGCGCGCAAGAAGGAATTCATGCGCACGGCGATATGCCACGGCGTGAGCTGGAACGAGGCATCGAAACTGCCGGCCATAGGCTACATCTACAACGGCAACCCGGAATATCTCGCCGCGTCGGTAAACAACTATGAGTTCCTTCAGGCCAACTCCATGCTGCCCACGGGTGTCAACTCGTCCAACGAGCACCTGCACGGCATAGGGGCGTTCGAGGCTGCCGAGAGCTGCGACATAAGCGACTTCATGTGGTCTAACATCTGGCTGGCACGCGCCACGGGCGATGCACGCTACGGCGACCGCATAGAGCAGGATGCCTTCAACGCACTGCCGGGAGCCGTCAACTCCACGTTCTCGCAGTGTGTCTACACGCAGGCGCCCAACCGCATACCGGGATTCCACTTGCGCATACGCGACGATGGTTCCTACTACAAGGAGATGCACTGGCCAACGTGCTGCCCTGCCAACATCAACCGCGCCTTGCCAAACTACATAATGAACATGGCAATGATCAACGGCGAGGGCGACATAATGTGGCTCACCTATGGCCCCGCACGCCTCCTGACACGCAAGGGGACCTACGACATTGTTTGCGAAACGGAGTATCCTTTCAGCGACGTGCTCACGTTCAAGCTCAACTCCATTCCACGGAAGCAGGTGCTGCGCATGCGCGTGCCAGGATGGTGCGCCAACCCGTCGGTCACAATCAACGGCAAGGCGGTGAAATGCAAGGTCGTTGACCACTTCATAGTGCTCGACAACAAATGGAACGACGGCGACAAGATCCAGCTCACGTTCCCCATGAAGCCCACCTTGGTGAAGGGATGCGAGAAGTTCCCCTACTACAAGGGCAAGAAAGCCCCGTCGTGGGGCATCATGGTGCCTACCAACGGCTACATGAAGCTCGACGGTTTCATTGACCAGGGACGGTGCGCGTGGGTCACCTACGGCCCGTTGCTCTTAGCCGCCTCAATGCAGCAGGCCAACCGTGACAACTTCGACATCAACGAGGAGCTGTGGACGGAATACCGCTACGCGCTCACGCCGAAGAGCCTCGACAGCTGCACCGTTAAGACCGAGGCGGTGCGCCACCCGTTCGCGTGGAGCTACACGAGCGCACCTCTGGCCATAAACGCCAAGGCTGAACTGGTAGACTGGAACCCCGACAAGGGCGACCCCGTGATGCCGCTCACCGCTCCCGCCACATTGAAAAAGGATGTGAGCATAAAGCTCATCCCCTACGGATTCCTCGCCTACCGCATGTCGATGTTCCCGTTGGTGGGCGAATAATGGCCATTAAACATGGCGTTGGCTAAAGAAAATCATTAAAAACAGAATATGGAATTTTTGAGAAAAGTGTCCGACTTCTTCGGCAGACACATGTCGGCCATAGTGATATGCATGGCATTGCTGGCGTTGCTGAAACCCGAGGCTGTGGGGTTCATAAAGACAAGTTATGTAAACACGCTGCTGGGCATCGTGATGTTCGGCATGGGCTTGACGCTGAAGCTTTCCGATTTCCGCGTAGTGTTCAGCCACCCCAAGGACGTGATGATAGGCTTCGCGGCACAATTCACCATCATGCCGCTGCTGGCTTTCGTGCTGTCGCGTTGTTTCAACCTCTCGCCCGAACTCACCGTGGGCGTGATATTGGTTGGCACTTGTCCCGGCGGCACCTCGTCTAACGTGATGACCTACCTCGCCAAGGGCGACGTGGCTCTGTCGGTAGGCATGACCGCCGTGTCGACGGCTCTCGCTCCCATGGCAACGCCGCTGCTCACATATCTATATGCGGGACAGACTGTGGACGTTAACATGTTGTCGATGTTCATGTCGATAATTCAAGTCGTGATCCTGCCCATCGCCCTCGGATTTGCCATAAACAAGTTCTTCCCTCGCTTTACCGGCAATGCCGTGGGCATATTGCCGCTCGTGTCGACACTGGCCATCGTGGCCATCGTGGGAGCGGTGGTGAGCGCGAACGCAGGCAAACTCATGACTTGCGGAATGGTGGTGCTCTGCGTGGTGGTCTTGCACAACATCTTGGGCTACGCCCTCGGCTATGCCGCCGGAAAGGTGCTGCGGATGAATGAAAGCAAATGCCGCACGGTGGCAATAGAGGTGGGCATGCAGAACTCCGGATTGGCAACGTCGTTGGCAACAGTGCATTTCGCCCAATACCCGTTGGCTACAATCCCGGGGGCGGTGTTCAGCGTGTGGCACAACGTGTCGGGAGCCATGCTTTCCAACATCTTCCGCCGCCGGTCGGAACGCGACAGCAAACAATAAAAAATCTACAATACTATGAACAAGACAAGAAACATGATGTGTGTCATGGCCATCGCGGCATTAGCAGTGGCGACATTGACAGGATGCAAGGGAAAAGCCTGCGAGAAGGGCGCTTGCGACGGAACGACGGTGATAAACGGGCACGAATATGTTGACCTCCAACTGCCAAGCGGAGTGCTGTGGGCGAAGACCAACATAGGCGCGGAAACAGAAACCGACTATGGCGGGCTTTACGCATGGGGCGAGACGAAGCCGAAGGATGACTGCTCGCAGGAGACCTACGTCTACGGAAAGGACTTCGAGAAGATGACCAAATACACCGCTTCCGACCGCAAGACCACGCTCGACCCTGCCGACGACGCGGCTACCGCCAATTGGGGCGAAGGCTGCCGAATGCCTACCGAAAAAGAATTCATGGAGCTGGGAGACACCGCCAACTGCAAATGGACTTGGGTGAAGAAGGCCGTTGCCGAGAAGGACACGATAGCCGGATACGAGGTGAAAAGTGTGCGCAACGGCAACGCCATATTCCTGCCGGCAGCAGGGGCGCGCAACGGCAAGCAAACGGTGCTGCAAGGCGACAACGCGGTGTACTGGACAAGCACAAGGGATGGAGAAGTGGCTGGCAACGCAGCCTGCCTGTCGTTCTATTTCGCCAACTACAGCTGGTACAAGAACGCACGCTACATGGGGTCCTCGGTAAGGGCGGTGGCAGAGCCGAAGGCTAAAGGCGGCAAATGATGCCCGTGCATGGGAGCCCTTTTCCAGAGCTTACAAAACAATCAAGAAAAGAAAATATTTATTGACATGAAGAAACTTCATTTTTTGGCCATGGGCGCAATAGCCGTAGCGTTTTGCGCCACAGGCTGCAAGATGTCATCGCAAAAACCGGCGTCCGACTCCGACTCTGTGGCAGTGGACACGACTTGTGTGGACAGCGTGAAGCCGCTGACTCTCACCATCGACAACATTAGCTATCACAAGAAGGCCGGCTCGGGCTTTGAATGCACGCTGACGGTAGATTATCCGCGCGGCGACGACAGTCTCGCAGCCGGCGTGAGGCAGTTCATCGCCAGCGAGTTGGCGGCTCACTACATACCGCGCGACATGATCGACGACAAGAAAGAACTGCGCAAGTATCCCCTCTACAAGGACAGCAACGACAACGGCAAGAAGATAGTAGACTTCTACGGGGCTGGCACGACGCGCTATCTCACGGAGAGCTGGAAGGAAATGGCAGAGTCATTCGACAGCAACGACGAGATACCTACTTTATACCAACAGTTGAAGATAAAAAAGAGCGCGGAGACCACGACGTATGTCACCTACAGCATTACCGACGAGAGGAACATGGGCGGAGCCCACGGGTCATACAACTTCTACGATGTGAACATCAGCAAGCTCACGTTCAAGCCAGTCAACATGCTCGACTCCAAGCGCCTCCGTGCCATGCAACCCCTGCTGCGCAAGGGCGCGTTGAGCTACCTGAGAGAGTGCGGTGAGACATCGGCTGTCGACTCCACCCTGAACAGCTACCTCATCTTGCCCGAAGACGGCCTCATACCAATGCCCGCGCATGCGCCTTGGCTTGAGAAGGACACGCTGAAGTTCGTCTACCAGCAATATGAGATCGCACCTTATGCCGTTGGACCCGTGAGCTTCAACATCGCGGTCAAGGACATAAGCAAGTATCTCTCGAAGGATGGCAAGGCATTGCTCGGAAAGTAAGCAGCCTTGACAACAACATAGAAAAGTCCCACACCGCGCATGGCAGTGTGGGACTTTATTATTTTTCAGTATGCTTGCTTACAATTATTGTAGCAGCGTGGCAGCTTAGAGGCTACGATCCAAACGAGAGTAAGCGTAGCGAGCCTCAGAGCCAAGCTCCTCCTCGATACGGATGAGCTGGTTGTACTTAGCCATACGGTCTGTGCGGCTCATAGAACCAGTCTTGATCTGACCGCTGTTTGTAGCCACGGCGATGTCTGAGATAGTGGTGTCCTCTGTCTCGCCTGAACGGTGAGAAGTAACGGTGTTGTAGCCGTGACGGTGAGCCATCTCGATGGCCTCGAGAGTCTCAGTCAGAGAACCGATCTGGTTAACCTTGATGAGGATGGCGTTAGCAGCGTGCAGCTTGATGCCCTTCTCCAGGAACTTGGTGTTTGTAACGAAGAGGTCGTCGCCAACGAGCTGAACCTTGTCGCCGATTTTGGCTGTCAGCTTCTGCCAGCCCTCCCAGTCGTTCTCGTCGAGACCGTCCTCGATAGAGGCGATAGGATACTTCTGGCAAAGCTCCTCGAGGAATGCGATCTGGCCCTCGCTGTCGAACTCCTTGCCGTTAGGATCCTTAGGCATGCCGTTCTTGAGCTGCTTGTAGTTGTAGTACCACTTGCCGTCCTTCAGAGTAGCGAACTCAGAAGCAGCGCAGTCCATAGCGATTGTGACGTCCTTGCCCGGCTCGTAGCCAGCGTCCTTGACAGCCTGGCAGATGCTCTCAAGAGCGTCGTCGATGCCGTTGAGTGCAGGAGCGTAGCCACCCTCGTCGCCTACGGCTGTAGAAAGGCCGCGCTTCTTCAGGAGCTTGCCAAGAGCGTGGAACACCTCAGCGCCGCAGCGGATAGCTTCCTTCTCGCTCTGTGCAGAACGAGGCTGGATCATGAACTCCTGGAAAGCGATAGGAGCTGAAGAGTGAGCGCCACCGTTGATGATGTTCATCATAGGAACAGGCAAAGTATAGCTGTTGCAGCCACCGATATAACGGTAGAGAGGCATGTGAAGAGCCTCAGCAGCCGTGTGAGCGGCAGCGAGAGACACGCCCAAGATAGCGTTTGCGCCGAGCTTGCTCTTTGTAGGAGTGCCGTCGAGCTCGAGCATCTTATAGTCGAGGCCGCGCTGGTCGAACACGTCCCAACCCTCAAGGGCAGGAGCGATGACGTCGTTGACGTTGGCAACAGCCTTCAAGACACCCTTGCCAAGGAAACGACCCTTGTCACCATCACGAAGCTCAAGAGCCTCGTTCTCACCAGTGCTGGCACCAGATGGAACACTTGCGCGGCCCATTACGCCGTTCTCGAGTGTTACCTCAACCTCTACTGTAGGATTGCCACGGGAATCCAGAATCTCACGTGCGTGAATCTTTGAAATCTTCATCGTATTAATGATTTATATGTATAAAAACGTTAGTTCGAATACCAAAAGCGATATTTCGCTTACCTACGTGCAAAAGTAATGCCTTTCGGCATAAAGACAAAACAAACATGACGCTTTGTCAGTCTGTTTTTAGTTTTTTTAATTCTTTCATGGCGAGAATTCTTTTTTAGGTTGGCAAGACGGCCTTTCAAGGACGGCACGAAGGCCATTCGGGGAACGTGAAACGGACATGGGCAACGGCACAAAACGAGGCCACAAGACGTGCCCCGTCGGCATTGCACTGAAAAGGCAACGGCATTGCACTGAAAAGGCAACGGCATTGCACTGGAAAGGCGACGCGATAGCACTGGAAAGCCAACGCCTTTTCAGTGCAAAGCCGAAGCCGCCTTCGCGAAGGCTAGACAAATGCTGCGTTTTCACGGGCAAGGCACCACGCATCGCCCTATGAATCAAGCAGATAAAAAAACTGAAAAATATTTTACGGAATAGCGCGGTTTCTGCGAAATAATATGTAAATTTGCAGTGCTAAATTAGGCACCTTACAGACATTACTCATTAACAATTAACCCAAACAAGCAAAATCAAGACATGGACACCAAAGGCACCTCACAGATCAACACGTATGATATAGTTTCCCACTTCGCCACCGAAGGCACCGTCGCTGACATACGCCCATTGGGCAACGGCCTTATAAACGACACCTACAAGGTGACGACCGAGGAGGCAGACGCGCCAGCCTACGTGCTGCAACGCGTCAACACCACCGTCTTCCCCGACGCCGACATGCTGATGGGCAACATCGACGCCGTGACACGACACATCCGCAAGAAGCTGGAGTCTGCCAACGTGACAGACATAGACCGCAAGGTGCTGCGTTTCATACCGGCCGACAACGGCAAGCTATACCACACCGAGCCCGACGGCAGCGTGTGGAGGCTCATGGTGTTCATCCCCAACGCCAAGACCTACGAGGCGGTGACACCAGAATATTCATATTTCGCCGGCAACGCCTTCGGCCATTTCGAGGACATGCTGGTAGACATACCCGAGAAGCTGGGCGAGGTGATTCCCGACTTCCACAACATGGAGTTCCGCATGAAGCAGCTGCGCGAGGTCATCGAGGAGAACCCTGCCCACAGGGTGGAAGAGGACGCGGTGAAGCAGCTCCTCGCCCTGATAGACAAGGACGCCGAGGAGATGTGCAAGGCTGAGCGCATGTACCGCGAGGGCAAGTTGCCAAAGCGCGTGTGCCACTGCGACACGAAGGTCAACAACATGATGTTCGACGAGGAGGGCCACGTGCTCTGCGTCATCGACCTCGACACCGTGATGCCCTCGTTCGTGTTCTCCGACTACGGCGACTTCCTCCGCTCCGCCGCCAACACCACTGCCGAGGACGACCCCGACATGAGCCACGTGGCGTTCAACGAGGAGATATACAAGGCGTTCACGCGCGGCTACCTCGAAGGCGCGCGCTTCCTCACGCCCGTGGAGGTAGAGAACCTGCCCTACGCCGTGGCGCTCTTCCCCTTCATGCAGAGCGTGAGGTTCCTGTGGGACTACCTCAGCGGCGACCACTACTGGAAATGCAAGTATCCCGAGCACAACCTCGACCGCGCGCGCAACCAGATGCGCCTCTACCAATGCGTAAGGGAGCACGACGGCATGATGAGAGACTTTATCAAGGATTGTCAACAAGAACTGGGCACTTGCGAAAATTAAGAAATTTCTGAGAAAGGATTGATGAATGGAATTGAAACTCAACGACTATCACAAGCTGACAAATTCAATAAAAATGAAGTCGGTGGAATCTTGGAGCAAGCTGAACTTGTCGCGAGAGGAGTGCTCGAATCAGTTCAAGCGGTTGCGAGAACAACGACTTGCAAGGGAGTCCAAATCGCAAAATTAGCCAAATGGGCTAAATCCGAAGGATATTGGCTTGACATTAAACAATTGGGCAGCTATGAAGATAGAGGCTCCGAGAACGAGGTCTATTTGTCCACGGTGGGAAACAGTGTCTTCAAGCTGAATGATTTCCGCTATTCGGACGATAATCTGACACCATTCTTTGAGCGCATAAAGGCTCACAACGCATATTTCCCATATTGCGCGTACACCCTCGTGGGATTTGCCGAAAACCAAGACGGCAAGGTCTGCGCGGCACTGCGCCAACCTTATATCATTTCAAGTCGAGAAGCTACAGAAGACGAGATTTCCGAAGAGTTGTGCAGGTTGGGATTTAAGCGGCAATTGAATGGAGAATATTATACAAATGATGTTCATGACATATTTGACGCGTCACCCAACAATGTACTGGTAGGCATAGACGGCAATCTGTATTTCATAGACACGATAATATATAAGACAGATGCTGAAAATGTAAGCACATACCATAGTCAATCACCAAAATTTTTATAAACGACAACTACTTATTAAGACAAAGGCAATAATTATGAAACTCAAAACCACAATCCTGGCTTTCATGCTGACGGCAGGCACGAGCCTGTTAGCGGCAGAGACCTACACCATCTACCCCATCCCACACGAGCAGATAGCGCAAGCTGGCTCGGTGACACTCAGCGGCACGCTCAACGTGGTGTGCGGCAAGGGCATCGACCAAGCCACACGCCAACGCGCCGAACAGGTGCTGAAGGAGCATGGCGTAGGATACAAGTTCGCCACGTCGCCAAAGAAGGGCGCCGCCAACCTGCTGCTGGGCGTAAACGGCGACAAGAGCGCGGCAGACAAGGCCGCGACAAGCCTCAAGCTGAGCCGCGCGGTGTTCGGCACGCAGAAATACGACAAGCACGTAGTGGCAGTGGCTGGCAAGGGTAACGCCGCCACGATAGTGATCCTCGGCGAGAACACCGACGCCACGTTCTGCGGACTCGCCTCGCTTGAGCAGATGCTCGACCAGCAGGGGGGGAAGCTCGCGTGCGTGACCATATACGACTATGCCGACGTGAAGAACCGCGGCATAATAGAGGGCTACTATGGCGTGCCCTACTCTGAGGAAGTGACAGAAGACCTCTTCCGCTTCATGGCACGCTACAAGATGAACTCATACATGTATGGCGCGAAGTCGGACCCCTATCACTCTCAATACTGGGAGAAGCCTTATCCGCTGACCATCACCGCCGACCAGAAGAAGATTGGCATGATGACACAGGACATGATGAAGGACATGGCAAAGGTGGCGACTGCCAACAAGGTGAACTTCATCTGGGCCATCCACCCCGGAACAGCCTTCTTCGACACCAAGAGCGACGACGTGCTCGACAAGATCATGGAGAAGTATGAGTCGATGTACAACCTCGGCTTGCGCCAGTTTGGCGTGTTCGTGGACGACTGCGGCGTGCCCGACGACACTGAGAGTCTCAACATTGGCGCGCGAAGGCTCACCGCGCTGCAGCAGCTCGTGGACAAGAAATGGAACAAGAAGGGCGCAGCACCAGCCGACACCGTGAAACCAATCAACTACGTGCCGCAGCTTTACGCCTACTCTTGGGTGAGCAAGGAGAAGGCGGGCAGGTTCTTCAACTCGCTGAGCGCGACACCGCAGAAGACGGTGATTTACATCACCGGGCGAAACGTGTGGTCGGTGCCAAACAATGAGGATCCCGAAATCGTGAGCAAATGGCTCGGACGCGAGGTGGGATGGTGGTGGAACTACCCCTGCAACGACAACGACATGGACAAGCTCTTCGTGAGCGGCATGTATGACAACTTCCGCGACGAGAAGCACATCGACAACAACGCCAAGCTGCCCGCCAGCCTCGGCGTGAAGACGCTCATCAGCAACCCCATGCAGCAAGGCGCGGCAAGCAAGATAGCCTTGTTCAGCATAGGCGACTACGCCTGGAACAACGCCGCGTTCGACGAGCCAAAGAGCTTCGAGGCCGCCGTGCCTGCCGTGGTGGGCAAGGAATATGCCGAGGCTTATCTCACCGTGTGCCCATATCTCCGCCACTACGACTACAACTCGCCTTGGCCCACGCTGGAGCAGATGCGCAAGCTGGCAGCCGCCTGCAAGAAGCTCAGCGCCCTGGCAAAGAGCGACAACGAGGGAGCGCGACTGTTCTACAACGACATAGAGCCTTGGCTCACTAAAGTGAACGACATGGCCGACTGCGCCGTCGTGCTCCTCACCAAGGACAGCCAATCGAAGGAGGCGGTGAGCAGCGCCATCGAGACCGTGAAGAAGATGGACGGGGACAAGAAGTATGACGTGGAGATACTCAACGGCATGGGCAAGGACATCAAAATAGGCTCAACACAAGCCAGACCCGCCGAGATAGTGCTGCTGCCCATGCTGAAGAAACTCGCGGGAATATAACACGACAACCATTTATAAACACACACATAATTCTAAACTATTATGCCGATTAAAAAGAAAACATTATCATTGCTGGCTCTTCTGATGGCCACTTTCATGGCTCCGTCGTTAGGCTTCGCACAGTTCAACTGGCCCTACCACATCGAGAAGGGCACGGCCGTGACCAACGTGCCACAACGCGAGGCAGGACAGAAGAACGTGCTCAACCTCACCACGCCGAAGATGAACGTGGTGCGCGTGGCGTTCGTGGGGCTTGGCATGCGCGGTCCCGGTGCCGTGGAGCGCTGGACCTATATCCCCGGCACGCAAATCATGGCGCTCTGCGACCACGAGAAGGAGCGCGCCGAGCGTTGCAACGACATCCTTGAGAAAGCCAGCATGCCCGCAGCCGACATCTACTATGGCGAGGACGGCTACAAGAAGCTCTGCGAGCGCAAGGACATAGACGTGGTGTATATCGCCACCGACTGGCTGCACCACTTCACCGTGGCAAAATACGCGTTGGAGCATGGCAAGCACGTGGCTATCGAGGTGCCCTCGGCAATGAACCTCGACGAGATTTGGCAGCTCATCAACCTCAGCGAGAAGACACGCCTCCACGTGATGATGCTTGAGAACTGCTGCTACGACTTCTTTGAGCTCAACACCCTCAACATGGCGCAGCACGGCGTGTTCGGCGAGGTGGAGTATGTGCAGGGCGCCTACCGCCACGACCTGTCGCCTTATTGGGACGAATACTGGAAGAAGGACGCCAACGACAAGCTTGGCTGGCGTCTCGACTACAACCAGAAGTTCCGCGGCGACGTGTATGCCACCCACGGGCTCGGCCCCATCGCGCAGGACCTCGACATTCACCGCGGCGACCGCATGAAGACGCTCGTGGCAATGGACACCAAGAGCATCAACGGAAAGGCTTGGACCGAGAAGATGTCGGGACAGAAGTGCGACAAGTTTGCCAATGGCGACCACACCGTGACGCTCATCAGCACGGAGAACGGCAAGGTTATCGAAGTGCAGCACAACACCATGACACCGCAGCCTTACAACCGCATGTACCAGGTGGTGGGCACCAAGGGCTTTGCCAACAAGTATCCCATGGAAGGCTACGCCCTCTCAAGCGATCAGATGAAGGCAAGCGGCGTGCACCCAACGAAGGAGATGAACGGACACAGCTACATGGGCAAGGCCGATTTCGATGCCTTGGTGGCTAAGTATCGCTCGCCGATAGTGGAGAAATATGAGACCATGGCAAAGAAGGTCGGCGGACACGGCGGCATGGACTTCATCATGGACAGCCGCTTCGTTTATTGCCTCCAGCACGGCTTGCCTCTCGACATGGACGTCTACGACCTCGCAGAGTGGTGCTGCCTCGCAGAGCTTGGCTCCATCTCCATGGACAACGGCAACATACCCGTGCAGGTTCCCGACTTCACACGTGGCGCGTGGAACACGCAGAAGGGCTATCGCCACGCCTTCGCCTCAAAGGATGAGGAAGAGGCCGTGGACAAGGCCAACGAGGAGTTCACCGCGAAGCTGAAGGAGAAGGGTGCCAAGTACTGGAAAAAGCACTCCACTAAGAAAGCCGACGGCAAGAGCCGCCAGATGGGCATCTAAGAAAAGCCTCTGAGAGCTTGACCACATACACAGAAAAGACATCCCGTGCGGAGCGCGCTCCGCACGGGATGTCTTTTTGCTTATATACTTATATGCATTGATAACCGTTAGAATCTCTGTCCAAACGCATGAAAAAATAAAGAAAGTAAAGTCTAGGCCGAAATTTCATGTGTTTTTTTGGGGAGGTTGAAAAATTATCAGTAATTTTGGGCGTAAGATTTCAGCTTTGCAAAAATCATTCAAGCCAGCCT
>CAVKWN010000013.1:0-17078 GCA_963660075.1 Lachnospiraceae bacterium
GTCTTACGGATGATTGCTTCGATCTTCTTCATGTTAATCTCTCCTATAAATTAAACTACATTTTGTTTGTTTCGTTTGCAAAGTTATGACATTTTGTTATTTTTATCAAATATTTGCTTACTTTTTGCTACACAACAACCATACTTATTCCCATTTGGTAACGCACACACAAAGCAAACTTACAATATGTAAGCAAATCACAGGCATTTGCTTAGACATTGAAAGTTTTACTTAAATTCTAGATGTTTTCGTGTTTTAGGCACACCGCTTACCTACACCTTTATTATTTATATAAAATGCCAAAAATAACGCGCAATGGCTTTGTGGGTAGAGCAATAATGATTATATTTGCAAACTAAAAACAACCGACATTTATGGAAGAATGCAAGTACATACGTTTTGACTGGGCCATGAAACGACTGCTCAGGCAGAAGGCGAACTTCGGTATACTCGAAGGTTTGCTTACCACCTTGCTCGGCATGGAAATCCATATCAAGAACATGCTTGAGAGCGAAAGCAACCAAGACGACGAGGACGACAAGTATAATCGCGTGGACATGCTCGCCGAGAACGACAAAGGTGAGCTTTTCCTTATAGAAGTGCAGAACAACACCGAATACGCTTATTTCCAACGGATGCTTTTCGGCACTTCCAAGTTGGTGACCGAATACATCAAGAAAGGCCAGGGCTACGAAAATGTCCGCAAGGTGTACAGCGTGAACATCGTGTATTTCCAGCTTGGGAAGGGCACCGACATCGTTTACCACGGCAAGACTGAGTTCCGCGGCATACACAATGGCGACGTGCTTGAGCTGAGTCCGTTCCAAAGACAAAGGTTCAATGTCGACGCCGTCAGCGACCTTTATCCGGAATACTACATATTAAAGGTAAACGACTTCAACCGCGTGGCGAAAAACTCACTTGAGGAATGGGTCTATTACCTTAACACCGGCGATGTGCCACAAGGGGCAAAAGCCCCCGGCATGGAGGAAGTGAAAGAACAGCTGACCATTGACAGGATGACCAAGATGGAGCGGGACGCCTACTACAAGCACCTCGACAATATCGTCATCCTGCGCGACAACATCTATACAGAGCGCGAGGAAGGAAGACTGGAAGGAAGGGCCGAGGGAAGAGAGGAAGGAAGAGAGGAAGGAAGACTGGAAGGAAGACTGGAAGGAAGACTGGAAGAACGGAAGGCGAACGCAAGGAAAATGAAAGACCTTGGCATCCCCGCGGACACTATTTCCCAAATAACCGGACTGCCCGTCGAAGACATCGACCGCCTGTAACCGCTACACAATATTGTAAAACAACATCATGAAAAAATAATGGAAAGACCTACTCTCACCAACAAGCAGTATATCCTGCCGTTTATTCTCGTAACAACCCTCTTCTTCCTATGGGGGTTCGCGCGCGCCATACTTGACGTGCTCAACAAGCACTTCCAAAACGCGCTCGACATCTCCATGTCGCAGTCGGCTCTCATCCAGGTCACTACCTATCTTGGATATTTCATCATGGCAATCCCCGCCGGCTGGTTCATCAACCGTCACGGCTACCGCACGGGCGTCATCTTCGGCCTCATGCTCTTCGGCGTGGGATCGCTGCTTTTCATCCCCGGTGCCGAGGCCGGCACGTTCTACGCCTACCTTGGCGCACTCTTCATCATAGGATGCGGCCTGGTGTTTCTCGAGACGTCGGCGAACCCGTATGTCACGGAGCTTGGCAATCCCGAGACAGCCACGAGCCGTCTCAACTTCTCGCAGTCGTTCAACGGCCTTGGCTCGCTTGCCGCAACGTTCATCGTGGGGCAGTTCCTCTTCACCGGAGGCAACGACCGCGGCAAGGTGGTGCTGCCCTACGCCATCCTTGGCATCATAGTGCTCATAATAGCCGTGGTCTTCTCGCGCGTCAGGCTGCCGGAGATAAACCATAAGTCAACCACGGAAGACGAGGAGCAAGGCACGCGCATAGTGAAGCTCTTCCGCCATCACCCCATGTTCGTCTTCGGACTCTTTTCCCTCCTTGCCTACGAGGTGGCGGAGATAAGCATCAACAGCTATTTCATCAACTTCGTGACCGACAAGGGCTGGATGAGCGACAACACGGCGTCTATCGTGCTCACGGCGGCGCTGGCGTTCTTCATGTTCGGACGCTTTGGAGGCAGCTGGATCATGCGGACCATCAAGGCTGAAAACATGCTCCTCATCTGCGCCACGGGAAGCGTGGTGAGCATCGGCCTCGTGCTCTGCAACCTAGGTTGGGTGTCAATGATTGCCTTGATATTCAACTACGTCTTCGAGGCGATAATGTTCCCGACCATCTTCTCGCTCTCGCTGCGCGGCTTGGGCAACCTCACCAAGAGCGCGTCGTCGCTGCTGATGATGACACCCATAGGCGGATGCGGTTTCCTGCTGATGAGCCTCATTGCCGAATCCACGCAAATGATGTCGCTGCCGTTTGTCATTCCCTTCCTCTGCTACTTCCTCGTCTTGCTCTTCGCCCTGGAACTCACGCGCAAGGGAAAAGGCCATGACCCCGTGCTGACGCTTTAAGGCGCGACGCAACATCGGCCTGGCCGATTTTGCAAAACCGACATTGCAAAACCGCGAAACAAGCACTACGCAAACCGCCATATTACCTTTTTTAATATTCAGCAACACAAAATAACCGTCAAGAATATGCTAAAAGGAAAATATGTGCTAAATTTGCAAGCGAAAGAGAGAAAGGCTCTTTGATTGAATAAGGATCACAAAAGGAAAACTATTACTTTTTAACATTTAATAAAATGGTTAACTACAAAGAATTGGGTCTCGTCAACACACGCGAGATGTTCCAGCGCGCCGTAACAGGCGGTTATGCCGTACCAGCTTTCAACTTCAACAACCTTGAGCAGCTTCAGGCTATCATCACAGCCAGCTCAACACTCAAGAGCCCTGTCATCCTTCAGGTTTCAAAGGGCGCACGCTCATATGCCAACGCCATCCTGCTCCGCTATATGGCACAGGGAGCCGTGGAGTTCGCAAAGAGCCTCGGCTGCAACCATCCTGAGATCGCGTTGCACCTCGACCACGGAGATTCTTTCGAGCTCGTCAAGGACTGCGTAGACCTCGGCTTCTCAAGCGTCATGATCGACGGTTCAAGCAAGCCTTACGAGGAGAACATCGAGCTCACACGCAAGTGCGTGGAGTATGCCCACAAGTACGACGTTACCGTTGAGGCAGAGCTTGGCGTGCTCGCTGGCGTTGAGGACGACGTTGTCGCTGAGGAAAGCCACTACACAAAGCCTGAGGAGGTTGTAGACTTCTCAAAGCGCACTGGCTGCGACAGCCTCGCTATCTCTATCGGCACAAGCCACGGTGCTTACAAGTTCAAGCCCGAGCAGTGCACACGCGACCCGAAGACTGGCCGTCTGGTTCCTCCTCCATTGGCATTCGACGTGCTGGCTGAGATCGAGAAGCAGCTCCCTGGCTTCCCAATCGTGCTCCACGGTTCTTCTTCAGTGCCTCAGAATTATGTCGACATCATCAACAAGTTCGGTGGCAAGCTTCCTAACGCTGTCGGTATCCCAGAGGATCAGCTCCGTCAGGCTTCAAAGAGCGCCGTCTGCAAGATCAACATCGACTCAGACTCTCGTCTGGCTTACACCGCCGGTGTGCGTGAGACTCTTGCTGAGCATCCTGACTACTTCGACCCACGCCAGTATGGCAAGGTGGCTCGCAACTACATGATCGACATGTACTCAGAGAAGATCAAGGATGTCCTTGGTTCTGACAACAAGCTCGCCAACTGCGACTAATCAACCTTTCGGTCTCCCCTAGTGGAGATGAAAGCAAAATAGAAACAAGTCCCGTAGGGACGACAATAACAGCGTAGGGGTTTACCCCTGCGCTATTTTTATTTGTTTTCCGTCCATTGCCCCTGTAGGGGGCACATATTGCAGGATAGAGGCTTGCCCCTATTACCCCATGGTGTCACATTACATTGCCCCTGCAGGGGGCGCATAATTCATTGTGAGATGTTGAAATATGCGCCCCCTACAGGGGCAACATTTTAGAAAACACAAATAAAATGCAGGGGTAAACCCCTACGCTTTATTATGTCGTCCCTACGGGACTTATTGCCAGCGAAATCTTTACCTGACAGCAATAATAGCCTTACCTACGGCAATGATTGGCATTGCACTGGAATGACATTGACATAGCACTGAAACGACAACGCCTTTGCACTGGAATCCCGTCGAGATTCCAGTGCAAAGCCGATGACGCAAAATCGCCGCCAACGAAACCCGTTGGCAGTAGCGTTTTCGCGAAGCTCCGATTACCTTTCCCGTATCGATTATTTTTTTTATTGGTGTCCGGTAAAATTTTCATATAACGTTGTAAGCTTCTGAATATCTATTCGTTGTGAACGATTTTTGATATACGAGGCTTACTTCTTACCATTGCGTGATTCGCTATTCTTTGCCCCTGTAAGGGGCGCAGATTACAGGATAGGGCCTCAGCCCTGTCTCTCCTCGGTATCATAAACATAGCCCCTGTAAGGGGCGCATAATTCATTGTAAGAGATTGAAATATACGCCCCTTACAGGGGCTTCGTTTATGATAATGCGTAAAAAAACGTAGGGGCAAGCCCCTACGCTATAATCTGTCGTCCCTACGGGACTCGCCAGTTGCGGTGTTTTTCGCGACGCTCTGATCATTTTTTCTGTATCGATTACCTTTCCCGTATCGATTACCTTTCCTGTATATAGAGTTTTCCGTTTACGATAGAAGCCTTGACCTTCTTCATCCTGTTCAGGTTGTCGACCACCTCGTCGAGTGTCAGGTCGCGTTGCAGCATGAAGTGCATGCGATATTGGGTCAGCTTCGAGTTGGCGATTACAGTCTTGATGCCATACGATCGGCTAATCTGCGCCAGGATGTCTTGCAGCGAGGCGTTGTCGAAATAGAAATAGCCGTCTCTCCATGCCACATACTCCATGGTGTCAGCCTCGTGGACCTGTATGGGACGGTTGGCTATCAGCAACGCCTCCTTGCCGGGCGACAGCGTCACCTTGTCTTGTCCCAGCCTGTTGGAGAACTGCACGCTGCCATTTACCAACGTCACTTTCACCATGGCGTCGCTCTTTTCCGAAGCCTTCACGTTGAACTCGGTGCCCGTGACTAGCGTCTCCGACGAGGCTGTCGCCACTATGAAGGGGTGCTGCTTGTCTTTCTTTACGACGAAATAAGCCTCGCCGTCGAGCGTCACCCGTCGCTCGGCACCGTCAAAGCTCTTTGGGTACGTCAGCCTTGTGTCAGGGTGGAGGTATGCCAGACTGCCGTCGGGAAGCACCATCTTGCACGAGTGGCCCTTTGAGACATTCAGGCGTATGGTGTCCACGTGCGCGAAAATGCGCTCCAGGTCTTTGCTTTCCACCTGCTGCTCCCCGGTCTTCTCGTCCACCGCGGTGTTTATAGGTTCAGCCGATGAGCCGGCGGCAACTTTCTGACGCGCTACCAGCCCATTGTCGGTGGTGCTCAGCTCCACCGTCGTGTCTTTTTGCAGGGAAGGCAATGCCATTGCCAGCAGCAAGGCGATTGCCGCCGCGGCACCGAGACATACCTTTATGGCCATTGACGGTAGGTGTGGCTTTTTATTATCGTGTTTTTGGTGGAAATCGCGGAGTTCCCTCTCGACATCATCATCTGTAATAGACAGGTTTTCTTGGTTCATAATGTCCGTGATGATACCGATGTCCTCCATCGTTTCCATATCATATTCTTCTGTGTTCATGCTCTTTTACAATCTATACATAATACGAAGAGGCATATGAAACGGTTATGCGTATCTCGCCATTTTGCACTCGCAACAACGTTTTTTAACGTTCTTGTGGGTTTTCCCGCAAGTCTCTTATTTGTTTTAGAGCTTTCACGATGTGTTTCTTTACCGTGGCCACGCTGACCTGCATGTCGTCGGCGGCCTCGGCGTATTTCATGTGCTGCACGAAGCAGCGCGTGAAAATGGCGAGGGTTACGGGCGGCAGCGTGTCCAGCACCTGCTTGATTTTCTCCTCCCGTTCCTTCATCTCTTGGATATGTTCTTCGGTATCATACTTCTGCGAGCTGGCCATGGCATAGTCGATGAATCGCTGCTCTGTCTTTCTGCGTCGCAGGAGGCTTATGCATTTCGCCCTGAGAATGGTGTACAGGTACGACTGCACGGTAGGGATGTTTACGGAGTCGAAATGCGCCCAAAGGTATTCGAACACGTCGCCCACAAGGTCACAACACTCCTCATCTTCCGCCACATAACGCTTGGCGAAGATGAACAGATGTTTGTAGTATATCCTGTATATGTGATCGAACTGGTCCTTTTGAGCCTTTATCTCCATGCTTTCTCTTTCCCGATACAAAGTTAAGGAAAACTTTGCTTTTCTTCACAAATTTCATCCTTCAAATGCCATTTTCATAAAAAAAACGCCCAAAAACCGAGTTTTTTGCTATAAATCGTCATTATTTTCCAAAAGAGCGTAACCTTTATTACAACCTTGGCGTAATATATAAAAAAAGCAGAATCATAAAAAAAGTTTATAAATTAAAGAGAGTATTTATGGTGAGAAACAGAATGGCTACCGTGTTGCTTATCGCATGGCTCGGATTGCTTTCGGCATTCGGACAGGGAAAGCAGATCACGATGAACTTCAAGAACGAGAGCCTTTCTTCAGCCTTGAAGAGGTTGGAGAAGGTGAGCGGTTACAAGATTATGTTCACCTACGAGGATGTAGAGGGATATAATGTCAACGCCAAGGTGAAAGACGCGGAGTTTGATTATGTCATCCAAATGTTGCTGAGCGGCAAGCCCCTCGGCTATAGCAGCGAGGGCAAGTTCGTGAACGTTACCCTGCGCGACCCCAAGGGAAGTTACGACAACAGCAAGCGCGAGGTTCGCGGCACGGTGGTGTCGCAGGAAGACGGGCTCCCTATCATCGGCGCCACGGTGAAGATCATGGGCACCAAGGATGTTACCGTCACCGACGCCAACGGCAAGTTCTCGTTCTCCAATTTGCCTTACGGTGCCAGCCTGATAGTTTCTTACCTGGGCATGGAGACCAAGAACGTGCGCGCCAAGGACGGCATGCGCATCTCCTTGAAAAGCGACA
This sequence comes from Lachnospiraceae bacterium, assembly GCA_963660075.1. Lineage (GTDB taxonomy): Bacteria > Bacteroidota > Bacteroidia > Bacteroidales > Bacteroidaceae > Prevotella. Next base: position 7,148 of record CAVKWN010000013.1, read on the forward strand.
GCAAGCAGGTGGAGGAAGTGGTGGTCAACGGTACGTTTACCCGTAAGGCCAACACCTTTACCGGTGCGGTGACCACCGTGAAGGGCGAGGAGCTGCAGCGTGTGGGCAACAACAACGTGCTGCAGAGCTTGAAAAACATCGACCCGTCGTTCATGCAGATAGAGAACCTCAGCGCGGGCAGCAACCCCAACGCCTTGCCCGACTACCAGATGCGCGGATCGTCCACCATCTCCAGCGTGCAGGGCGAATATGCCTCAAGCGCCAACCAGCCACTCTTCATCCTCGACGGATTCGAGACCGAGCTGACCAAGATCATGGACCTCGACATGAACCAGGTGGAGAGCGTCACCACCCTCAAGGATGCCACCGCCAAGGCCATCTATGGCTCGAAGGCAGCCAATGGCGTTATCGTCGTGGAGACCAAGAAACCCGAGCTGGGCAAGATGCGCGTCACCTACACCGGAAGTCTTGACATCGAGGCTCCCGACCTGAGCAGCTACAACCTCTGCAACGCTGCCGAGAAGCTGGAGGTGGAAAGGCTGGCAGGGCTGTTCTCGTCAGACAATGCCGTGTCGCAGATTTCTCTCGACTCGCAGTATGCCAACAAGTTGCGCGAGGTGCTGGCAGGGGTCAACACCGACTGGCTGGCACAGCCCGTGCGCACCGGCGTGGGCCACAAGCACTCCCTCTACATGGAGGGCGGACAGCAGAGCATGCAGTATGGCGTGAACCTGAGCTACAACAACATCGAAGGTGCCATGAAGGGAAGCAACCGCAACACCTTCTCGGGCGGCATCACCCTCTCCTACCGCCTGGGCAACCTCATCTTCCGCGACAAGCTTACCATCGACTACAACAACAGCAACGAGTCGCCCTACGGCTCTTTCTCGCAATATTACCAGATGAACCCCTACAGCCGTCTCTACGACGAGAAGGGCAACATGCAGAAGGTGTATTCGTATACCAACAACTCGGGCGTGGCGGGCATGTACTACAACCCTCTCTACAACACCACGCTCAACACCATCAACCGAAGCACCTATACCACCATCACCAACAACTTCTACCTGGAGTGGCAGATCAGCCAGGCGTTCCGCATGACGGGCAAGTTCGGCATCGTGAACAAGAACACCACGTCCGACAACTTCAAGCCTGCCAACCACACCGATTTCAATAGCATGAGTGACGTGAACCGCAAGGGATCCTACACCAAGGGCAACGGCACCTATACCGACATCAGCGCCGACCTTGGCTTGCAGTATACCAAGCAGGTAGCCAAGCACCTGGTGTTTGCCAACGCCCAGCTGACCATGGCGAACAACAAGTACAACAACATCACCTTCACCGCCGAGGGATTCCCCAACGACTTCATGGACGACATCACCTTTGCCAACCAGTACGCCGAAAACGGCAAGCCATCCGGCACAGAGGGCATCTCACGCACCTGCGGCGGACTCTTCAGCGTCAACTATTCTTACGACGAGCGTTACCTCTTCGATGCCAACTATCGTCTCTCCGGCTCTTCCGAGACGGGCAGCAACAACCGCTGGGGATCGTTCTGGTCAGTCGGCGGCGGATGGAACATCCACAACGAGAAGTTCATCAAGAACCTGAAGGTGGTGGACCGCCTCAAGCTGCGCGCCTCGTTCGGTTACACCGGAAGCCAGGGCTTCAGCTCTTACGATGCCATGGCCACCTTCCTCTACTACAACACAAGCTACAATGGCAGCGTGGGCTCTTATGTAAAGGGCCTCGCCAATGAGAACTTGCACTGGCAGGAGAAATACGACACCAACATTGGTCTCGACTTCGCCCTCTTCCACAACCGCCTCTCGGGCCGTTTCGACTATTACATCTCCGACACCAAGGGCATGATAACCAACGTGACGGTGCCCTACACCACAGGCTTCTCCACCTATGTCGCAAACCTCGGCGAGACAGAGAACAAGGGCGTGGAGCTCTACCTCAACTACCGCGCCTTCTCAGCCAACCATGGCAGAGACTACATCAACGTCTTCGCCAACATTGCCCACAACACCAACAAGCTCAAGAAGATATCCAACTCGCTGCGAGCATGGAACGATGCGCAGGACGCGAGCATGACTGAGAACAAGACCACCACGCCGTCGGTGAAATACTACGAGGGCTGCTCCATGAATGCCATCTGGGCGGTGAAGTCGCTCGGCATCGACCCGCAAAACGGTAAGGAAATCTTCGTCAAGAAAGACGGCTCCGTGACCTACGACTACGACATCTCCGACCAGGTGGTGTGCGGTGACACGCAGCCAAAATACAACGGAAACTTCGGCGTGAACGGCGAGATAAAGGGATGGGGATTCAATGTGTCCGCCAGCTACCGTTGGGGCGGACAATACTACAACACCACTCTCGTGAACAAGGTGGAGAACGCCTCGCTGCAATACAACGTTGACCGCCGCGTGCTCACCGACCGTTGGCAGAAAGCCGGCGACGTGGCCCTCTACAAGAGCATCAAGGACCAGAGCACCACGTATCCCACGTCAAGGTTCGTGCAAGACTACAACCTCTTCACCTTGGCGTCGCTCACCCTCTACTACGACTTCCGCAACTGCAAGTTCGTGAAAAACTCCTTCCTGGAGCGCCTCAAGGTGAGTGCCTACACCAACGACCTCTTCGTCATTTCATCAGTGAAGACCGAGCGTGGCACCACCTATCCCTTCGCCCGCACATTCTCGCTCTCGGCGCAGGTCACGTTCTAATCACACATTATCATATATATAAAGACAGACAACGATATGAACAACATATTCAAGACCATCCTCTTTTCAGTAGCGGCAATGGCTTCACTCACGTCGTGCAACGACTGGCTCGACGTAAGCCCCAAGTCACAGATCAAGGAGGATGACCACTTCAGCCGCGAGGGCGGATACAAGGACCAGCTCACCGGCGTGTACACCGCCATGGCGAGCGATGCCATGTACGGACTCAACATGGGCATAGGCTTCAACGAGGTGCTATCGCAAAACTACGACGTGGACGCCAGCGGCGAATGGCGCTATGCCGCAGCCTACGACTACACCAACTCGAGCGTGGAGAGCACCATCGGCACCATCTGGGGTAGCACCTACAATGCCATTGCCAACCTGAACATCATGATTCGCAACATCGACAAGGCCGACTCCACGATATTCTCCGAGAACCACTATTACACCTATCGTGGCGAGGCATATGGTCTGCGCGGTTTCCTCCATTTCGACCTGATGCGCCTCTTCGCCTGCTCACCGGCGATGGACAACAACGCCAAGGGCGTGCCCTACGTAACCGAATACAGCACCAACGTGACGGAGCAGAAGACCGTCGGGGAGACCATGCAGCTCATAGTCAACGACTTGCTCGTGGCCCACGATTGCCTGAAGCACGACTCGCTCAAGATTGGCTCTTCGCCATATTACGCACGCACCAGTCGAGTGCCATACTTCAACTACTATGCCGCAACGCTCACCCTGGCACGAGCCTACCTGTGGATGGGCGACAAGCAAAACGCCCTGAAGTATGCCAACGAGATCATTGACGTAGTAAATTCCGACCTCTACAGCCCACCGTTCTCTTGGGTTCACTACACCTCCATGCAGAGCAGCAAGATGAACGAGGTGGACATGGCTTTCTCCGCCGAGCAGATTTTCTATCTCACCATGAAAGACTGGGAGGACACAGCCGACAAGTATTTCACCTCGGCAGGCGGCACGAGTGTACTCTCCCCATCCGACACCAAGGCGCAAGACATCTACGAAGTGTCAAAGGGCTACGGCAACGACTACCGCTACCTGAAAGGCTATGAGCAGGACGGCAGCGAGCGCTACATGTGCAAGTTCTGGCATGTTTCGGGCAGCCCCTACAACGACAGGTATCCCATGCTGCGCATGACCGAGGCCTTCTACATCGCGGCAGAGTGCCTCAAGGAGAGCGACCCCAAGCGCGCCGTGGAACTGCTCAACGAGGTGCGCGAGAACCGCAACCTGAGCCTCTTCCCGCTCGACTACACCACCATGACCGCCGACGACATCCAGAACGAGATTTACAAGGAATACCGCAAGGAGTTCGTGGGCGAGGGCGGGCAGCTCTTCTTCTACTACAAGCGTCTCAACGCGCAGGAGATAAAGGGTGCCTCAGCGCGCCCGGGCAAGGGTGTGTACGTGCTGCCTATCCCAAGCAACGACCAGGAGTTTGGCGGGTACACCAACTAATTCATGCTTTATAATTTAAAATGAAACAGACGTTATGAAGATACGCAATATGATATTGGCAGCCGTGGCAGTGCTTGGCATTGCCTCCTGCTCCAACGACGATTTCCTATACCAAGACCAGGCGCGCGTGCGCATCGCCGGCCCGAAAATCTATACTTCGGGCACCGACTCGCTCAACTTCTCTTTCGTGAGCGTTGCCAGCGGCACCGACAGCAAGACCCTCAACGTGGATGTCTACGTCATGGGCACGGCGACGAACCGCGACCGCACCGCCTCCATCAGCATAGACGCGCAGAAGTCAACTGCCACCAGCGACATGTATGAGGTGCCGACATCCGTCACCATTCCCGCCGACAGCACCCATGCCGTGCTGCCCGTGGTCATCAAGCGCACGGATGCCATACTCACCAAGTCGGTTTACCTCTACATCAAAGTGGCTGAGTCGGCCGACTTCGCCCCAGGCGTGAACGAGGAAAACCATCTCATGCTCATCTGGAACGACAAGATAAGCAAGCCAAACAACTGGGACGACCTCAAAGAGTTCTTCGGCGAATACAGCGACACCAAGTACCGCTTCATGCTCGAGACCCTCACAGGCGTGGGCGAGCTCGATGCCGACACCATGTCGTGGGCATTGCTCATGAGCTACCGCATCAAGTGCCAAGGCGCATTGGACACCTACAATGCGGCACACCCTAACGCGCCGCTGACCGACGAGAACGGCAACCTGGTATCCTTCAACTGATGCCTCACGCATAGAGTGACATTAAAGAAAAAGAACAAAAAAGAAAGAACTCAACGATGAAGAACACAACAATATGGATTATGGCACTGTTGGCAACAGTGTTCAGCCTCTCGGCATGCTATAGCGACGACGGCAACTACACCTATCTCTCCGACGAGGAAGCGGGCGAGATCACCTTCGACACCGTGGGTATTGCCAACCGCCTCGTGCTGCAGTATAACCTCAACCCCGGCGACACCATCGACTTCGAGCCCAACGTGAAATACAAGTACCCGGAGCGCCTGCGCTACCGCTGGTTCGTGCTCACCCTCACCCAGGGCAGCTACCAGCCAGTGCAGAACGGCAACATCATGGAGTATCCGCCTGCCGACACCATTGCCTACACCAAGCGCCTCCATTGGATCGTAGACCTCGACCCCGGCACCTATCGCTTCTACCTGATGGCAGAAGACACCATCTCTGGCATGAAAGGCTACTATCAGGCTCAGCAAGGATACACCAGCGTGAACCAGAGCGGAAAACAAGGCGGACTATACCTGCTCACCGAGCGCGACGGCAACACCGACATCGAGGTCTTCACCTCCGACTTGATGCTCATCTTCGGCTCGGGCACCAACTGCTACTACGACTACTACCACAAGCTCACGGGTAAGTATCTGGAAGGCAAGCCTCGCTGGATAAGGGGTACCCATACCGGCAGCAAGACCAAGGACGGATACCTCGTGGCAACCGACAAGAACCTCTACCGACTCAACTCCGTGGGCCTGCAGACCATGAACGACTGGAGCTCCATGTTCTATGACACCCCCGACACCTTCGACCCCCAGTGTGCTTGGCTCAACAAGGACGTGAACTGTGAGTTCCTCATCAACAACGGCAAGCTCCACGTGCTCTACAACGGCAAGTCAAACGACCGCAAGTTCTCATCCGCCATTGCCGGCGACTACGAGGCATATCCCTACTTGATGTATACCACTACCACCTCCTGGCGCCCTGTGACCGGAGCCATCAACTCCTACAATGTCATCTACGACAAGAAGAACCACAAGTTCTCGCCCTATTACGGTTCCGCCTCGGCTCTCTCCTCGTTCAAGCGCACCAGCTCCGACGCCTATGTTGACGCCAACGCCGTGCCCGAGAACGTGAAGGCGGTGTTCAACGGCGGCGGCAACAACACCTGCGTGGTGGCAGAAGATGCCGACGGCACGACATGGCTCTACCGCTACCTGTTCTACAACCGCGTGGACAACGGCGACCTCTCTGCCTCGGGCGCACGCAGCAAGCTCGACCTTAGCAAGTGTAAAGACATAAAGAACGCCAAGCTCTTCACGGCCAGCACCGCCGGCTATGCCGTATACTATGCCACAGACAACGCCGTGTACAGCTTCTCCATGTCGAGCGGCGACGAGAGCTCGAACACCCTCTACACCTGCGAGCCGGGCGAGACAGTGACCGCCGTTTATGCCTACGGAAGCTCTGGCGGCGGATGGCCTACCAGCAGCTGCATACTCTGGATAGGCGTGTGGAACGAGAACACCAAGGACGGCAAGCTCATACAGTATGAGATAGACAACAACTACGGCGTGGTGCAGAGCTACTGGGGACCGATGCTCGGTGCCAACGAGAACCCCGTCGTCACCACCGGCTGGGGCAAGATCGTGAGCATGAGCTGCCTCGACGCGGAATAAGCATATTGAACAACCTATAATAAATCTCTTTCAACAAAAAAAATGAAGAAAAAAATGTTTCTGGGTATGGCAGCCGCCATGGTTGCCCTATCCGCCACAGCCGGCAACTACAAGGTGTCCGGCTCTATCAAGGGCATTGCCGACGGCACCACCATGGTGCTCGTGCCCGTAACCCACGACGACGAGAAACCTATCGCCGAGGCCACCGTGCAAAACGGCAAGTTCTCCTTCTCCGGCACCGTTTCAGACCCTATCTGCGTCAGTCTGCGCATCAAGGACACCTATGGCGGCGTGCAGCTGATGCTGGACAACGAAGACGCTCACGTGGAGGCAACCGCACAGAAAGACAATCGCAGCGACATAGTCTATTACAGCTATACCGACAAGAAAGTGACAGGTTCGCCGTTGACCGACAAGCTCTACAAGTTCACTGCCGTGCGCGACAGCCTCAACGGTGTGCGCAACGCCTTTGGGGAGCGTTACCGCGAGCTTAACAAGAAGTTGGGCGAAGCCTACAAGGCCAAAGACCAGGCCAAGATAAAGGAACTGAAGGAGAGCGAAGAATACAAGGCCATGGCCAAGGAAGACAACGAATTCTTCTACGCCGTGAGCAATGCCTACAACAGCCGCATCAAAGCCAACAAGGACACCTACTGGGGGCCGCTGCTGATGATCAACTTCACCAGCTATCTCTCTCCCGACATGCGTTCGGTCTACGAAAGCTTCTCTGACGCAGCCAAAAACTCCTATTATGGCAAGAAGGCAAAGGACGAGCTTTATCCCGCCGGCGGTGTCGGCCAGAAGGTGCCCGAGTTTACCGTTACCGACGAGGCTGGAAAGACCCACACGCTGGCTTCGCTGCTGAAGGGCAAGAAATATATGGTGCTCGACTTCTGGGCAAGCTGGTGCGGACCATGCCGCCGCGAGATTCCCAACGTGAAGAAGCAGTATGAGCTTTACAAGGACAAGGGACTCCAAGTAGTGAGCATCTCCATCGACAAGAAGGCCGCCGACTGGAAGAAGGCCGTGAAGGAGGAGAACCTGCAATGGCCCAACTTCCTCTCGCCCGACGTGGCAACGCAGTATAAGGTGCGTGCCGTGCCAACCATGTACCTCCTCGACAGCGAGGGTCGTGTGGTGGCGGAAAGCGACGACGCACGCGGCGAGAAGCTCGCCGCCAAGCTTGCCGAGCTTTTCAAGTAAACACCAATACAGACCATGCCCACATCGGGCATGACGCTACAAAAGGCGCGTGAAGACACCATGTCTTCCGCGCCTTTTCTTGTTTGTCACCCCGAAATCTGAAGACCGCCAGGCCACATGCAAAGGTGCCCACTATCAACAAATGGTTAAAATAATTTGCGAATATCATTTTTTTTTATAATTTTGCAACATTATCCTTCATGACTAAACCCTCTGCGCGATAACGGAATAAGATATCATAAAAGTATAAGTCTCTATCGCCTTGACAATTTACTAACGCCGGAGAGGGACTGCCGGCACTAAACATAAAGAACTATGCCATTAAGAAGGTTCTTGACATCCGTGATTCTTTTTGCGAGCTTGGCGACCATGAGCTTCGCCCAAGCCTCAACATCGCCAGCCCTATCTGATGCCATGGGCAAGTTTCTCAATGCTTGCCTCACCGCCAACAAAGGCACGGCACAAAAAGACGCCGACATGACCCAGAAAGCCATCGACGCGCTGACAAGCCTCAACATGGCATCGCTCAGCGAGAGCCGACTGGTTCCAGTCGACGGCTCCGACCTGTTGCCGCTCGACGGCCACCTGGTTTACGACGCCCACTACCTCGACTCGCTCATCGTGTGCCAGTTTGAGACAGGCGTGGTAAAGCTCAATCCTGCCATGCTGCTTCGCGGCGACGACATGCCCGACATCTGCTATGCCAACAAGGCGATAAAACCACACGGCAAGGTGACCTTCCAGTGCAAGGGCTCCGGGGCAAAGGAAATAGTGGTCGTGGCGGAACGCGGCGCGGACATAAGCCTGAAAGTGGACGACGAGAAGAACGGCGCTCACGTGTCAGGCTCACATGACCACGGCGCGGGAACGGCATGCGCACAGTGGAAGATGCCTCGGTTTTCCACTTTCCTCGTGACAGTGGAAAACAACAGCAACGAAGCCGTCAGTTTCGTGGTGGCTATAAACCAATAAAAGACCACGACACACAAACCTCGTATCAACGCACATAAACCCCTTATCATGCGAATCGTTTTCTCGCTAATCATCCTTTGCCTCGTGACGCGCGGCATGGCGCAGACCCCGATTGCCCATTACCAGAAGGGCGACTCCTTGGCAACGCTCGGGTTGTACGAAGCCGCCGTGCAAGAACTGAGGAAGGCTGAAAAAGACGAGGGCAAGCTGCTCAGGAACCGCCGCCAACTGCTCTACGGCCGCCTCGCCTACGCCTACCAGCAACTTGGCAACTACCGCGAGGCGCTCGGCTATTATGAGAAGCAACTCGGGGTGATGGGGCCGTCGTCGCCAAGCCGCGGCAACATCATGCTCAACATGACCGACCTCTACCTGCTCATTGGCGAATACCGGAAAGCGGTCGACATCCTCGGCAGGTTGCCGGGCGACAACGCCAAGAAGACATTGAACATGGCTTCGGCGTTGTGCCGCATGGGAAAGACTGGCAACGCGCTGCGGCTGCTCGACGACGTGGCGGCGAGAACCGCGCCCTGCACCACTGCGGCAATGAGGCAAACCAACGTGGCGGCATCGCAAAACAAGGCTTTCGTCCTCGACATGACGGGGCGGCACCAGGAGGCTTACCAGTTGATGAAAGCCGTGTTGCCGAGAATAGAGACAAAAGAGGAGTATTATCAAGCCTTGGGCAACTTCGCGCTCATGGAGTCGAAACTCAACATGGGCGCTGAAGCCTTGACACACATCGACCAATGCATCGCCTGGCAGAAGGCGCGGCTCGGCAACACTCATGCCGACGTGGCGATATCCATGCGGAAGAAGGCGGAAATACTCATGGCGGCAGGGAAAACTGCGGAAGCGGAGAAAGCCTTCAAGGAATTTTTCGGCATTGAGCGACAAAATGTGGAAAAGAATTTTGCCTTCATGACAGAGAAACAACGACGCGACTACTGGAACTCCAAGAAAGACCTCGTTGCCGAATGCTATGCCTTGGGAAGCCAAAACCCACGGTTCCTCTACGACGTGGCGGTATTCTCAAAGTCGGTATTGCTGCAATCCAACAAGAACTTCTACCGTTTGGTGTCGGGCAACAAGCGCCTGAA
>CAVKWN010000013.1:17306-21127 GCA_963660075.1 Lachnospiraceae bacterium
CGACACCACGCTCTACGCCGCCTTGATGATAGACCCACAAGGCAAGGCGACCTACATTCCCATAGACACCGAACAAGGGCTCTACGGCCACGCGATGCACGGCAACCCTCTTCTCGGCACGCTGAGGGAAGCTGTGGAGTCGCATCGCTACGACGACAAGGACAACATATATACCGACACCTTGCTTGGCAGGAAGATTTGGGGAGCGGTGATGAAGGGCGTGCCAAGGAAGGGACGGCTCTTCTTCGCAGCCGACGGACTGTTCCACCTCCTGGCCATAGAATACCTCAACTTCGACCGTCCCGACTGCGAACTCTACCGATTGTCGTCCACACGCTACCTCTGCGAGCGGCGCAAAGGCGGCAAGGATCCTTCGATGCTGCTCCTTGGCGGCATCGACTACAACGACGCGAGCATGGAAAGGCGACTATACACCCCCGACCGCTCCACCAGCCAGATGCTTGCCGAAGACAGGATGCCACCAGCGGTGGGCGGAGGCTATGGCTTCTTGCCGGGCTCCTTGGATGAGGTGGACAACATAGCCTCTACTTATAAACGAGGAAAGGTCACGAAGCTCACGCGGCAGCAGTGCGAAGAAGACACCGTGAAAGCCCTGATGGGGAAATACGGCATCGTGCACGTCTCGACACATGGCTACAGCACCGACCGCGAAGTGGCAACGACCACAGAATACGACAAGGACCGCCTGCGCGAGGACTTGTCGATGCGGCGTTGCGGCATACTGCTCTCGGGAGCCAACACGCTGGCCCTGCAAAACGACTCCAACCGATACCATGAGGACGGTGTGCTGTCGGCACAGGAGATAAGCGACATTGGCCTCAGCCACGTAGACCTCGCCGTGTTGTCGGCTTGCCAAACGGGCCTTGGGCACGTCACGTCGGATGGAGTCTTCGGCATGCCACGCGGACTGAAGAAGGCCAACGCCGGCGCCGTGATGGTGTCGCTGTGGGAGGTGAGCGACAAGGCCACGCAAATACTCATGTGCCATTTCTACCAAAACATGGAACGCGGCATGGGCAAGCGCGCCGCCCTGGAAAAGGCGCAAAGGCAACTGAGGGCTACCGTGATCACGGAAAAGGAGACCATCAGCGTGTTCAACCCTGCGACGGGAGCCACACGACAGGAAGATCTAACCACAGAGACCACGTTCGACAAGCCTTGCCTTTGGGCGGCGTTCATCCTCATAGACGGGATATAAACCACACGACAAAACAACATAAACACATACTATCATGAACAGAATATTATCGCTGCTCCTTTTCTTGACACTCCAATGTCTTGCCACCACCGCCCCAGCGCAACCCAAAGCCCCTGCCGGCAACGACAAGGGGGCAGAGGGTGGTCCCGCCAACAAGGGCAAAGGCAAGGACGTGTCTACCTACGACCTGCTCATCTTCCAAGACAAGAACATAGGCAAGGACATCACGCGGAAATACAGCGCGCAACTCGAAGGATTGCGACAAGACGTGAGCCGCGGCTACCTCACGAGCCTCCTCGGACAGAGCTTGGCTGCCGCGAAAAACGTGGCAAGCACGTCTTTGTTGGGGTTGGTGTCCACGGGCGTCAACATGATTGGCGAGATGGTGAAGTCGAAGAAGAGCGACTGGCGCACCGCCGTAGCACGCGAGAACGTGTTTGTGAAGACACTCCCAATGATGGAGAACATCGAGGACTTCTACAGCGACGTGTCGTTCGCCGGGGCGCTCGACCCAAGTTCATTGTCGTTCAACGGCTTCGGCTGCCTGCAGAAGCGCGACAACGACACTGTGCTCTACATGGTGTGCCACTTGGACACCACCGAGTATGGCGTGGGGCGCATACTGAAGCACTCAAAGTTTGAGCTCACCCTCGACACCCTAGTGTTCAACCCCTACAAGTGTGACCTGCCAAACGACTCCACCACGCCCTACTCACGGCGCGCGCCATTCTCCTTCAGCACCCGGACCAACCTCAACCTGCAGATAAGCCTCAACGTCATGTCGTCGTGGATCAACCAGGCCATACAGTTGCACCGTGACCAAACGCTCGGGCAGTTTTCCGTCAACGTGCCCGTCAACGAGAATACGCTCGATGCTGACTCTGTGTTCCGCTTCTACCGCGGCTCCCCAAAGAACAAGGCCATGTGCGACATCACGGGCGAGAGCTTCATCGTGCCAAGAAGCTACATTGGCGTGCGCGACGCCAACGGCAAGTTCCACGACGCGTGGGGCACGGGACAATACAAGATGTCGATGACCCTGAGGGAGACATGCTCCAACACCGAAGCGTTCGACAAGAACTGGAAGGCCGACTGGAAGGCACGCAACAAGAAGAAGGGGCAAAAGACCGACATAGCCAGAGCCATGCGCCAACTGTGGGACGCCAACGGCAGCAAGTGGGTCATGTCCATAGTGGAAGCCCCGGCGAAGACGCTCACCCAAGACTTCCTCACCACGATAGGCTTCTTGCAGCCACAGGCAATGGGCGCAGCATCAAGTGCCGCAATGGGAGCGTCTGGCGCAGCAATGGGCAAAGGGGCTTCAGCCAACACGGAATCGTCTGGTGCCGCCACTGGTGCGCCTGGCAACACGGGGACTCCAGGTGCCGCCACAGGGCAAGGTCCGGCACCACAGGGCATGAAATGACACATGATACAACGACAACTATAAACCAACCACTGCGCTTATGAAAAGACTCCTTCTCACCTTTTCCCTTTCTCTCGCCATGCATGGCTTGGCCATTGGGCAAGGCAACAATATCAACGACGAGACGCGAAGCGTGTTCGCAAATGGGCAACGCATAAGGACTGCCATAGCCAACTTGATTGGCAAGAACGCCTCGCCGGACGGGACAGAGGCATCGGTAGACACGTTGACGCGTTACCTCATCAAGGAAAAGAAAGACGTAGGGGTTGTCTACTCGGCTTTCGGCAAGTTGGGGCTATACGCCTACTGGATAGCGGCAGGCGAGATAGGTCGTGTTGACCACGAGGACATCTACCAACTGTTGTGGAAAACAAGGAAGGTGAGCATCATGCACGATCTTGCCTACTACGTGTGTTGCCAAGAGCTATTGTCGCATTGCACGCAAAGACACATTTACAACGCGGCATCCAACGTGGGCAAGTGCTTGCTCGAATACACCAAGACACAAGCCGGAGAACAGTCGGATGCCTACATGGAGACCTTGGGCAACGTGGGCACACTCCTTTCCCTCGCCACCAAATATGAGGAGGCCGACTCTTGCTGGGAGGTCTGCCAAGGATACATGGAGAAGGCTGGCAAGACCACGGGCGAAGACTATCTCAACGTTCTTGACGAGCGAGTGGAATGCAACCAGAGCCTGAACCGCACGGACAAGGCACTGGCATTGTCGGGGAAGTTGACCTCGCTTTTGCCACGGCAATCCCAACTGTACCTACAAGCGGTGCTGCGCCATGCCTCCATGCTCTATGAGAATGGCGACTACCAAGCCATGACATCAGTAATGGGGCAAGCGTTGACCGCCCTTGAGGAGGGGGTGGAGCACGACCGCTCCGTCGAGATGAACGTCTTCCCGATCCTCTCCAACGCCACCGACGCCTCCCTCGCGCGGCGAATGCTCGACTATGCCAAGAAAGCCTACGTGAAAGGCGACATCGTGGCGGCGGTGGTGCTCGCCAAGAGCCATATAGCGATGGGGCAAACAGACAAGGCGGAGCCTTACGCCAAAGAGGCGGAGACCATCATGGACGCTTACATGGCAGCGAAAGACACGGCAAGAATGGAGGCGGCAATGCCCGTGATGGAGTCGCTGCTGATGAGCACATACCAATACGACAA
>CAVKWN010000013.1:21533-23558 GCA_963660075.1 Lachnospiraceae bacterium
CTCAAGGCAGAGGCCGCCAAGATGCTCGCCTCCGCCGAGACGCTCTATGGGCGGGAGCACGTCGGCTACATCGACGCGCAGATGCTCGCGATGGCGGCAAGCTATTTCGACAACGACTTGGATGGGCTCCTCAGCGAAGCCCGACGCTGCGAGCAAAGCATACGCAAGCTCGGCAACGAGCAACAACGCAAGGAGAAGTTGCAGACCCTGGCAGCCGACTTCTTCCTGGCAAACGACTACCGCCACGCACTCGACCTCGCCGGCGACAAAGACGAGACTGACGTGATGACGGCGTGGTTCGACTATTCGCTCAAGGCAGAGTGCAACCTGAAGCTGCGCCACGTGAAGGCGGCGCGGCAATACTACACGAAATTCGCGCGTACAATAATAAACGACACCAAGGAGAGGTTCGCCGCCATGCCCGAAGACACGCGCGACTCCTATTGGCGCATGTACAGGCAATGGATCTACGACGCGGGCAAATACATGGACGGCACGAACGCCGACCCCGACTTCGCCGCGACCTTGTATGACCTCGCCCTCTTCTCCAAGGGACTGCTGCTCAACTCAAAACTGGAAACGGAGAGAATCGTAAAAAGCAGCGGCGACGAGGATGTCAAGAGGATGTATGGCCAACTCGTGGCAATGCGTGGCAAGATGGAGAACGACCTGACGCTCACCGATGCCCAGAAGCAGGACCTTGCCACGCAATCGTCAAGGCTGGAATACCAAATCCTGATGAAGTGCGCGAAATATGGCGAGCTGTCGCGATACCTCTCCACCGACTGGAAGGCGATACGGCAAAAGCTGAGTGCCGATGCCGTGGCGATAGAGTTCGTGAACTATTGCGCAGATGGCGAGCAAGCCGGCAAGGGCAACGCCACAGGCGAAGGCAAGTCGCGATATGCCGCCCTCTTGATAAGAAGCGACAGCGAAGCTCCCGTCTTCGTGCCTCTTTTCAGCCAAAGCCAGATTGCCGACTCCGTGTCGGGCGCCTCGCTGACGGCGGAGATGGCAAGCCTCGTGTGGAAGCCCGTCATGCCATACCTCAACGGCGTAAAGACCATTTTCTTCTCGCCTTCGGGCACGCTCAACTTGTTGCCCATAGAATACCTGCCCGTCGACGGGGAAAACCTCAGTCGCCGCTACGATGTTTACCGCCTGTCATCGACGCGCGAGCTGCTGGCCAACCACAAGCCGGCACGCCTTGCCAAGGCAGTGGTGTATGGCGGTCTGGAATACGACGCCACCATCAAGGAGATTGGCGAGACACGCGGCGAGCGCACACTGAAGTTCCTGCCTCTCGACGGCACGAAGACAGAGGCGCGCAGCTTGGCGGCTCTCCTGAAAGACCACAAAATAGAATGCGACGAATATTATGACGAGGAGGGCACGGAGACCTCGTTCAAGCAGCTCTCCGGCACCGACTTCCAACTGCTCCACGTCGGCACCCATGGCTTCTACAGGCAGATGGAGAGCCACTACCTCGACGCGGTGCCGTCGCTGCACCTCGGCAGCGTGGCAAAGGCAGAAGACCGCTCGCTCTACTACTCGGCACTGATAATGGCGGGAATAAACCATGCCCACGTGGCCGACAATCTTGCCGACAGGGACGAGGGCTACCTCTCGGCAAAGGAAATCTCGCTGATGGACCTTGGCCACGTGTCGCTGGCGGTGCTCTCGGCTTGCCAGACGGGCATGGGAAAAGTGTCGGGCGAGGGCGTGTTCGGACTGCAGCGAGGTTTCAAGCTCGCGGGGGTCAAGAGCCTGCTCATGACCTCGTGGAAGGTGGCTGACGAGGCGGCATCCAAGTTCATGCAGTTCTTCTACGCCCACTTGCTCAACGGCAACAGCAAGCGCGAGGCTCTCGTGAAGGCGCAAGCGGAGCTCCGCGAGTGCGATGGCGGCAAGTTCGCCGCGCCGCAACACTGGGCAGCCTACGTGCTGCTCGACGGAATGGATTAAGACCACTACATATAATATATGACAAGAAAAGTCCTGCTCGCAATTCTACTTTTTGTCGCC
>CAVKWN010000013.1:23879-46203 GCA_963660075.1 Lachnospiraceae bacterium
GCTGCCGAGGCCGCGCCAATACTGAAACGCGTGATGGAGCTGGAGAGCAAGATACTCGGCGAGAACACCGTGTGGTGCGCCAATACCATGCAGATCTACGCCGATGCCGTTGCCCACTCCACCGGCAATTTCGACGAGGCGAGGACTTACGCGGAAAAGGCGATGGCGGTGTTCAAGCACTACAAGCTCTTCGACAGCTACATCGGCGCGAACGACGATGTCAGCTCATGGTATCTGGACACGGGCGACTTCGTGACGGCAAAGGAAATACTCACCGTCTCTCGCGACTTGCGCGTGGCAAACCATTATCCCGAGTTGGAGATCGCGCTCGTCAACGCCTCGATAGCCGAATGCGACGTGTTCACGGGACACCCACAGGAGGGGCTTGACAGCATCAAGTCCATAGCCGCGAGATATGCCGACCAGCTCGACATGGGCAAGGAGTCGTATCTCTACGGCCGCTGGTTGTACGCCATGGCATCTGCCAACTATGCCTTGGGCAACCACCAAGAGGCTCACGACAAGGCGACGGAAGCCAAGCGCATAATGGAAAACAATGGCGACAACTATTCATACGCGCATTTCCAAAACGACCTTTGCATAGCACTGTCGGCATTGAACCTGAAGAAGGACAACGCACTCGAACTGGTCAAGCAAACCAAGGACAACTATCTCAATTCCGAATTCGCCCAGACGGCAAGCTTCATCTCCTTGTTGAGCATATACTACAACAACGCCTACAAGTCGATGACAAGGGAAGAGAGGAGGGAACACGTCACAAGACAGCTATCACTGGCAGAGCAAGTGTATGGCAAGAGCAGCACACCCTATCTGACGACGCTGACGGAAACCATAAATCTCAACATGGACTTTCCTGATTCCGAGGCCATGATGGCGAAGACCTACGCATACATCAAGGAGGCCGCGGAAATAATCAACGGCACGGACAGCGTGCCCACGCACATCATAGCCAACGTGTACCAAAAGAAGTCGATAATTGACGCTGGATATTACAACAAGACCGACGACGCGGAAAAAGACTTGCTTGAGGCACTGCCCATAATAGAGAGGGTTGGCGGAAAAGACCGTGCGTATTATTCGGTCATGGCGGAGCTTGCCAAACTCTATCAAAACTCAGGACGATACGAGGAGGCGTTCAACCTTTATGCCAAGACAGAGGCGTTTTATGAGAAGACAGGCGACACCACCAACGACAACTACCTGAAAACATTGCTTAACATTACATATTATTACCAATCCGTAGGCGACATTGACAAGATGGATGCCTATATTAAAAAGGCCGACAAGATAGTGGAAGGCGAAGAAAGCTTGCGAAACACCTACACCTATCTGGCACTGCTTGTCAACAAGAGCGTGCAAGCTCTCCAGAAAGGCAACGTGGACGAAAGCAACAAAATCGTGGACGAGGCGTTGGCCATAAGCAAACGGATAAACTCCGGATCGGAGGGAGAGGACGCGTGGATCCTGCTCCCGATAGTGGCCAACCACTGGGTGTCGGGCAACTATGCCAAGGCGGAAACAATGATGAAGGAGCTAATGGCATCGTTCCAAAAAGTAATTGGCAACAAGACCACTTCCGACCTCTTGGTGGGAAAAGGATGGCTGGCAAGGATGTACATTATGGACGGGAAATATGCGGAGGCGAAAGAAATCATGGCCGAGGTGATGGCCGAGCTGCCCAACTACACGATGGAGCCAAAGAACAAGGCCAATATCCTCTACATAAACGCCGACTTGAATATCAGGCTCAAGAACTACAAGGAAGGCATTGCCGGCATAAGACGGCTCAACGCGCTCTTGGCTGACATCATACGCAACAACTTCTCGTGGATGTCTTACAGACAGCGCACCACCTTCTGGAACGAGTTCTCCAGCTGGTTCCAGTACGACTTTCCGCAGTTCTTCTACCGCTTCCCCAACAATGAGGTAAGCTGCTTTGCCTACGACAACGCCCTGCTGAGCAAGGGACTGCTGCTCAACTCGGAGACCGCCATCAACAAGTTCGTGTCAGAATGCAAAGACAAGCAGGTGCTCAACCTCTACAACGAGATAAAGGCGGACAAGGCGCGCCTCGACCGCATGACGCAAGCCGGGCAGACGGGCACCGACCATGCCAAGCTCGCCAACGAGATAGAAAGCAAGGAGCGAAGGCTGCTCTCCATGTCGAAGACATACGGCGACTACACCAAGCGTCTCACCGTGGCATGGGGCGACGTGCGCCAAAGCCTGAAGCCCGACGAGGCGGCGATAGAACTGATGAGCATTCCGCTGAACGCCGATTCCACCATGATCTCGGCGCTCGTGCTGCGCCACGACAGCAAGGTGCCACGACGCGTGGACCTCTGCACCGAGAGGCAGGTCGCCGCCATAGGCCAAGACAGCCTCTATCTCTCCGACCGGCTCTACCGCCTGGTGTGGAAGCCGCTCGAAAGCGCACTCCAAGGCACGACACGCGTGTATTTCTCGCCCGCCGGAATGCTGCACGGCGTGGCCATAGAATACGCGCCCGACCAATCGGGCACGCTGGCTGGCGAGAGATACAACCTCTGCCGCCTGTCCTCCACGAGGGAGATAGCCCTTGAGCAGCCGCGACCCGACAAGGAGCGGGCGGCTCTTTACGGCGGACTGGAATACGACACCGACGCGGAGACGCTGAAGGAGGTGAACAAGGCCTACTCCACCGATGCCTACCGCCCACGCTCGCTGACCGACGACCAGTCGCTGCGAGGCGGCGCACTGCCGCTCGAAGGCACAAAGAAAGAGGTGGAAAACATAGCGGCGGTGATGAAAGACGCCAAGGAGAAACACAAGATCTACTCCTCGTGCCTAGGCACGGAAGAGTCGTTCAAGGCCCTCTCGGGCACCGACAACACCTGCCTCCACATAGCCACCCACGGCTTCTACATCCCCGGCAACGGCGGCGACGACCGCGCGCGCCAAACGTTCAGCTTCATGGTCGACGACAATTCAATACCCGCCGAAGACCGCGTGATGACGCACAGTGGACTGCTCTTCGCCGGAGCCAACGCCACGCTCCACAACGAGACCTTGCCATACAACCTCGACGACGGCATACTGACATCGCAAGAGATCACGACCCTCGACTTCCGCAAGGTGGACCTCGTGGTGCTCTCGGCATGCAAGACAGCCCTCGGCGACATGACGGGCGACGGCGTGTTCGGCCTCCAACGCGGATTCAAGAAGGCAGGGGCGAAGACACTCCTCATGAGCCTGTGGAAAGTGGACGACACTGCCACGCAGATTCTCATGACACAGTTCTACACCAACTATCTCTGTGGCGACACCAAGGGCAAGAAGCGCGCCTCGTTCCTAAAGGCGCAACAATATCTCCGCACGTGCGACGGAGGCAAATACGACAACCCACACTTCTGGGCGGCGTTCATCATGCTCGACGCGCTGAATTAGCCGCAAAGAACAGATGAAGATATAGCGGAAAATAATCCAGTCTGCCTCATTTCCCATATTGTGGACAGGCTTGACGGCTATCCCTCGCCGCCTGGAAACGAGTTAACAATCCTTTCCGAAGTCTTAAAGACTGTTTTCTTAATTTCTGTTTCTAAATGACACGCATAGTTAAATTTCGTTACCCCCCCCCTAAAAAACACGTGTTACACTTTGATTGCATTGAATATTTTTGTTAAATTTGCGCCATCTAAGTAAAAACAAATCTAAACATTTAAAATTTACGACAAAAAACCACAAAGCAACCCAAACAAACAAAATCACATAAATAACCCAAACAAATTCATAAATAACCCAAACAAACCCAAACAAACAACATCCGATTTATCTCCCAAGAGAAGGGAGATAGCACCTTATGTTATTACTCATCAATTAATTTACACTATTAATGAACAAGAAACTAACTCAACTCAGTCGTGCCATGAAACGAATTGGCATGATGATGGTGATGATGTTCTTTGCCGTAATGGTTTACGCGCAGGACATCAAGGTAACCGGTACCGTTACCGACTCATCTGGCGAGCCCATCGTGGGCGCTTCCGTCATGGTGGTGGGCAGCAAGGGTGGCGCCGTTACCGACATCGACGGCAAATACTCAGTGCAGGTGTCTCCACAGGCAACGCTTCGCATCACATACCTCGGCTTCAAGAACGAGGAAGTGAAGGTTGGCGGCCGCAAGGTGATAAACGTACAAATGAAATCTGCCGACACCGAGCTCAACGAGGTCGTGGTCGTGGGTTACGGCACACAGAAGAAGGTGAACGTCACTGGTTCTGTGTCGATGGTTGGCTCCGAGGTGCTCGAAGACCGCCCCGTGACCAACGTGTCGCAGGCGTTGCAGGGTGCAGTGCCCGGACTTAACTTCTCTACCAACACCAACGGTGGTATGCTCAACAACACCATGTCGATCACCATCCGCGGCACAGGTTCTATCGGCAACGGATCAACCGATGCCCCGCTCATCCTCATCGACGGCATCGAGGGCGACCTCAACGCCCTCAACCCCAACGACATCGAGAGCGTGTCGGTGTTGAAGGACGCCGCGTCGGCATCCATCTACGGAACGCGCGCTGCCTTCGGTGTGATCCTCGTCACCACGAAGAGCGGAAAGAGCGGAAAGGTGCGTATCAACTATAGCGGCGACGTGCGCTTCTCCACAGCCACACAGCTGCCTAAGATGGTCAACTCGCTTGACTTCGCCAACTACTTCAACGTGGCGAGCCGCAACGCCGGCGGTAGCGACCAGTTCAACTCAGAGACCATGGAGCGCATCAAGAAGTACATGAACGGCGAGTACACAGACCCCACACAGTCTGAATACTACGGCATGGTGCCTGGAAGCAACAACACCTACAACCTCTACACCGGCTCGTTCGCCAACACCAACTGGTTCGACGAGTTCTACAAGAAGAACGTGCCCTCAACGCAGCACAACCTCTCAATGTCGGGCGGCAACGACAAGGTGAACTGGCTCATCAGTGCCGGTTACCTGCTCAACAACGGTCTCATCCGCCACGGACACGACGAGTTTGACCGCTACACCATGAACGGCAAGGTGGGAGCGCAGCTCGCCAAGTGGGCAAAGGTGGAATACTCTACCAAGTTCATGCGCAGCGACTACACCAAACCTCAGTATCTCTCAGGCCTCTTCTTCCACAACATCGCACGCCGCTGGCCGACCTGCCCCACGATAGACCCCAACGGACACTATCCTGACGGCATGGAGATTGCCGAGCTGGAGTATGGCGGCACCACCGACACGCGCACCAACCAGTTTACCCAGCAGCTCAACTTCATCTTCACCCCGCTCACCGGATGGAACATCCACCTCGAAGGCTCCATGCGCAACGAGTTCTACAAGAGCAAGACCAACACCTTCCCCGTGCTCTCCTACCACGTCGACGGCACAAGCTGGCAGCGCGACTCGGGCTACGGCACAGTGGCAAGCGTGAGCGACTACCGCTCTGAGTACGACTACTTCGCAGCCAACGCCTACACCGACTACACACGCAGCTTCGGCATGCACAACCTCAAGGGTATGCTCGGTGTGAACTTCGAGAAATACAGCACCAACAACGTGACGGCATCGGGCACGAACCTCATCACCAACGACTTCCCCTACCTCAGCCTCACGCAGAAGAACCCGAAGGTTAGCGACGCCTACTGGCACCGCGCCACAGCCGGCTACTTCGCACGTATCAACTACGACTACGACAGCAAGTACATGATGGAGTTCAACCTCCGCTACGACGGCTCTTCACGCTTCACCAACGACAACCGCTGGGCATGGTTCCCGTCAGTGTCGGCAGGTTGGAACATCGCTCGCGAGAATTTCTTCAAGCCCCTCACCAACACCGTACAGTCGCTCAAGCTGCGCGCCTCATGGGGTCAGCTCGGCAACACCAGCTCAAGCTACGGCTCGTTCTGGGCTTGGTACCCATTCTACCAGCAGCAGTCGGTGGGCTCGCAGAGCAGCTCATGGCTCATCAACAGCACACGCCAGAACACGGCTTCCCTCCCAAGCATCGTGAACAGCACCATGACATGGGAAACCGTTGAGACATACGACATCGGTCTCGACTTCTCCCTCTTCAACTATCGCCTCACTGGTTCGTTCGACTGGTACAGCCGCACCACCAAGGACATGATCGGCCCAGCTCCAGTGCTCGGCTCTGTGCTCGGCACCGACGCTCCACGCACCAACAACTGCGACATGCGCTCAACGGGTTGGGAATTCGAGATCCAATGGCGCGACCAGATCGGCGAGTTCAAGTATGGCGCCAAGTTCAACATCTCTGACGCTACCTCAAAGATCCTCACCTACCCCTACGAGGGCGACTTCGACAACCAAGGCATCTATGACTATTACAACGGCAAGGTGCTCGGCGAGATATGGGGCTACGAGACAGAGGGCATAGCACAGAGCAACGAGCAGATGACCTCATGGCTTGAGAACAACAAGCCCAACTGGGGCAGCAACTGGCAGGCCGGCGACATCATGTACAAGGATCTCAACGGCGACAAGGCCGTGACTCCGGGCGCAAGCACGCTCAAGGACCACGGCGACCTCAAGCGCCTGGGCAACACCACTCCTCGCTACAACTTCGGTATCAACCTCAACGCCGAGTGGAAAGGCATCGACTTCTCCATCTTCTTCCAGGGCGTGATGAAGCGCGACTGGATGCCAAGCGCAGGCGACGCCTACTTCTGGGGCGCACAGGGCAACATGTGGCAGAGCTGCTGCTTCAAGGAGCACCTCGACTACTGGAGCGAGGACAACAAGGATGCCTACTACCCAAGGCCATACCTCAGCGGTGGCATCACCAAGAACCAGCGCGCGCAGAGCCGCTACATGCAGAGCGCTGCCTACATGCGCTGCAAGAACATACAGCTTGGCTACACGCTCCCGCAGAGCCTGACGCAGAAGGCCGGCATGAGCCGCGTGCGCGTATACGCCTCTTGCGACAACCTGTTCACCATCACGAGCCTGTCGAGCATCTACGATCCTGAGGCCATCGAGGGCGGATGGGGCACCGGTAAGCTCTACCCATTGCAGCGCACATGGGCCGTGGGTCTGAACGTCACTTTCTAAAGCTATCACCTTATAAACACAGAAAACATGAATCTCAAGAATATAAAGAAAATGGTTTTGGGCGCGGCTGTCACCACGGCAGCCTTGGGCATGACCTCATGCAACGACCTGCTCGACATGAAGCCGATAAGCCAAATCACGCCTGAGGCTTACTACAAGAACGCGGAGCAATTGGCCGCATACTTGAACAACTACTACGACAGCTACCTGTACATGCCCTACTCCGGCTCCATGTCGCACCTCTGGGGACAATGGAACGAAGGCAAGGCAAAGTCTGACTGGGACACCGACATCTACTGCTGGGGCAGCGGCAACACGACGCTCTTCGCCAACGACCACTGGGAGGTTTCCTCTGGCAAGGCCCTGCAGGGATACTACGGAGGCGTGCGCGTGTACAACTATTTCATCAACACCGTGAACACCCAGATAGAGAACGGCACGCTCACCAACTCTGACGAGGTGAAGAACTACCTTGGCGAGGGCTACTTCTTCCGCGCGATAGTCTACTACCGCATGCTCGCCCTCTATGGCGACCTGCCTATAGTGACCGAGGTGCTGCAAGACGAGGATGCCGCCATCGTGGAAAACTCGAAGCGCTCTCCGCGCAACGAGGTGGCACGATTCATCCTGCAAGACCTCGACAAGGCCATAGAGCTTTGCTATCCGCGCAGCCAGTACAACGGACAGCGCGTGTGCCGCGAGGCTGCTCAGCTCATCAAGAGCCGCGTGGCTCTCTTTGAGGGAACGTTCGAGAAATATCACCGCGGCTCAGGTCGCGTGCCAGGCGACGCCAACTGGCCAGGAGCCAAGATGTCGTACAACCAGGGCAAGACCTTCGACCAAGACGGCGAGGTGAAGTTCTTCCTCCAGCAGGCAAAGGACGCGGCACAGCAGGTTGCCGACCAGGCACAGCTCGCCACCAACAACCACAAGATCAACCCGGTTTACGGCGACAAGGACGACTGGAACCCTTACTTCAACCTCTTCAGCGAGCCATCACTCGCCGACGAGCCTGAGGCCATCATGTGGAAGCAATACAACAAGGAGCTGGGCTACGTGCACCTCACCGGCCACTCCATGGTAACCGGTCAGAGCACGGGCTTCACACGCTCGTTCATCCAGACCTTCCTCATGCAGAACGGCTTGCCTATCTACGCACAGAACAGCGGCTACCACGGCGATGTGACTCTCGACAACGTGAAGGCCGACCGCGACGAGCGCCTGCAGTTGTTCCTCTGGGGTGAGAGCACACCGACTTACACCGACCCGACCTACGCAGCCGTAGTGAAAGACGAGCCACTGCCTGTTTACATCGACCCAGAGGAGACCGACTCAAAGCACATCACCGACGACAACCAGGAGATTCGTTGCATCACGGGCTACCAGCAGCGCAAGTATTACACTTACGACGCAGAGCAGTCGGCTTACTCAGAGCAGTCTACAACCAACGCTTGCCCTATCATGCGCTCGGCAGAGGCTTTGCTCAACTACATGGAGGCAGACTATGAGCTCAACGGCAAGCTCGACAGCAAGTCGCAGAGCTATTGGCGCACGCTCCGCACACGCGCTGGCGTGGACACCGACTTCCAGAAGACCATCGACGCCACCGACCTGTCGCAGGAGATGGACTTCGGCAAATATGCCGGAACCAAGCTCGTGGACAAGACCCTGTACAACATCCGCCGCGAGCGCGTGACGGAGTTGTTCTCCGAGGGCCTGCGCTTCGCCGACCTCATTCGCTGGCGCGCCTTCGACAACATGATCACGACGAAGTGGATACCCGAGGGCGTCAACTTCTGGGACAACATGTACACACACTATGATAAAGATATCAAGTGCAACGGCGAGAGCGATGCCGTGGTTTCCTCAAAGAGCCTCAGCAAGTACTTGCGCCCATACAGCAAGTCTATGCAGTCGACCAACGAGCTGAAAGACGGTTACAACTGGCACGAGGCTTACTACCTCTACCCAATCGGCGTGACCGACATGCGCACGGCTTCTGCCGACCGCTCGCTTGAGAACTCTAACCTCTACCAGAACCCGTACTGGCCTTCAGAGGCAGGCGGACACGCAGAGAAGTAAGACCATCCGGCGCTGGGGCAAGGACACCCTTGCCCTTCGCCAAGACTCTTTTGGAATATAGATTATTGCTGTACGGTGAAATAATATCGCAAGCAATAAGTCCCGTAGGGACGACATACTATAGCGTAGGGGGTTACCCCTACGCTTTTTTTAATGTTTTCTCAAACGTTGGCTTAGAGGGAATGTCCGTAAACGACGCTCCACAGAGCTTCCCCTGAGCCTATATAGATTTTCGAAGGAAAGCTTGCATATCTCAATTTATTTTGCTTAATTTGTAAGCTGATTCTAATTCCGCCAACGCGCAAAACCGCATCTTCGTAATATGCTGGAAAAAACGGAGCATCAACTTATATCAAGCCTAAGGACGGGCTCGACAAAGGCTTTTGACTCACTCTACGGGTTGTACGCCCGTAGGCTTTATGCGTTTTGCCTGAAATATACCAAGTCGAGAGAAACCGCCGAGGAGACGGTGGAAGACACCTTCGTGTGGCTATGGAACAACCGCGGCAACATCTCCGACACACAATCGCTCAAGCCCCTCCTGTTCTTGAAGACGCGCCACCTGCTCATAAACGCCTACCGACGCATGGTCAACTCTCCCGTGTTCGAGGAATATGTAGATTATCTGGAGCATCATGCATCAACGTCGACCCCTGCCGACGAGAACCTGGAATATGATGATTTCGTGAGACAACTGAACCATGCCCTGCAGACGCTACCGCCCGTGCAGAGGGAAATAGTGAGACTGTCGAAGATAGAGATGCTCAACAACAAGGAGATAGCCGAACTGCTTGACTATGAGGAGCAAACCGTGAAGAACCAACTATCGATGGGTCTAAAGAAGCTGCGCAGCCTGCTGGCTCACACAAAAGCCATGGTGTGGCTGCCGTTTTTTTTCTTAAATTAACGGTACGCAACGCGATTTCTCATGTATATACACAGATAAGAAAACACATATATGCCTGATTCAACCATAAACAACAGGGAAGAACTCATCGCCCTACGCAAGCACGTGAACGAATGTTCCGACGAGCAACTGACGCTCGAATTGCAGCAAGACTGGGAACACGGGACGCTCAACGAGAACTGCGTTGACGACGAAGAGCTGGATGCCGTGAAACGTCGCGTCGACAACCGCATAGGCAAGCCACGCCATGCCCACACGCGCACGCTAAGCAGGTGGCTGCAAGTGGCGGCTGCCATTGCCTTGCCAATATGCCTGCTGGCCATAGCGCATCTATATAGCGAGAACCGGCAATATGCCTCGCTCCCCATGACACAGATGGCCACGGGCTCCGACGAACAGGTGACCATCACCCTGCCCGACGGAAGCAAGGTCGCGCTCAACGCCCTTTCCTCTATCAAGTATGCACCGCAACGCTTCAACATGAAGAACCGTGAGGTCTATTTCGAGGGCGAGGGATATTATAAGGTGGCTAAAGACAGCGAGCGCCCGTTTGTGTTGCACTCACAAGACATCGACATCACGGTGCTTGGAACGGAGTTCAATGTCGTGAACCATGCCAAGGACTCTACGGCAGAAGTGACCCTTCTTGCCGGCAGCGTAAAGCTCACATCCAACATATCCGGGCGTTCATATACCATGAAACCCAGCGAGATGGTGATAGTGAACAAACAGACTGGCTCGATGGACGTGCGCCAACTCGCCCATGCCGACGACGTGAAAGCATGGCAACAGAAGCAGATGGTTTATCACGACGCGCCACTACGCAAGGTGATTGGCGACGTTGAAAACAGATACAACGTAGAGATAAGCCTAAAGAAAAGTTCCGATGACGCTTTCACCGGAACTATACCTACCAATAACCTTGACGAGGCAATGAAGATTATCGCCACTGCCTATGGACTGAAAGCCCACAAGACAGGTGTCGACACATACACGTTGAAGTGATGCCCCCACTCCGGCGTGTCACTTGCCATACTCATTATAAAGCATTAGCAGCGAGGCAGCGCTCCAGCTGAAGTGTGACGCCTCCAAGGGTTTCCCGGTGAAGGTGTCGTAGTTCTCGTAGATGGGAGTGCCTTGCTGGATGCCCTCCAGCCTGGTGAACACCTGGTCGGTATAGGCATCCGCCTTCTTGGTAAAACCGTAGTTGCGGTAGCCATGAATGCCATAGTATGTCTGGTCAAGCCAGATGGGGCCGCGCCAATATCCTTTATGGTCATATTTGGGATTGTCGGCAGCGATGGTAGGGAATGGTATGAAGGTTGAGAACTTCTTCGGATTGTCGAGCAGTTTGCGTGCTTTCGCAAACTGCTTTTTGCTTGCTATCCCTGCCCAAAAAGGCACATAACCCTCACATCCTGGCTCGGCAACGAAAGAGCGGCTGGCATCGAGCTTGCGGTCGAAGAAGAAACCGTTGCGGCTGTCAAAGAAATATTCAGCTATCTGCTCGCGGTGGTCGGGCAGCGTGAAGGGTTCCCCGATAATGCCCGCAAACTTCTTCAGCAGAGTGTATTCCAATGCCAGGAACCCGTTGAGGTCAACGCTCTCCTGGTCGCAGCTCCACGCGTCGGTGGCATTCTGCAGCATCTTTGTGCCATCGAAACGTATGGCGTTGTCCATGCCGCTCTCCCACGCGGCGGCCTCAAGCGTACCGTCGACAGAACCAAACTCACATATCCCGTTTTTGTCGTGGTCGCGTTTCTCATACCACCACTTGTGATACTTCAGAAGCTTGGGATACATCTCACGCAAGAACAGCGTGTCTTTCGATTGCTCATAGATCTCGTTCACCGCCCATGCCGCCAACGGTGGTTTGGAGTCGCGGGCGTTGTTCTCCGATGCGTCGGGATAGATACAGTCTATCACCATGCCGTCGGGCTGCTGGTAGTCGAACATCACGCGGATGTTGTCTTTTGCCAATTCGGGGAAGAAAGACGCCATGGCAGCCGAGAAGCGCCAGCAATCCCATGCCCAACAACCCACGAAATAGTTGACCGCATGACTGGGCACTATGCCGTCATGATAGACCGCTCCGCGGCGGGCACGCCAATTGGAAAGCAAGGTCACTATCGACTTCACGGCTATGCGGTTGTAGGAAGCGGGCATATCCGCACGGATCACCTTTTCCAGATAGCCGTTCCAACGTTTGTCGTTGGCAAGGAGCAGTTGCCCGGCACTTGCCAACACACCCTCGTCGCTAACGGCTTGCACTGCAGCCTCCGTCTCTTGCTGCACCATGGAGATGACTATTGGCACGGATGCTTGCCCAGGATGCAGCGTGGCCCTGTAGTTGTGCCCCGTAAGGGTCAAGTCGGTGCCACTGGGAAAGGTCACCATCACAGCCTCACCGCCACGGTTTGATATCGTCACCGTGCGTCGGTTGACTGTTACCTGCATGTCGGCGGAGATGCTGTCGGCAGTTATTGTCAACTGGTTTCCGCCGGCATTGTCTATCATAAGCAATGCCGTGCGGTCGTCGACAAACTGCATGCGCTGTTCCACCCGCCCTTGCGACCCGGCTACAAGCATGCGCACCTCGCCAGGGAAATAGCTGGCAGAGAGCAGCGCGGTGCCTTCAACCGAAACCAGCGAGCGCGCATACCAGTTGCGATGCAGGATGCTGAACGGGCCACAGAATCCACTCGTGGGGTTGTTCTTCTCGGGAAGGGAGAAACCCATCCATGAACCCATGTCGGAAAACACGCCATTGTGCCGGCGTGGCGCACCTGGAGTAAGGCTGATGTCAAGAATGTCGCGGTATTCAAAGCGATCGGTCTGCGCCAAGGCATCTGTTGCCATTAGCGCGAGACCAAGCGCGAGAGAGAATATTTTATGTCTCATTGTTTGGTTGTCTTGATGTTGTAAAAAGGTTGTTTTTTACTTTTGTTGCATGATGGTGAATGAGTATTGCCATTCGTGTGGCGTGATGGTGTATTCGGGATGCACCTGCGCTCCCCAGGTGTTGTCGCCGCCCACACCCATCTGCCGATGGTCTATGTTCACCCACACCATGTCCTTCTTGTCGATGCAGCCTCCGTGGACATGCTTCTCGCTTGAAGGCACATAAAGGATGTCGTCGAGCGGGAAATTCCACGCGCTCACGCTCAGAGGCTCGTCACCTGCGATCTTGACGCCATGCCCATCCGCCGCCGTGAGCGTGAACCATCTCACGTCACACTTGTTGGCCGTTTCCTGCGCACGCACATAGGGATGGTATTGCTGCCACACCGAAGCCGCATATCTGCCCATCAGGTATCCGTCCTTGCGGTCGGCATAGTTCTCCTCCGGGCCGCGGCCGAACCATGTCATCTGGTCGTAGGCGGCATCAAGCACCATCCTCATTCCCAAACGGGGCATCTCCGGCAAAGCCTTGTCGCCTGGGACGAAATGCATTGTCACTTTTATGTCGCCATTGGCATAGACCCGATAGCTCATCTCAAGAGTTGACTCTTGCCCTGCCATGCAGTATGCCGAGGTTATTTCGACAAAGCGCTTGTCGGGATCTTCCCTCACGTCCATGCTCTTGATGGTCATGTCGCGTCCCGCGTCTTGCCATGTCTTGCATCGCTCAGCCGTGCCGTTGGCAACGTCGTTGTCGGTCAGCGCACGCCAGAAGTTGGGCTGCAACCCGGTCTTCAGCATCTCTTTTCCGCCATATATCATTGATGTCATCTCGCCAGTGACGCGTGAGAATCGGAACACGTTTGCCGTGTCGCGGCATGTAATCCTCACCTCGTCAGAAGTGCTGTCCAGACTTAGCGACCCTTCAAGGCACTTTGTCTCGCCATGGCTGACAGACACGGGCAAGGGCATTTGCCCTATTGCCACCACATGATTGGCGGGCAAGGCTATAGTGGCGGTTTTCAAGAAAGCCCTCAGCGTGAGGAAATATTCCTTGGCGCTTGAGTCGGGCAACTGGGGCAGAGGCAATTCTATCTCAGCGCTTTGGCGAGGAGCCACGGCTGGAAGGTTGACCGTGCCACCGTCTATGCGTTCACCGTCGGCTTCCACTGTCCATTGCAGGCCATAGGCGCTCAGGTCAACGAAGTCGAACAGGTTGGTCACCCTGACCTTCCTCGGGCTGAAGGGCACTGGCGAGAACTTTATGTTCTGATAGGTTTTCTTCACTTCCCAGATATGCGGATGCAGCGAACGGTCGGCAGCCACCAGGCCGTTGGCACAGAAGTTAGAGTCGTTGACAACGCCTACAAACCCCATGTCGCCACCATAAGCCCAATACCTATGTCCTTGCTCGTCGGTTTTGGCAAAGGTCTGGTCCACCCAGTCCCATATGAACCCGCCTTGCAACTGGTCGTGCTGGTATATCAGGTCCCAGTAGTCTTTAAGGTT
This sequence comes from Lachnospiraceae bacterium, assembly GCA_963660075.1. Lineage (GTDB taxonomy): Bacteria > Bacteroidota > Bacteroidia > Bacteroidales > Bacteroidaceae > Prevotella. Next base: position 38,375 of record CAVKWN010000013.1, read on the forward strand.
GCCTTCGCTGTTGCCCATGGCATGGGCATACTCGCAAAGTATCAGCGGACGCTTGTCGCGTTGGTTCACGTGCCGGCGCAAATGCCAGATGCGGGCATACATTGGGCAATATATATCCGATTTGCCGTCATAGCCGCCACCTTCATACTGCACGGGGCGCGTGGTGTCTAGTGCCTTCGCCATGTCATAAAGGCGGTCGAAGTGGGGGCCGTAGCCGCTCTCGTTGCCCATAGACCATATTATGACAGACGTCTGGTTGCGGTCGCGCATCATCATGCGATACATCCTGTCGTGGAAGGCATTCCACCAGTCGGGCCTGTCGGCGAGCGACTTATATTCTGTGTCGAGTATTCCGTGGCACTCGATGTTGGCTTCGTCTACCACATAGAGACCATATTTGTCGCAAAGCTGATACCACTCCCAATGGTTCGGATAGTGGGAGGCGCGCACGGCATTGATGTTGAACTGCTTCATCATCTTTATGTCTTTCGCCATGAGTGCTACGTCGATAGTGCGGCCATGCACCGGGTCGTGCTCCTGCCGGTTCACTCCTTTTATCTTCAGCGCCCGACCGTTCACCACGAGCAGTCCGTTTCTCATTTCTATGGTGCGGAAGCCAAACTTGTGGGCAAAGCTTTCCGTGGTTTTTCCGCCATTGGCATAATAGTTCACCACGAGCGTATACAGGTTTGGGGTTTCTGCATTCCAGGGCTTCACTGCCGCCAACAATTTCGCGAAGTGCGCCGTCGTGTCAGCGGTTCCCGCGAGGTTCTTGCTTGCCGTGAATATCGCCTTGCCTTCGGGCGAAAGCACCTTCACCTCTATCTTCTGCCCCGGTCGCGGATTATGCATGGCCACGTCTACTGCGAAATCACCGTCACGATAACCGTTCACGAGCTTGTTGGTCAGCACGAAATCGTTCACCCTGCTTTTGGGGCGAGCCTGTATGAACACCTTGCGCTCTATACCGCTGTATTTCCAATAGTCCTGGTCTTCAAGATAGGAACCATCGCTGAAACGGTGCACCCTCACCGCCAACCGGTTGTTGCCTTTCCGCAGAAGACGGGTTATGTCGAAGTGGGCAGGCAGACGGCTGTCCTCGCTGTAACCGGCAAATTTGCCGTTGACCCAGAAACTGAAAGCCGACTCCACGCCCTCGAAGTCCATTATGACATCCATGCCCTTCCAGCTTTCGGGTATCGTGAATTCGCGAACATAGTGGCCCACGGGATTGTAGTCTTGCGGCACGAAAGGCGGATTGGCGGCGAACGGATATGTCACGTCGGTGTAGATAGGCGCGTCGAATCCTTGCAGCTCCCAACTTCCTGGCACATTGATGCCTTGCCATCCACTCACGTCATAGCCTGTTTTGTGGAAGTCTGATATGCAGAGCGAGGGCTTTTTCACCAACTTGAATTTCCATTTTCCATTGAGCGATATTCTCCGCTCCGACTGGGCATTGAGGGCGAAACGCTCTTCGTCGGGTTTGCCCAACTGACTCAAGGCGGCTTTTTCGCTCACAAACGGCAAGAACTGGGCAGTCATTGGCATCCGGTTAACGTTGGTCACCGACGCGTCCTGCCATGGTTCGTTGGCTGCCGGCGAAGAAGCCGCCCACAGAGTCAGCAAGGCTGTTAGTATATAATAGACAGGTTTCATTGCATGATTATGTTTTTATATGGTACAAAAGAATGTGACCAAGAAGGGCACAGAGAAGTCTACACAGAAACCGTGGAAGATAGACAATACCACATAGTTCTGCCCCGAGGCACGCGTGATGATGGGCAATGTGGTGTCCATGGTCGTGGCTCCGCCAATGCTTATAGGTGCCAATCGCCCAAACCATTTTACCAGAAGCGGCGCGCAGAGCAACGTGAGGATCTCCCTCATGATGTTTGCCAGCAACGCTATCGTGCCCAGTTCGGCCCCGCGATATTGCGTGATGAAAATGCTTGATAGCGAGTAGTAGCCAAATCCCGAGCCTATGGCGAGGCAATCGGAGAGCTGACGTCCGCCCAGCAGGCACGATGCCGCGGCACAACCTGCCAAGGTTCCGAGAATGGTACAGAGTGGCAGAAGCATGAGCCGCGGATTGACCTTGCGGAAGCTCTTCAGCACCGTGGTGTCGCTGCCAATGCTCACGCCTACGCAAAACATGAGCGCGCAGAGGGCATAGAAACTCACGTCGCCTTCAGTGAGCTGGCGTGGAACGTCGAAACACCAGCCGCAGATTATTCCCACGGCGAAGAAGCCCACTATGATTAAGCTGCCTTTCATGCGTCACCTCCTTTTCCCGTTACCACCCACAAGCCCCATGCGAGCACTATGCTGCCCATGCACCCGGCGAGGGTGAGAAGCAAGGCTTCCCACCCAAGGGTCTGCAGGCCATTGATGATGTGCGGATTGCCGCCCACTTCCAAACCAAGCAAGAACAACAGCGCCCATATCAAGACTGTTATGACCCGTCCTATGGCGCTGGTGTCTTTTTTGCGGAACAGGTGTCCGACACCTATTCCGCAAAGCATTATCAAAATTATCTTGAGCATCGTTAGCGCAAAACAAGGTTTATTTGGTCAGCATCGCATTGGAGTTGTACTCGGTCTGCGGTACGGGATAAAACAACTTTGAGTCGTCGAAACCGTCTCTGTCGGCGGCTTTAAGCGCTGTGGCGGTCTTGTTCCAGCGGCGCAGGTCATACCAACGGTAGTTTTCGAGGGGGAACTCTATCATGCGCTCGTGCTCTATCTGTGCCTGAACGTCTTCCTTCGACGAACCCGTCATGGCGGGCATGTTGCCGTGCACACGGCGCACCTCGTTTATAAGAGGTATGGCCTCGCTTGTGCGTCCGAGGTCGTTGAATGCCTCCGCCTTCATCAGCATCACGTTAGAGTAGCGCATCAGGGTAATGTTGACATCGGTCGTGCTCTTGCAGAGGGCATCGTAGGTGGCGGGCATGAACTTGCGGAACGAAGGGCGGTCGTAAGGCTCGCTCACTTCCATCATCATCTTTATCCATTCATCCCAGTCGTAGCCATACACTTTCCCCGTGCCGTCGTTATAGTAAGGGTCTTGGAAATATACCGAGGCGTACAAGCGTGCGTCATACTGGCCGTTGTTCAGCTTGCCTTCTTTCCTGAACTCGTTCATCAATGTCTCCGACGGGTAGATTTCGTCCCAACCGCCAAACTCGGCAGTGCCAATCCAACGGTGGAGTTGCGTGCGGTAGGTCGCGCCGTTGGCGTCGCTCAAAGAGAACTGTATCTCGAATATCGACTCGCGGCAGTTCTTGTTCGTGCCGTTGAACATGCTGGCATAATCGCTTTCCAGACTGTGGTTCTTCACATTGCCGAGAGCTTCCACTGCCGCGTTGAGCCATTCGGTCTTCTTGTCGGCCTGCTCCGATGCCATCGTGAGATAGGCATAGCCAAGGTAGGCATAGGCTGCGTCGCTTGTCACACGCCCCATTTCGTCGTTACCGCGCGAGCTGGGCAGCTGGCCCGCTGCGGTCTTGAACTCATCCACTATGAAGTCCCACGCCTCAGAGCGTTCGGAGAGGGCCTTGTCCAACTGGCTTGTCGAGGTAATGTAAGAGTCGCGCACCACTATTTTCTCCCAGTTGAGCAACAGCTGCATGTGGTAGTAGCCTCTCAGGAAATGAGCCTCGCCGAGCAAAGGCTTGCTCTCCTCGTCTGAGATCTTCGCGGCTCCCATCGCGCCCACCTTGTCTATGATCTGGTTGCAGAAGCTTATGCCGCGATAGTATAGTTTCCAGAATATGGTAAACTGCGAGTTGCCGTTGTTGTAGCTGAAGTTGCGCAGCTGTACCCAGTTGGGGTAGTTTTGCGCGTCTTTTCCCATGTCCACGTCGTCTTGGCGGTATGCCTCCACGGGCCACTTCACCTCGGCAAACGTCCATTCGTCTTCCGAGTATTCGGGCAGATAGAGTTGTGAGTAGGCTGCGGCGACGGCGGCTTCCACGTCGGCCTTGTCGCGCCAGTACGACTCGGACGTGAGCAAGTCGGGAGGTGTTTGCGTCAGGTAGTCGTTGCAAGACGCGAGCGACAGGGCAACACATATGCCCGCGATATATTTCAATGTCTTCATATCTGTTCCTTTCTTTTTGTTGTTTTCTTAGAATGTTACTTGTGCGCCGATTGTGTATGAACGGGTGAACGGGTAGATGAGCTTGTCGATGCCGCTGTTGAGCACGCCGCGTGAGAACTCGGGGTTGGCACCCGAATAGCCCGTTATGGTGAACAGGTTCTCAGCGCTGACATAGAACCGTATGCGGTCGCAATATATCTTGCCGGCGATGTTGGAAGGCAGCGTGTAGCCAAGCTGCAGCTGGCGCAGACGCACGAAGTCGCCATTCTCCAGGAAACGTGTAGACTCGCGCGTGTTGTCGTTGGGGTCGCCATAAATCGCGCGTGGTATGGAGGTGTTGGTGTTAGATGGAGTCCAAGCGTCAAGGGTCGACTTCATGAAGTTCGACGCAGAGTTCATTCCCTCGTAATAGTAGCGGTTGGCATTGTAGATCTTGTTGCCGAAGGCGCTTCCGATGACCGCGGAGAAGTCGAGGCCGCGATAACTTGCGCTCAGGTTGAGGTTGGCTTCCACCTTTGCCATGCCAGTGCCAGAATACACCTTGTCGTCTTCGTCTATCACGCCGTCACCGTTCATGTCCTTGAAGCGGATGTCGCCCGGCTGGGCATTGGGCTGAAGCAGTTCACCATTGCTGTTGCGATGGCTGTTCACCTCTGCCTCGCTCTGGAATATGCCGTCAGCCTGGTAAAGGTAGAAGGCCCCGATAGGCTTGCCAACCCTGGTCTGCGTGGGGAAATGCTCCGAGCCGTATTTCAGTCCCTCGCCATAGATGGTCTGGTTGTCGTTGGCCAGCGACACCACCTTGTTGCTGATGGTGCTTACGTTGAAGCCAATGTTATAATCCAGCTGCCCCGCGTGGTTGTTGTAGTTGAGTTCTATCTCTATGCCTTGGTTGCGAATCTTTCCCACGTTGAGAGTAGGGTCGGCGAGACCGGCAGACGGGGCGAGCTTGCGCGTTATGAGCAGGTCGCGGGTCTCGTTGATATAATAGTTGATGTTACCGTTGAGGTGGTTTTTGAACAATCCGAAGTCGAAACCGATGTTCTTCGTGTCGGTAGTCTCCCACTTCAGTGAGCGGTTTTCCAGTCCGCGCGCGATGCTTCCCGACCATGCGTTGGCTCCGGCGCCCTGCACATAGCCTTGGTAAAGGTCGTTGTAGGTAGAAACGAGAGCCAGGAAGTCATAGTAGCCCAGGGCGTTCTCGTTGCCCAACTGTCCCCAGCTGGCACGCAACTTGAGGTTGCTCACCACCGTGTTCTTCGGGAAAAACGACTCCTCGCTTATTCTCCAACCCACCGCTACCGATGGGAAGAAGCCCCAGCGACTGTCGGCTCCGAACTTCGACGAGCCGTCCTCGCGGAAAGTGACCTGCAGAAGATAGCGCTCGTTGAAATTATAGTTCAAACGCCCGAAAAACGACACACGGTTGTATTTCCAGTTTGTGCCGCCGCCACTGTAGGTGCCGCCCGCTCCGGCGTCGATAGTGCCGAAGTTGGGGTCGAGGAATCCGGCGGCTTTTTCCGTCTGCACGAGCTTTCCGTCTTCCACCTTATATACTATTGTCTTGCCTTCCACGCTCACGGAGTTCCAGTTGTATTTGCGTGTGGTGAGCGATGTTCCTGCCATGGCGTTAAGGCTGTGCTTTCCGAATTGCTTGTTGAACGAGAGCACGTTCTCAAACACTTGTTCCTGCCAATAATAACGCGAGTCGCTATTCACCGGGTAGCTGTTAGGGCTCTTGGGGTCGGCAATGTAGTCGGGGGCATGATATGTCGCCAACTCATGCTCGCCGCGATAGGCATAACTCGTTTTGAAATTAAGCCATGGGGTGAAGTTGAAAGTGAGCGCCACGTTGGCGGTGGTATGGTATTTCTTGTCGGTGGAGTGCCTGTAGTTGGCATCTGCCATCACGTTGCGGTTGTTCGGCAGACCGTCGAAATTGGTCAGGCCATAACCGTATTTCTCATCCGAGTTGTAGACTGGCACAAGGGGTGAAATCATGTAGGTCTCCTTCAGCGAATACTGAGGCTGCTTGTTGTCGGTATATTTGAACGAGATGTTGGCGTCGAGGTCGATGATGCCCTTGGTGGCATGAAGTTTCATGCGGGCGATGTCGTGGCGATAGTTGTTGCCAATGAACACGCCCTTGTCGTCGGCATGATTGTACGACACTGAATATTGCGCCTTGTCGCCGCCACCGCGCACGCTCAGCATATAGCTCTGCGAAAAGCCGTTGCGCTGGGTCTCGTCCTGCCAGTTGGTGTTCACGCCAGTGTCCTTGGTCAAATAAGCCGGAAGACTTCCACCCGGATATTTGCCATATTGCGCGTTATAGTTCTCATACATGGCCTTGTGCACGGTCTTGTAGCCGTCGGCATCGAGCATGTCGAGGTCTTTAGCCACCTTGGTGAAGCTGAGGTAAGTGCTGAAATCCACCTTCACGTCACCCTTCTTTCCGTTCTTCGTGGTGATGATCACCACACCGTTGGCTGCCACGGAGCCGTAGATGGCTGCCGCCGCGCCGTCTTTGAGTATCTCCATCGACTCGATGTCTTGCGGGTTCACCGAGTTGATGTCGCCAGGGAAACCGTCGATTACATAAAGCGGCTCGTTGTCGCCGAAGGTCTTGACGCCGCGTATCTTCACGCTCACGCCGGCTCCGGCGTTGCCTCCTGACTTCAGGATGTTCACGCCAGCCACCTTGCCTTGCAGTGCCTCCGCAGGATTCGTGGTGGTGCGCTTGGCCAATTCCTTTGCGTCAACCGACGACAGCGCGCCAGTCATGTCGCTGCGTTTCATGGTGCCATAACCCACCACCACTATTTCGTTGAGCTGCTGCGTGTCTTCTCTCATCACCACGTCCATCTTCTCGCTTGCCGACACCTCGCGGTCGGTAAACCCCAAATAGGATATCTTGAGGCGCGCGCCCTTATGGGCAGGTACTGAGAAATTGCCATTCATATCAGTCACGGCAAGCGCGTCGGTACCAACTACCGCCACAGTGGCTCCGATAATAGGGTCGCCGTTAGCGTCCTTCACCATGCCGTGAACCTTATTGTCGGAAGCGGTGTTTGTAGGGGCAGAAGAATGACGCTCGGTTATCACAATGGATTTGCTCGAAACTATTGAATATTTCAACGGACGCCCCTTAAAGGCTGCATCGAGAACGACATTCACGGGTTCATCAGTCTTATTGATAGTTATGTCGTTGCGCTTGTCTATGATGCTGCTCTTGTAGGAAAAACGGTAAGTCGTCTGTCCTTCGATAGCCTTGAACACCTGACGCAGCGAAGCGTTGGTCACGTTCACCGTCACTTTCTTCTGGGCTTGCATTGCAATGGCCTGCATGCACAAGACAAGCAAGATGACCGTGGTTTTCAGATAATAGTTCCTCATACCTTATAATATTAAGTTGTACATTTAGTTATATGATGAAAGGTTGTTTCATCTGCAGATACAAACAAAATTTGCCAACGTACCTAAAACCAATATCAATTTAACAGGGATTAACACATCCGCACGTTCATATGTATAAGCAGGGGCGGGCCCTGTGCCCGTCCGCAACCCGAATGACACGGACAGCCCGCAACCCGAATGGCAGCAAATTGTCGAAACACGGTATGCGTAATCGGCGAAGCCGACATCGTTAAAATCTTTTGAATCCGTGTGAGAAAAGGAAAAATGGATTGCCATCCGGGTTGCGGACGGGCACAGGGCCCGCCCCT
>CAVKWN010000014.1:0-44648 GCA_963660075.1 Lachnospiraceae bacterium
GAATAAAAAACTTGAGACCCTCGCCACATGGATTATGATCTTGTCTTAATCCATGTGGCGAGGGTCTCAAGTGTGTTTGTGATTATTTATGTTTACTGCTGCTTTTATTTTTTCACCCTTGTAGCCTTGATGAAGTAGCAGATAAGGCAGACGTAGGCGAGCAGGGAGGTCATCTCCGACATTGGGTTGCTCCACCATTGGTCGGCAACCGAAAGTTCAATGCCGCCAAACTTAAGAAGTGCTGAAACGACACCCATCAATGCTCCGCCTGCTATGAAACCGCTGGCTATGAGTGTGCCTTTCTCTCCGCGTTGCTGATTTATCTCGGCATCTTTTGAACGGCTTGTGACAAACCAGTTTATCGCGCCACCAACGACAAGCGGTACGTTGAGCTCAAGAGGAATGAACATGCCAAGGGCGAAGGCGAGGGCTGGAATGTGGCAGCGGTCGAGAACAATCGCTATTATGGCACCTATGCCGTATAGAATCCATGGCGCGCCAACACCGTTCATCAATGGGTCGATAACGGCTGCCATGGCATTGGCTTGCGGTGCGGCAAGTTGTCCGCTCGCGAATCCATAGGTCTTGTTCAAGACAATCATCACTCCTACGACGGTAGCGGCACTGACGATGGTTCCAAGAAACTTCCATGTCTCCTGTTTGGATGGTGTCGTGCCTAGCCAGTAGCCAATCTTCAAGTCGGTGATGAAGCTCCCCGCCATTGACAATGCCGTACACACCACGCCGCCCATGATTAACGCGGCGAGCATGCCAGAAGGACCATTCAAGCCCACGGCAACCATCACTACCGAAGCAAGGATAAGCGTCATGAGCGTCATGCCAGACACGGGGTTGCTGCCCACTATGGCTATGGCGTTGGCAGCAACGGTGGTAAACAGAAATGCAATGACTGCTACAAGCAAAATGCCGACAACGGCAAAAAGAATATTGCCTTGCATGACACCAAGCCAGAAGAACACAAACGTGATGAGCAGCGTGGCGATAGAGCCTATTGCGATAATCTTGAACGGGATGTCGCGTTGGGTACGCTTTACGTTAGCCACGCCATTGCTCTTGCCTTTCAGCTCTTTGGAAGCCAAGCCAACAGCGCTCTTGATGATGCCCCAGCTCTTTATGATTCCTATTACTCCAGCCATGGCAATGCCGCCTATGCCAATGGAGCGCGCGTAAGCCTTGAAAATCTCCTCAGGGCTCATGGCCCCCACAGTAGCCGTGATGGAAGGGTCCCACATGTTGAGCACTTGGTCGTGGAAGATGATAGACATGCCGGGTACTATAAGCCACCACACGGCAAGGGAACCGAGAGTGATGTAGAGCGCGTATTTCAAGCCTACGATATAGCCAAGACCGAGAACTGCAGCGCCAGTGTTGACCTTGAATACCAATTTCGCCTTGTCGGCGAGATCCTGACCTAGTCCGATGACTCGCGAAGTGAAGTTCTCATTCCACCAACCAAAGGTTGAGACGATGAAGTCGTAGAGACCGCCTACGATGCCTGCGAAAAGCAAAGGCTTAGCCTGATCGCCACCTTTCTCGCCAGACACGAGCACTTGTGTTGTCGCGGTAGCCTCGGGGAAAGGATATTTGCCATGCATGTCGCTAACGAAATACTTACGGAAAGGAATGAGGAAAAGAATGCCAAGCACACCACCCAATGCCGACGCGAAAAACATCTTCATGAAGGATGAGGTCATCTCCGGGTACTTAGCCTGGAGAATGTAGATGGCGGGCAACGTGAAAATAGCTCCAGCAACAACTGCTCCCGAGCAAGCTCCTATGCTTTGGATGATAACGTTCTCACCCAATGCCTTATTACGTTTGGCCGCCGTACTCACGCCAACGGCTATGATAGCGATAGGAATGGCAGCCTCGAACACTTGTCCGACCTTCAGCCCTAAATAGGCTGCCGCGGCAGAGAAAAGCATTGCCATTACTATTCCCCAAACCACAGACCATGTGTTAACCTCGGGGTAAACCTTTTCGGGAGTCATGATGGGCTTGTACTCCTCGCCAGCTTCCAATTCGCGAAACGCGTTGTCGGGAAGTTGCACGATGTCTTTTTCTTTGTCTTTTTCTTGCATATATAATATAATGTTAAATATTTAGAGTTGATTATCGATTATCAATTAGCATGGATTATGTTATAGGGTAATGACTAAATGCAAAATTATGAATAAACTCTGAGGAACTGTTCTTTTTGAGGCGAAAATATTTGTCTTTACGATAAATATTTGCTATTTTTGCACCATAAAATAAATTTAAGAAATGGCAAAGAATCACAACCATTTGGTTATAATGGCAGGTGGAGTAGGGAGTCGCTTCTGGCCTATGAGCACCGAGGATACCCCAAAGCAGTTTATCGATGTTTTGGGGACTGGGCGTACGTTGATACAAATGACGTATGACCGCTTTAAGGGTATTTGTCCGGACGAGAACGTGTGGATTGTGACCAACAAAAAATATTCCCGTCTCATAGAGGAGCAATTGCCAATGATAAAACGCGGCAACATACTCCTTGAACCATGCAGGAGGAACACCGCGCCATGCATAGCTTATGTGAGTTGGCGAATCAAGATGGAGGACTCTTCTGCCAACATAGTAGTCTCTCCAAGCGACCACGTGGTGATAGACACTGCTGAGTTTAGGCGCGTAATCACCGAAAGCCTTAATTTCACTAAGGAGTCGGATGCCATTGTAACACTTGGAATGAAAGCTACGCGTCCAGAGACGGGTTATGGCTACATAGAAGCGGACTTGTCTTCTAACACGTTGAGAAACAAGGAAATATATCGTGTTGACGCTTTTCGTGAGAAACCAAATGCCGAAAAGGCCGCTCAATATTTGGCGAAAAACAACTACTTTTGGAATGCGGGAATATTCATTTGGAATATAGAGACAATCGTCAACGCACTCAGGGTTTACGCGCCAAGAATAAATAATATCTTTGAGCGGATTCAAGACATCCTCGGCACTGAAAAGGAACAGGAAACCGTTGACCAATGTTACCCAAACTGTGAGAATATATCCATAGACTATGCCGTGATGGAGAAAGCAGAAGAGAAATTCGTGTTCCCGGCTAACTTTGGATGGAGTGATCTAGGGACATGGGGATCGTTGCTAATGCAAAGCAGCAAGGATGTGAATGGCAATGTATGCATTGGCCAAAACATCAGTCTTTACGATACTCGCGGATGCATTATTCATGCATCTCAAGAAAAGCAAGTGATAGTCGAAGGATTGTCAAATTACATCGTGGCCGAACAAAACAACCGACTGTTGATTTGTCACCTTTCCGAAGAACAACGAATCAAAGTATTCCTTGGTAAATAAACCCTATTAGCGCTGTTATGATAAATAGGGGTAATGGAAACATATATTAAAGCAATATGAGCGACTTAGGTAACCCGTTGATCTCTTTCATCATAACAACTTATAACCTTCCTGTGGTATTGTTGCATGAGTGCGTTAAAAGCATAGTTGCACTTTCGTTGTCACAGCAAGAGAGGGAAATAATCGTAATAGATGACGGCTCGGACTTTTGTCCGGTAAATGAGTTAACGGAAATAGCCGGCGATATAATTCTTATCAGGCAACCAAATCAAGGACTGTCTGTGGCGAGAAATGTTGGCTTGAAAATGTCGACTGGAAAATTTGTGCAGTTTATTGACGGCGATGATTGCCTCATCAATGCGCCATACGAGCACTGCCTTGACATTATACGGTATCAGCAACCGGTTGACATGGTAATGTTTTATTCGGCTTCATCGCTGAATCAGCCCACGGAGTCAAGCTACACGGGTCCGATAACCGGTGAGGATTATTTGGCGAATAACAACTTGCGTGCTTCTGCCTGTGGATATATCTTTCGTAGAAGTCGGCTTGGCAAGTTGATGTTCACGCCTGGCATTGTGCATGAGGACGAGGAATTCACTCCTCAACTTGTATTGAATATGCATAATATTTATTGTACACAAGCCAAGGCTTATTTCTACAGGCAACGTAAGGATTCGATAACTCACACAGACAATAAAGAAGAACAGAACAAGCGGTTGGCTGACATTTTCAAGGTAATAATACATTTGAAAGCCATTGCTGACGAGGGGGATGATTTACGTGCCAAATCAATGGAACGGCGTGTGGCTCAACTCTCTATGGATTTCCTTATTAATGTTATAAGGCTTACCAAGAGTCGCAAGCAATTAAATGATGCCATAGAATTGTTGAGGGAACACGGCCTCTATCCTTTGCCAGACAACAAATATACTCCAGAATATGTAATATTCAGGTATATGATTCAAAAGAAAGCAGGTCAACTTATTCTCATTGCTACTCTATAGTGAGCATTGAAAGTTTATAATTTCACACTATTCATGTAGCTGTATGAAAATATTGTTGATTGGAGAATACAGTAATGTACATGCGACACTAGCCAAAGGTCTTCGCAATTTAGGGCACGTGGTTACTGTGGTGAGCAATGGCGACTTCTGGAAGGATTACCCGCGTGACATTGACGTGAGCAGGGAAAACGGGAAACTAAGCGGGTGCCGGCTTCTAATAAAAATCATTTCGCTTCTACCTCAATTGAGAGGCTATGATATCGTACAGCTAATCAATCCGTTGTTTTTTGAGTTGAAGGCTAAAACCATCGCCCCACTCTACCATTATTTAAGAAAACACAATGGCAAGATTGTGTTGGGCGCATTCGGCATGGACTATTATTGGGTTCATGAGAATATTATACATAAACCGCTGAAATACAGTGATTTTAATATTGGAGACACTTTGCGTGAAGATCCAGAGGCCACACGCTATATAAGCGATTGGATTGGTACCGACAAGGAAAAGTTGAATAAACAAATAGCTGACGATTGTGATGCTATTGTTGCAGGATTATATGAATATTGGGCAATTTATCATCCGGTTTTTACAGATAAGACAACGTTCATTCCTTTCCCGGTAGAGCCTAAAGAACATTATACAGAGAAATGTCATTTGTCTCCTATAAGAATTTTCATAGGTATAAACAAACAACGTGACAAGTATAAAGGTACGGACATTATGCTTCGTGCCGCACAAGCCATAGCTACAAAATACCACGACAAGGTTCGGCTTTTTGTAGCAGAAAGCTTACCGTTTGATGAATACGTCGAGGCGTTGCGAAATGCCGATGTTCTACTTGACCAACTTTATAGCTATACTCCCGCAATGAACGCGTTGGAAGCAATGAGCCGCGGAATAGTAGTCGTCGGAGGTGGTGAGCCAGAGAACTATTCCTTATTGAATGAAAACGCGCTAAGACCAATCATCAATGTTGAGCCTTCTTATTCAAGTGTTTACTCACAATTGGAGAATTTAGTCCTTCATATGGAAAACTTGCCAATGCTTAAGCGGCAAAGTGTTGAATACATAGCTCGGCATCATGATTATATCAATGTGGCTCGACATTACTTGAGGCTTTACAGTTCTTTAATGGAACATTAACCATCAAAACTATGCGTTGGACAAAAGCCATGTTATATATCCTAAGAAGCAAGCTATAAGTACACATCCTTCCCAACGTTCAACACGGAGCTTTGTGAAGGAAAAAAGCCAGAATAATATCATTGATATTACCATTACAGCCATGTCGATATAGGTGATGTTTTGAATGTGCATTGGAGATATTAAGCCGGTCAAGCCGAGAATCATCAATATATTGAAGACATTGGAGCCCAATACGTTGCCAATGGCAATGCCGCTGTCTCCCTTCTTTGCGGCAACCGCACTTGTGGCGAGTTCCGGTAGCGAAGTTCCACCTGCGACAATTGTCAGTCCTATTACGGCATCGCTTATACCCCAGGCGTGAGCCAACGACGATGCATTGTCGACAAAAACATTTGAGCCCAATACAAGGCCAACAAGACCAAAGACGATGAAGAAAACAGCTTTCTTCGCTCCTATCGTTTCTTTGGAAGAGCTACTTTCTTGGGAAACATTTTTTGAATCACGTAGTGTAATCCAGATAAAAGCAATAAATGCGACGAAAAGAATCAATGCGTCCAATCGTGACATTATATCGTCAAATATCATGATTGATAGCATGACAGAAGCAACTATCGCTATTGGTATGTCTCTTCTAACTGTGGTGCGTTGGATGGTTATGGGAGCCACTATCGCAGCAACCCCTACAATGAGTAACACATTGAAAATGTTGCTGCCTACAATGTTTCCAATGGCGAGATCCGGAGTGCCTTTTATGGCGGATACAATGGAAACAAAAAACTCTGGCATCGATGTGCCAATTGCCACTATAGTAAGACCGATGACTATTTGCGGGATTCCAAGTTTTGTTGCCAAGCCTACTGCGCCGTTTGTCAGCCAATCTGCACTTTTCAATACGACGACAATGCCGAAAATCAAAAGCAGTATTTGTGCCCACACTGTTTCAGGAGCAAAAGAAAACAATAGTGTATCCATGAAAAATATTGTTAATGCGCGAATAAGTTACATGTTGAACGCGAGTTTTTCAAGCTTTGCCTTGAGTTCTCCTGCCTTGCTTTTTCTAATGGCAAGCACTATATTGCAGTCATTGTCAAAACTTTGGTTAATGATGCGTGGTTGCATTTCTTTTACTATCCTCATGACTCCATTCATCATCGGGTATGTAAACTGGTAAGTGACGGTTTCCTCCACCAATCGTTCCTCTATCACAGCATTCTCTATGGCATCTGCGGCAGCCGTGCGATAGGCAACGATAAGTCCACCTGTTCCAAGGTTCACTCCGCCATAATATCTGACGACACAAACGAGGATGTTTGTTAGGTTATGGCTGTTTATTTGCCCAAGTATAGGCTTGCCGGCTGTGGAGGACGGTTCTCCATCGTCATTGGCGCGAAATTCATCGCACTCACTACCCAGCATGTATGCATAGCAGCAATGACGTGCGTCATAATATTTTTTACGATATTCGGCAATGAGTTTCATTGCCTCTTCCGTTGATTCTATATGATGGGCAAAGGCGAGGAACTTACTCCGCTTTTCCGTGTAGTATCCCTCGCCTATTTGTTTGGGGCTTATAGTCAGATATGTATCTTCCATCAAGCTTTTTAAATCACGACAATTTATGTATCACGAGCCCAGACCTTAATTTTGGCTCAAACCAAGTGGCTTTTGGAGGCATGATATTACCGCTATCGGCAATTTTCATTATTTGCTCCATCGACACTGGATAAAGGGCGAGCGCCCAGCGCATTTCTCCGCTGTCCACGCGATTCTTCAATTCTTTTAGTCCGCGTAGTCCGCCAACAAAGTCAACTCGCTTGTCAGACCTTAAGTCTTTAATTCCAATGAGCTTGTCAAGGATGAGCCGACTTGATATGTCAACATCAAGACAACCTATCGGGTCATTGTCGTCGTATGCTCCTGGACGCGCTGTCAAGCTATACCAATTGCCATCAATATAAAGAGAGAATTCGTGGCGATGACTTGGGCGATACTCTTCTTGCCCTGTGTACATTACAACAAAATCTTTCTCCAAAGCTTTAAGGAACTCTTCTGTCGACATGCCATTAAGGTCCTTCACTACTCGGTTGTAGTCAAGAATCGTCAACTCGCTTGCCGGGAAGCATACAGCCATGAAGAAATTGTATTCTTCCGTCCCCGTATTGTGTGGATTGGCCTTTGCTTTATCATCGGCCACACGCACGGCTGCCGCTGAACGATGGTGCCCATCAGCAATATACAAGGATGGCATCTTCGCAAACTCACGAGTGATGGTGTTTATATCCTTTGGGTCGTCGATAACCCAAAAACGATGGCGAAAGCCATCTTCCGGTGCCACGAAGTCGTATTCAGGCTTTGTGTGAGCATGGCTCGAGATGATGGAGTTTAGCGTATCGTTGTCGGGATAGGCGAAGAATGCAGGGCCGACATTGGCATTGGTTGCCAATACGTGTCTCATTCTGTCGTCCTCTTTCTCACGGCGAGTTAACTCATGCCGTTTGATGATTCCTTTGTGATAATCAGAGGCAGAAGCGGCTACCACTAATCCGTATTGTGTCTTGTCTGGCGACAACGACTGGGCATAGAGGTAATAGCATTCTTTTTGATCTTGCTTGAGCCAGCCCTTATCGAGAAACAATTGGAATTGTTTTTCTGCCTCTTTGTAAACCCTTGAATCATCGGTTGCCACATCAGCCGGAAAGTTGATTTCCGGCATATTGATGTGGTAGAAACTCATCTCGTTGTCACCTGCGGATTTGCGAGCTTCTTCAGAGGATAGCACATCGTAGGGATAGCTTTCTATCTTCTCGACAAGATCCTTTGGAGGGCGAATGCCACGAAAAGGCTTTACTGTTGCCATAATAAAAAGCAATTAGAGAATTAATAATTACTTGTTCACTTGGAATTTTGTGCAACCGTCCTTGAAGAACGCGTTGATTTGGTTGGCCGCCGCGATGCCGGCGTTGATGTTAGCCTCGGCTGTCTGTGCGCCCATCTTTTTAGGCGTTGAGAAGTAGCGTCCGGCAAACTTGCGAAACTCCTCGTCCTTGTCTGGCATAATGTCGGTAATGTATTTCAAGTCTTCACGCTCAGCCAAGAGTTTTAACAAGCCTTCTTCGTCTATGACTTCTTTGCGTGCCGTGTTTATAAGTACGCCTCCTTTTCCCATTTGGGAGACTACATCATAGTTGATGCTCTTACGGGTCTCGTCTGTAGCGGGAATGTGCAACGACACAACATCGCACGTCTTGAACAAGTCGTTCCTGTCTTTTGCGGCATGAACATCTTGCGCCTCAATCTTGTCGGCCGGCACAAACTCGTCGAAAGCGTAAACCTCCATGCCGAATCCCTTAGCGATACGGGCGACATTGCGTCCTACATTGCCAAAAGCTAGTATGCCGAGCTTTTTGCCTTTAAGTTCTGAGCCAGCCTTGCCGTTGAAGAAATTGCGCATTGTGTATACGAGCATACCGAAAACGAGTTCTGCCACGGCGTTTGAGTTCTGTCCAGGAGTGTTCTCTACCACTATGCCTTTTTCCTTTGCGTATGCTGTGTCAATTGAGTCGTAACCAGCGCCAGCGCGAACCACTATTTTCAGTTTCGTAGCAGCATCAAGCACTTCTTTGGTGATTTTATCGGAACGCACAATCATTGCGTCCGCGTCTTTGACAGCATCCAACAGTTGCTGCTTGTCGGTATATTTCTCCAACAACACCAACTCGTGCCCTTCTGCCTCTGCCGCGTTCTTGATGCCATTCACCGCTGTGGCGGCAAAAGGCTTCTCTGTTGCAACAAGTATCTTCATATTTAATTCTGTCCTTTTTTGATTAATGATTAGCCTCAAACTCTTGCATGCACTTAACGAGCGCGTTCACTCCTTCCATGGTTTGAGCGTTGTAACAGCTGGCGCGGAATCCACCTACCGAGCGATGTCCTTTTATGCCTACCATGCCTTGCGACACTGCGAAATCGAGGAAAGGCTTCTCCAAGTCCTTGTATTCGTCGTTCATCACGAAGCAGATGTTCATCAGTGAGCGGTCTTGAGCGTCCACTGTGCCACGGAACAAGCGGTTGCGATCAATCTCACCATAGAGCACGTCGGCACGCTCCTTGGCGAGGCGATCCATCTCCTTGACACCACCTTGCTCTTTCACCCAACGCATGGTTTCGAGCAACGAATAGATTGGCACCACAGGAGGTGTATTGAACATCGAGCCCTTCTCCACGTGTGTGCGATAATCAATCATCGTTGGCAACTCGCGTGGGGCCTTCCCCAGCATGTCGTCTTTGACGATAACCACCGTGACACCTGCCATGGCAAGGTTCTTCTGTGCGCCAGCATAGATGGCGGTATACTTCGATACGTCCACAGGGCGGCTCATGATGTCTGACGACATGTCGGCAATGAGTGGCACAGGAGCGTCGATATCCTTGCGAATCTCCGTTCCGAAGATTGTGTTGTTGGTCGTTATGTGAAGATAATCAAGATCTGAGGGAATCTCAAAGTTGTGTGGAAGATGAGTGTAGTTGTCAGCTGCTGATGAAGCCACTTCCACAGTCTCGCCGAAGTGCTTGGCTTCTTTCATGGCTTTTTTGGCCCATGTGCCAGTATTGACATATCCAGCTTTCTTGATGAGGAAGTTGGCGGGAATTTGCATGAATTGGAGACTTGCGCCACCGCCGAGGAAGACGACGGAATAGCCCTCGGGGATATCAAGGAGTTCTTTTATCAAGGCCACAGCCTCGTCAACAACAGGTTGAAAATCCTTGGCACGATGACTAATCTCCATAAGCGAGAGACCGGAGCCATTGAAGTCGAGAATTTGCTTGGCTGTGTTTTCGATAACCACACGTGGAAGCATTGAAGGTCCCGCGTTAAAATTGTACTTCTTCATATCTTCTGTTTTTAAAAGTTAGATATCTATTCTTGGTTTAGATTGCAAACCTAATCAATTATTTTGACCTACGCAAATTTTTCATACAAAAACAACTGCTTATATGCTTGAATAAAACTGAAAAATTGTAAATATACGGTTCTTATTCGATTGTGTGCCCAAACAGTTCTCTTTTTGTCGTCTTGCCAAAGTTGGAATTTCTCACCTCATCTCTTCCACCTTCGTGCGTTTTCCTTTTATTTTACAACCTTGCACGTTTTTCAGCACCGAGTTTAGTTTCTTGTTGTCAACCGCGGCATAGGCATAATAGTCGTAAACGTCTATGCGTCCTATTTCGGCACCTTTTAGTCCTCCGGTCTTGCAAAGGAAGCCCAGGATGTCGCCTTTCGACACTTTGTCTTTCTTGCCTTTGCCAATGTATAGTGTTGTCATGCGCGACTTGGCTGGCGCTGGCAATTTTTCCGGAAACTCGAAATCACAGGTTGTGGCATCCACGTAATCCGGAATTGTTTCGCCTTCGCTTAATATAAAATATGTCTCGCCAGTCTTGTCCCATCGTGCGGTACGCCCCACTCTATGCGTATGGTCTTCTTCCGTTTCTGGCAGATGATAGTGCACAATATTCCTCACGTTGGGTATGTCGAGTCCACGGCTGCCTAAGTTTGTGCTTATCAATATGTTCGCGCTCCCATTGGCGAAGCGGTAGATGGCCTCTTCACGTTGGCGCTGGTCAAGTCCTCCGTGATAAGCGGTCAAGGAGAAGCCCTCGCCTCTGAGGAAGTCTGCCGTGCGTTCCACGCTGTCACGATAATTAAGGAAGACGATAGTGCTCTCGTCACCAAAACAGGCAAGCAGGTTTGCGAGCGTGCGAAGCTTGTCCTTGTCAGGACTGTGCACGATGCTTGTCTTTACACGCTCCTTGTCATCACTGTTTTCGAGAAAATCCACAATGTGGAATCCCACGGGCGACAGTTCTCCGTTTGCCCTGTCGTCGTCCACCATGTCGGTAGCCGAGAGAAATATGCGTCGAGCTGTCTTTGGCATGCGTTCCATGGCAAGATTCATCTCGTCGGCAAAACCCATTTGCAGGCATTTGTCGAATTCGTCTATCACGACCCACCTCACGCCAATCGCGTCGATGTTGGCTTTGCCCAAATGGTCGTTTAGCCTTCCTGGCGTGGCGAAAACCACATGAGGCATCACTTTTCGCAACTCGCGATGCTCGTCCATTGCCGAGCGTCCACCATGACATGCGTAGCCTCTTATGCCAGCCTTGAGGCTTGCCAACACTTCAGCTGATTGTATGGCAAGCTCTCTTCCCGGCACTATCACTATGACCTGAAGTTCATCTGACGTAGCGTCGATAAGCTGCGCGAGTGGAAGAAGGTAAGCGAGGGTCTTGCCGCTACCCGTAGGGCTGAGCACCTCCACATTGCCAGAGCCTTCAATGATGGCTGCTGCTGCGGCTCGCTGCATTTGGCTCATGGTGATGCCCAGCTTTTCTGTTATCTTGTCTGTTTCCATTATCCTTGAGTTGTGTTTATCAGTCTTTAAGCGAGTATGTCACCGTGGTCACTACCCTAACCCGCTTTATCCATGGCGTGTTGGCGTCACGGTCGTCTATGGAGAACTGTCCTTGGTCGGCGCTTACAATCTTGTTGAGCGTCGACTTGCTGTTCTTCGCGAACTGGCTCGCCGTTTGTTCCGCGTTTTCAATGGCCTCCGTCATCATCTTTGGTTTCATGGCCTTGAACGATTCCAGGCTGTATGTCACTTGATTATTGTAATCGCCCGAGACTATTGCCACGCCTTGCTTCAAGAGCTCCCCTTGGCGTGCTATGATGCCACGCACCCTGTCCACATGGTTTGACGTAACGGTTATAACCAGCGTGACGTTATAGCGGTATTCGCGACGGTTCTCGTTGTATTGGTCTGCCGACAAGTCAACCACCTGTGGCGCGTTTACCGAAATCTCATTCTCATTGATGCCGTTAGCAATCAAGAAACGCTTGATAGTGAGCTGCTTGCCTGCTATGCGGTTGTAGAGTTCCGGAAGGTCATTGCCCAATTCTTTCGACACGATGGGCCATGTCACCTTGTCGGCTTTCACTTCCTTCTCCGCGAGACCTTTGACGGTTACCTTGCGATCCTTCTCTGTGAAATTGTCCATGCCCGCTTTCAAGCACAATCCCATGACGATTATTCCTACGGCAAGAATTGCCGCGCTAAGCAATTTGTCTTTCATGGTCTTAAAAATTAAAGATTTCTACATTATTTATTGAACACACGATTTTTCTTTAGTAAAGGATTATCTCAGTAGGTGCAAATTTACTAAAAAAAAACAAGTCAAGGTCATATTGTCATGTCAAAGATAAATAAAACTTGTGCAATGCGATTAAAAAGGCAATTGTGGTAAGATAATCTGAATTTGAGGTATAAGGTGGCATTAGTAATATGTGTAATTTTGCAATCGTGAACAGAGACATAAAATAATACACGCTAAGAACGTGGGGTTAAGACTAAATCAACTTAATTATGTACATAGAGAGTATTAAGTCGCCAGCCGACTTGAAAAGTTTGGATTTGAAAGCGTTGCGCATTGTTGCCGACGAAACAAGGCAAGCCGTGTTGAACCGTGTGAGCAAGCATGGAGGCCACGTGGGGCCCAATCTCGGATTCGTGGAGGCTACCGTGGCATTGCACTATGTGTTCGATGCGCCAAGGGATAAGTTCGTGTTCGACGTTAGCCACCAGAGCTACCCTCACAAGGTGCTCACGGGGCGTGCGGCTGGATTCCTTGGCAATGTGGACGACATGAACGCCATAAGCGGCTACTCGTCTCCAGCCGAGTGCCCTGGGTACGACAACTTTGAGGTTGGCCACACCTCAACGTCCATTAGCCTTGCCACGGGTCTGCAGAAGGCGCGCGACATTAAGGGGACGCACGAGAACATCATTGCCGTTATCGGCGACGGCTCGTTGTCGGGAGGCGAGGCTTTTGAGGGGCTCGACGAGGCTTCGGAGCTGGGCACGGGCATTATCATCGTCGTGAACGACAACGAGATGTCCATCGCCGAGAATCATGGAGGAATCTACAAAAACCTGCGTGCCTTGCGCGAGAGCCACGGCACCTGTGAGCACAATTGGTTCAAGGCTTGGGGCTTCGAATACAAGTATCTTGAGGAAGGCAACGACATTGAGAAACTCATAGAGGTATTCAAGAGCGTGAAAGACACACAAAAGCCTACCGTTGTCCACATCCACACCGAGAAGGGCCATGGCTATGCTCCTGCCGTGGCAAACAAGGAGGCGTGGCACTGGCAAATGCCTTTCAACCTGGACGACGGGAGCAGCCCGCGCAGAAACGCCGATGGCTCTGTCCCCGAGGTTGCTCCACACGAGGACTATGGTCAGCTCTTCAGCGATTGGATGTTGCGCGAGATGAAGCAAGACAAGACCCTCATTGCCGTAACTGCCGGCACCCCTACCGCAGCTGGATTCACTTTGGAGAAGCGTAAGCAAGCTGGTGCGCAACATATCGATATGGGCATTGCTGAGGAACAGGCCGCGGCAATGATATCGGGTATGGCGAAAGGAGGACTGCGCCCCGTCTGGACGGTTTACAGCACTTTCATTCAGCGCACATACGACCAGATTGCGCAAGACATCTGCATCAACTCCAACCCTGCCGTCATCAACGTGGTGTGGGGCGGTGTGAACTCCTTGAACGACATCACGCACATCTGTCTCTTCGACATCCCGATGCTATGCAGCATCCCGGGACTTATCTATCTTGCCCCTACCACTTGTGAGGAATATTTTGCCATGTTGCGTTGGGCAATCCAGCAAGACAAGAAGCCCGTAGCCCTTCGTATGCCGAGCAATGGAGTTCACCACACTTCCGACAAGGTAGACGAGGAGTATGGATATGAGCCTGTGTACAAGGTGGTTCATCGTGGTGAGAAAGTTGCGATAATAGCAGAAGGCTCGTTCTTCCAAAAGGGCGAAAACGTTGTTGGCTTGCTTGCCCAGAAGGGAATCGACGCCACGCTCATCAACCCTCGTTATCTGAATGGTGTGGACGCCATGACACTCGACTCGCTGAAGGTGAACCATCAGTTGGTGGTTACACTTGAGGACGGCTCCAAGGACGGAGGGTTTGGCGAGCGCATAGCTTCCTACTACGGCACTTCCGACATGAAGGTTTTAGTGGGCGGTATCAAGAAAGGTCTTTACGACCGTTTCGACGTGAACCAGCTCTTGTCCGACAACCGTTTGCTCGATGAGCAGATAGTGGAAGACATCATCAACTTGCTGAAATAATTGGTTTTATGAAGAGGACATTCTTGTTTGCAACATTATTGTTAATGACGATTGGAATTATGGCACAGAAGAAAGTTACACAGACGGCAGGACGTACTCAATTAGGCAGTTTTGCCCCGGAATTTGCACATCTCAACGATGATATCCTTTTTGGCGAGGTATGGAGCCGCAACGACCTGCTGTCGTTGAGAGACCGCAGCTTGGTGACCATCACTTCGCTCATCAGCCAAGGCATTGCCAACAGTTCGTTGACTCATCACTTCCAAACAGCCAAGGCTAATGGCATCACCCGAACAGAGGTGGCTGAGATAATAACCCATATAGCCTTCTATGCGGGATGGCCAAAGGCATGGGCGGCTTTCAACCTTGCCAAGGAAGTGTGGGGAGAAGACGTGAAGGGAGACGATGCCAAGGCAGCATTCCAGCGCGAGATGATATTCCCGATAGGCGAACCTAACGTGGCTTACGCCAAGTATTTTAAGGGTCAGAGCTATCTTGCCCCTGTATCGAAAGAGCAAGTGGGCTTTTCCAACGTCACCTTTGAGCCGGGTTGCCGCAACAACTGGCATATCCACCATGCCACCAAAGGCGGTGGGCAGATGCTGGTTGGCGTTGCCGGACGTGGCTGGTATCAGGAAGAGAACAAGCCGGCGCAGGAGATCCTGCCTGGCACCGTCATCCACATTCCTGTTGGTGTGAAACATTGGCATGGAGCCGCAAAAGACAGTTGGTTTGCCCACCTTGCCTTCGCGGTTACGGGCGAGAACGTTTCCAACGAATGGTTGGAGCCCGTGAGCGATGAGGAATACGCCAAACTTCAATGATAATAACACGACATAAACCGAGAAGCTATGAAAAAACTGTTTGTTATTGCCATGGCATTGGTCAGCACGCTTGTGCTCCATGCCCAATCGAAGGTGTACATGACCAAGGAGATAAGCCCCGAGGCATTGGTTCGCATATATAAGGCTCTTGGCGTGCCGGCTCATGGCCATGTGGCCATCAAGATCAGTTCTGGCGAGATGGGAGGCAACAACTATCTGAAGCCAACCCTCATCTGCACGCTCGTGGACGAGGTTAACGGCACGCTCGTGGAGTGTTGCACCGCCTATGGCGGAAGCCGGCAAGACAAGGGCAAGCATTGGGAGACCATTCATGCCCATGGTTTCGACTCCATTGCCGCCGTAGACTTGATGGATGAATACGGACAGATGCGCATCCCCGTGAAAGACAAGAAGCATCTGAAATATGACATCGTGGGTGAGCATCTCGCCAATTATGACTTCATGATCAATCTCGCCCATTTCAAGGGCCACGCCATGGGTGGTTTCGGTGGCGTGCTCAAGAATCAGAGCATCGGTGTGGCGTCAACCGATGGCAAGACTTACATCCACACAGCAGGCAAGGTGCAAGAACCGTCCCAGCTCTGGCAGAACCTGCCTAAGCAGGATGATTTCCTGGAGAGCATGGCGGCTGCGGCACAAGGTGTGCACGAGTATTTTAATCACGGCAAGGACATTGTCTACATCAACGTGATGAACAACAAGAGCGTGGATTGCGACTGCGACAGCCATCCTGCCGACCCCAAGCTCAAGGACATGGGCATCCTCGCCAGCACAGACCCCGTGGCGCTCGACCAGGCTTGCCTCGACCTCGTGTTCAACCACATGGCGCAGCCAGGCGATGACGAAAAGCCTCTTATCGAGCGCATCAATCGCCAGCATGGCACTTATATCACGGAATATGCTGAAAAGATAGGTCTTGGGAGCAGGAAGTACAAAATAGAGATGATAAAATGACGCACAGGTTTCACCTTTTACTCATGGCTGTCGCGCTCTGTTCAACGGCAAGGGCTGCGCTTAGCGACTCTTCTTTTGTGCATGGGCTTGACGAGGTGGTTGTCACGGGCAGCAACAAGGCCATGTCGCGCAACCTTTTGCCATACACGGTATCGGTTGTTGATAGCCGCCAATTAGAGGCCACGGGCAAGACGCAACTCCTGTCAGCCCTATCGGGCAAGGTGCCAAGCCTTTTCGTGTCTCAACGCGGCTTTTTTGGATTTGGCGTGAGCAACGGCGGAAGTGGTGGCATAAAGATACGAGGCGTGGGAGGCTCGCCCACAAGTGGTGTGCTGATGATGGTAGATGGCCAACCGCAGTTCGCGGGACTCTACTCCCACCCCGTAGCCGATTTTTACGGCACGGAGTATGTAGACCATGTGGAGATATTGCGCGGGCCTGGCTCTGTGCTCTATGGTTCTAATGCCATGGGGGGAGTGATAAACGTCATGACAAGACAAGCGCGGCAGGATGGTGTCCATACCACGCTCTCATCGCAATACGGGAGCTATAACACTTGGCAGACCTCGCTCACCAACATGGCGCGCCACGGCAAGTTGTCTTCGTTGGTGAGCCTTAGCTATGATCGCACAGACGGCACGGAGGCTAACTTCGATTTCAAGCAGAAGAGCCTGTATGCCAAGATTGGATACGACATCTCGCGTCGTTGGGCATTGGCTGCCGACTATTCGCTGATGAACTTCCGTGCCAATGACCCCGTCTATGCCCGTCTGCGTGGTGCCGACTATGTCATCCATCAGAACGTGACGCGAGGTGAGTCTTCTCTTGCCCTCAGCAATCGTTATGCGTCGACAGACGGCGTCGTGCGCCTCTACTATAGTTATGGCAATCATTATATAGATGACCCAAACCATTTCCATAGTCTTGACGACCGCTTCGGAATACTTGCCTATCAGAACTTCTGTCCGTGGCACATGGCAACCTCAACCATCGGCTTCGACTTCAACGTCTATTCGGGCAAGATACCCATGTCGGGCGGCAATAGTTCGGGCAACGGGACGCTTGGCCGTAAGAATATCACAGAGTATTCGCCTTATGTCACCCTTCAACAGTCGCTTTTCGATGGCTTGCTTTCGTTGAACGGTGGTTTGCGCATGGCCAACAGCGACAAGTTTGGCTCGCATTGGTTGCCTCAGCTCGGTTTTGCCTTGTATCCTGCCCAAGGGTGGGCGTTTAGGGCTTCCATGGCTAAGGGCTATCGCAATCCGTCTTTCCGCGAACTGTATCTGTATCCTCCTCACAACCCCGACCTTGACCCGGAGAGCATGACGAACTATGAGGTCACTCTGACTCGTCGTTTCTCTCGCTATCTAAACGTAGACCTGACAGGCTATTTTGCCGAGGGCAGCAACATCATACAGACCGTTAGCGGAAAGAATGTCAACACGGGGAGTTTTCGCAATAAGGGCGTAGAGCTTAGCGTGACCGGTCGTCCGTTAGATGCGTTGTCGTTGCGGGCATCATACAGCTATATGCACACGTCGCTTGCGGCATTGACGGCAGCTCCAAAGAGTCAATACTTCCTTGGAGTTGACTACGACGTGCTGCCACAGTTTACCGTGAATGCGGAACTGACGGGCGTAGGTGGTCTCTACGTCGCCGATGGCGTGGAACACCAGAACTACGCCTTGCTCAACATGCGGTTGACTTACAAGCCGATAAAGTATGTCGACATATTTGTAAATCTCGACAATATCACAGATGCCAGCTACATGATAAACAATGGCTACTCCATGCCCGGATTTACTGTGATGGGAGGATTTAAGGTGAGATTCTGAGTAGACGACCATTGTTTTGTGGTTTCCTAATTTGAAATATCAAAATAATGGAAATCATGAACAATGAGATAGCAAGAAAATTATTAATTTTGCTCGTGGTATTGCTTGCTTCTGCCTCGTGCAATGGAGGCAATTCGCGAATATCGGGAGAAAAACAAAAAGAAAGATAAAACGATTAATGTCTTGAATTATAATGACTGACCTGTATTTTAATTCGGTACAAGAGTTTAACGATTGCTTTGGACTTGAGACGTTGCATCCGTTGGTGAGTGTCGCGAGCTATGAGCACACGAAAGGAATTGAGGAATCCATAAACCATTATGGCATCTATGCCCTTTTCCTGAAAGAGAACAAGGGGTGCAAGCTGTCGTATGGCCGCACGCCCTACGACTTTGACGAGATGACCGTGACAAGTTTCGCCCCTGGTCAAGTAATCCATGTGGAGCCAGTGCCAGACATCATTTATCCACGATGGACTGCCCTGGTGTTTCATCCCGACCTTCTCAACCGCACGATGTTGGGCAGGAACATCAGTCGCTACGAGTTTTTCGACTACACCTCAAGCGAGGCGCTCCATTTGTCTTGTGGCGAGATAGATATATTCCGTGGGGTTCTCGACATGATAGACCAGGAACTTCATCGTGGTATTGACAAACACTCCAAGGAGTTGATAGTTAGTAATATAGAGCTTTTGCTTAATTATTGCCTGCGATTCTACGACAGACAGTTCGTGACTCGTGAGGAAATCAACCACTCGGTAGTGAAGAAGTTCACTTCGCTTCTTGATACTTACATTGCCAACAATGCGGAGCGTGACGGACTTCCCTCGGTGGCTTATTTTGCTGACAAGTGTTGCTATTCTGCCAAGTATTTCGGTGAACTTGTAAAAACCGAGACAGGCAAGACGGCAAAGGAATTTATAAATGGCCGTGTGTTGCGCAAGGCAAAGCAGTTGCTCAGCGACGACGCGCTGACTGTCACCCAAGTGAGCATGCGTCTGGGCTTCGAATATCCGCAGCATTTCGTGCGTTTCTTCAAGACCCATACGGGGCACACTCCATCGGAATATCGCAAGACGTCGTAGCTCGCGAATTAAGCTCTTTTGCCTTTACGCTTGAATAGCGTCGCCTTTCCAGTGGAATGACATTGCCTTTGCACTAGAATGACGTTGCCTTTGCACTGGAATCGTGATGGCTTTTCAGTGCTAAGCCGAAAGCCTCGAAAAAGCATAAAAAAAGTCGCAAGACGCTTAAAAACGTCCTGCGACTTTTTGTTTACGTATTATGCAGTATGCTAATCAGTTATCTTGTCCGCTAACCATTCCCGCCGTGCCTTTTAGTTGCTGAACGTCATGCCGTTGGCATCGGTGTCTATCACTATTGGCTTGTCGCGAAGAACTCTCTCGGCGAGAATCTGCCTTGAAAGGTCGTTAAGCACATAGTCTTGTATGGCGCGTTTCACTGGACGGGCGCCAAACTCCGGATCGTAGCCGACCTTGGCGAGCCATTCAATGGCCGCGGGAGTCCACTTCAGCGTGAAGCCTTGAGTCTCAAGCATCTTGGCGACTCGGTTCATCTGCAAGGTCACGACCTTGCCTATCTGTTCTTTCGTCAGTGGCAAGAACATTATTATGTCGTCGATGCGGTTGAGGAACTCCGGCCGTATGGTCTTCTTCAGCATATCCATCACATGGTTGCGCGTGTCCTTGATGGTATAATCGCGATTGCTATCTGTCAAGTCGGCGAAACGCGACTGTATATACTGCGAGCCAAGGTTGGATGTCATGATGATGATGGTGTTCTTGAAGTTCACCGTGCGGCCCTTGTTGTCGGTAAGCCTGCCATCGTCGAGCACCTGCAAGAGCGTGTTGAACACGTCGGGATGTGCCTTCTCTATCTCGTCGAACAACACCACGCTGTATGGTTTGCGACGCACGGCCTCGGTGAGCTGTCCGCCCTCATCGTAGCCGACATATCCCGGAGGCGCGCCAATGAGCCTTGTCACCGAGAACTTCTCTTGATACTCGCTCATGTCGATTCGCGTCATCATGTTCTCATCGTTGAAGAGATAGTCGGCAAGAGCCTTTGCCAACTCCGTCTTGCCGGTGCCGGTGGTTCCGAGGAATATGAACGACGCTATTGGGCGCTTAGGGTCTTGAAGTCCGGCACGTGAGCGGCGCACGGCATCGGCCACGGCGTTTATGGCCTCGTCTTGGCCAACCACGCGCTTGTGGAGCTCATCCTCAAGATGAAGCAACTTCTCTCTCTCGCTCTGCATCATCCTCGTCACGGGTATGCCCGTCCATCGGCTCACTACTTCGGCTATGTCATCGGCGGTCACTTCCTCTCTCACGAGTCCGTCGCCACCCTGAGTGGCATGAAGCTGCAACTGCACGGAGTCGATGTCGTCTTGCAGGCTTTTCAATTTGCCATAGCGTATCTCGGCAACCTTAGCGTAGTCGCCCTCACGTTCTGCCCTCTCTGCCTCAAACTTCAGGCTCTCGATGGTTTGCTTGTCTTGCTGTATCTTGTTTACCAATCCTTTCTCGGCTTCCCATTTTGCCCTGTAAGAGTGCTCCTTTTCTTTCAGCTCGGCAATGTCCTTGTCGAGTTGTTTTATCTTGTCGTCGTCACCCTCGCGCTTGATAGCCTCACGCTCAATCTCAAGCTGCTTGAGCTTGCGCGAGATCTCGTCGAGCTCCTCAGGCTCTGAGTCACGCTCCATGCGAAGCTTTGCTGCAGCCTCGTCCATGAGGTCGATGGCCTTGTCGGGGAGGTAACGGTCGGAGATGTATCTCTCTGAGAGTTTTACCGCGGATATGCAGGCGTCATCGGTTATCCTCACCTTGTGATGGTTCTCGTATCTTTCCTTCAAGCCTCTAAGGATGCTTATGGCATCAGCCTCGTCGGGCTCGTCAACCATCACGGTTTGGAAACGACGCTCCAGGGCCTTGTCCTTCTCAAAGTATTTTTGATACTCATTGAGAGTCGTGGCGCCAATGGCCCTCAGTTCGCCCCTTGCCAGAGCTGGCTTCAAGATGTTGGCTGCGTCCATCGCGCCTTCGCCACCGCCAGCACCCACGAGCGTGTGAATCTCGTCAATGAAGAGAATGATGTTGCCGTTGGCGTTGGTCACCTCTTTTATGACGCTCTTCAGACGCTCCTCAAATTCGCCCTTGTATTTTGCGCCTGCTATAAGTGCACCCATATCAAGCGAATAGAGCTGTTTGTTCTTCAGGTTCTCTGGCACGTCTCCGCGCACGATGCGCTCGGCGAGACCCTCCACGATTGCCGTCTTGCCAGTGCCCGGCTCACCTATTATTATTGGGTTGTTCTTGGTGCGGCGAGAAAGAATCTGAAGCACGCGCCTGATCTCCTCGTCACGGCCTATCACCGGGTCGAGCTTGCCCTTGCGAGCCTCGTCCACAAGGTTTCGCGCATATTTTGACAGGGCTTGGTAGTTGTCGTCGGCACTTTGGCTTTGCACCTTCTGGCCTTGACGAAGCTCCTGTATGGCCTTCGTCATTTCCTGCTCCGTGCAACCTGAGTCCTTGAGCATTCGGCTTGCCGTGCTGTTGACCTGCAAGAGAGCGAGCAGGATTGGCTCAACAGAAACGAACTCGTCGCCCATCTTCTGCGAGTCTTCCACGGCTTTTGCCAACACGTTGTTGGAATCGTTGGAAAGGTAAGGCTGTCCCCCACCCTCCACACGGGGCAAGTGTCTCAACTCTTGTTGTACGAGATTCTCAATCTGCATGGCGTTGACGCCAAGTTTCTGAAACACAAAGTTGGTGACGTCCCGCCCTTTTTGCAAGATGCCTTGCAAAAGGTGCACAGGCTCAATGGCCTGTTGGCGAGCCATCTGCGCGGTGTTTACTGCCTCTTGGATGGCTTCTTGTGCCTTGATTGTAAATTTGTCGAATGTCATATTTCTTCCTTTCTTTTGTTTTCTTGTTTTTGTTACGCCCTCCTTCCATCAAACGACGTACCTAAACACCAAACGTGACAACATGGCATTGCGGTGTGTCAAATTTTCAGCCATCGCGTGTGCGGAAATAATGGAAAATCGCAACTTTATTTCTCTTAATTTTGATTATTAACCAAATTGTACTACCTTTGCCTTCATTATCACCAAAACTGAATAAGATGACAAAAGCTATCATTACCGTTGTGGGAAAAGACACGGTTGGAATCATTGCGCACATTTGTTCCTACCTTGCCGAGAGCAACATTAACATTCTTGACATCAACCAGACCATTGTGAATGGCTTCTTCAACATGATGATGATTGTCGATATATCGCAAAGCGGCAAGGCTTTCGAGGCAATCAGTTCTGAGCTTGACGAAGCTGGCAAGGAAAAAGGTGTGCAAGCTAAGATACAGTTGGAAGCCATCTTCGACAAGATGTACAGAATCTGACGTGGTGGAATCGTGTTAACGGAAAATCTTCAAAGATAAATTATGATAACAGCTTCTGAAGTCCTCGAGACCAAGCGAATGGTTGAACAGGACAACCTTGACGTGAGAACCATCACGATGGGCATTAGTCTGCTCGACTGCGCAAGCTCTGACCTGAAAGAGACTTGTGACAAGATATACAACAAGATAACCACCCTTGCCAAGGACCTTGTGAAGACCGGCGAGAGCATATCGCGCGAGATAGGCATCCCTATTGTGCACAGGCGTATAAGCGTTACGCCGGTGTCGCTTGTGGGAGCGGCTTGTTGCAAGACCATCGACGACTATGTGGCAATAGCCAAGACGCTCGACGACGCGGCTAAAAAGATAGGTGTCAACTTCCTTGGCGGATTCTCTGCCATAGTGAGCAAAGGCATGACCCCGAGCGAGGAACTGCTTATCCGTTCCATCCCCAAGGCCCTCGCCGTTACCGATGTGGTTTGCTCAAGCGTCAATGTGGGTTCCACTAAGACAGGCATTAATATGGATGCCGTAAGGTTGATGGGCGACATTATCAAGGATTGTGCCGAGCAAACCAAAGACAGAGACTGCATTGGCCCGGCTAAGTTGGTGGTGTTCTGCAACGCTCCCGACGACAACCCGTTCATGGCTGGCGCGTTCCATGGCGTGAGCGAGGCCGACGCTATCATAAATGTGGGTGTGTCGGGACCTGGTGTCGTGAAGTCGGCATTGGAGCAGATGGATGCCGACTGGCGCAGGGTTAACGGCGACGACAAGACTGCCACATTCGAGACCCTTTGCGAGACCATCAAGCGCACCGCGTTTAAGATAACCCGCGTGGGACAATTCGTGGCACAAGAGGCCAGCCGCAGGCTAAACGTGCCTTTTGGCATAATAGACCTATCGTTGGCTCCAACACCGGCAGTTGGTGATTCTGTTGCCGACATTCTCAAATGTATCGGCGTTGAGCAACCTGGCGCGCCTGGAACAACTGCCGCACTTGCCCTTCTCAACGACCAAGTGAAGAAAGGCGGCATCATGGCAAGCTCTTACGTCGGAGGACTGTCGGGAGCTTTCATACCCGTCAGCGAGGACCAGGGCATGATAGACGCTGTCAACGTTGGAGCCTTGACGTTGGAGAAGCTTGAGGCAATGACTTGCGTATGCTCTGTCGGACTTGACATGATTGCCATTCCCGGGGATACGCCTGCAACCACCATTTCGGGTATAATAGCAGACGAGTCTGCCATAGGCATGATTAATCAGAAAACTACCGCCGTGCGAATAATACCGGTAATAGGAAAACACGTGGGCGAGACAATTGAATGGGGAGGCCTTTTGGGTCACGCGCCAATAATGCCCGTAAACAAGTTCTCAAGCCAGGGTCTCGTGAATCGTTTGGGTCGCATACCGGCTCCTATCCATTCGTTCAAGAACTGATATTATGGAAAAGAGTCAGTAGATTCTTACATCCGAGATAACCGTAGCTCCTGCCGACTCGTTGAGGCGGCGTGTGAGTTGCGACCGCATCATACTCAAATCCTGCCTAAGGGCAGGGTTTGTTATTTTCACGAAAAGCACTTGGTTTTTTATGAACTTCTCGGCGGTGTATTGAGTGACGGTTCTTCCCGTCACCGCGTCCCATGCGTCCACTACGCGCTTTTGGAGAAGAGGAGTCTCCAATCCCTCGTTTCGGATGAATTGGCGAAGCAAATCGCCCAACGGCTTAACGTCCCTTTTAAACATTCTGTCCTCCCGTTTAAATTAGTTTAACCTCTCCGTTATCTCCCCATCGCTAACGTCAAACAACTTGTAGTCGACGTCGGCATGACTGAGGATCTTGTCGAGGTGTTCCCTGTTGGTGTCGGTTATGAATATTTGCCCGAAACTATTGTCAGCCACCAAGTGGATAATCTGTTCCACGCGGTTGGAGTCAAGCTTGTCGAAAATGTCATCGAGAAGCAGCAATGGCATCTTGCCCGCCATTTTCTGTTTGAGATAAGCAAACTGCGCGAGCTTCAACGCCAGAACGTAAGTCTTGGTCTGACCTTGGCTGCCTTCGCGCCGTATTGGATAGCCGTCGATAAGCATCTCAAGGTCATCGCGATGAGTGCCGTGAAGACTGTAACCTACCGCCCTGTCCCTGAACCTGTCACGTTGTATTACATCGAGCAGCGGCCCACGCTGGCAATGAGACACGTAGCGTAGCGACACGTTCTCGCGTCCGCCTGATATTTGAGAGTATGCCTCTTGGAACGTCGGGGTAATGTCGTTCACGAGCTCGTCTCTCTTCTTGTAAACTATCTCCCCGTTTCTCGCCATTTCCTCTTCAAAGAGTTGCATGAGCGTCATATCAGGCTCTTGCGCAGATTTCAAGAGAGCGTTGCGCTGTTGCAATGCCTTGTTATACCTGTTCAACGCCTCTATGTAGCTGTTGTCTAGTTGTGCTATTACCACGTCGAGGAGTTTTCGCCGCTCCTCGCCTCCACCCGTCACGAGACTGTTGTCGGCAGGTGAGATAAAGACAAGCGGTATCATGCCGATATGCATCGACAACCTTTTGTAATCCTTTCCGTTGCGCTTGAAATGCTTATGCTTGCCGCGCTTCATGCCGGCGTAAATGCGCTCGTCGGTGTCGTTGTCGGAAAGATAGTCGCCTTCAATGACAAAGAACTCTTGGTCATGATTGATGACCATGCTGTCAAGATTGGTGAAGCTGCTATGGCAAAAGGACATGAAGTAAACGGCATCAAGCAAGTTGGTCTTCCCCACCCCGTTGCTTCCGACAAAACAATTCAGCTTTTGAGAAAGCGTGAGGTTGGCTTGCAAGATATTCTTATAGTTGATTATGGAAATTTTCTTGAGTATCATAATTATCGGCAAAGGTAACTTAAATATGCGACAAACCTATTCTTTTGTATCACAATTTGAAAAAAGAGCGATATAAATTTCAATGTTTGAATAAAAATGACTAATTTTGCCACGCATTAAGTATAGGCAAATCGTATGGAAAAATAATAAATAAAAATAATGGCAAACAACAACGAAAAGGAGACTTTTGATGCATCCGTAAAGTCGGAGGCATTTTTCGAAAAGAACAAGAAGATTATCAGTGGTGTCATCATTGCCGCCATCGTCATCGTGGCAGCTGTGATTTGTTACAACCAGTTTATCGGTGGCCCACGTCAGGAGAAGGCAAGCACAGCCTTGTCTCGTGGCCAAGAGTATTTCAATGCTGACCAGTTTGACAAGGCCCTCAACGGCGACGGCGCCAATTATGCGGGTTTCGTCAAGATCGCAAGCGACTATAGCAGCACTGATGCCGGCAACCTCGCCAACCTCTATGCTGGTCTTTGCTATGCCAATCTCGGCAAGTGGCAGGACGCGGTGAAATACCTGGAGAACTATTCGCCTAAGGGTGATGCCATGGTTAGCCCTGCCGCTATCGAGGCTTTGGGCAATGCTTACGCTCATGTAGGCCAGATAGACAAGGCTATCAGCACTCTTAAAGACGCGGCAAGCAAGGCTGATGCAAAGGCAGACAATGACGCTAATAACAGTCTTTCGCCAACTTTCTTGCTTCAGGCTGGAGAATTGCTCGAGTCGCAGAACAAGGCAGACGAGGCTAACAAGCTCTATCAGGACATCAAGAAGAAATATCCCAATTCGGCTCTCGTTCAGAGCAACGACATTGACAAGTATATCGAAAGAACTACCAAGTAATGGCAACAGAGCTTCATAATCTTACTGATTTAAGTGACGTTAACATTCCTGACGCAAGCAATATGAACTTCGGTATCGTGGTAGCCGATTGGAACCACGAGATTACCGGAGCGTTGCTTCAAGGGGCAGTGGACACGCTTGAGAAGCACGGAGCGTTGACTGAGAATATTCATGTCAAGCATGTACCTGGTAGTTTTGAGCTTGTTTACGGAGCGCAGCAGATGAGCAAGAACGATGGTTTTGATGCTATTATCATCCTTGGAAGCGTTATTCGTGGTGAGACACCTCACTTCGACTACATTTGCCAAGGCGTGACCTACGGCATAGCCCATCTCAATGCTACGCAGAATATTCCGGTCATCTATGGTCTCCTTACTACAAACGACTTGCAACAGGCAAAGGAGAGAAGTGGCGGAAAGCTTGGAAACAAAGGTGCGGAGTGTGCCGCTGATGCCATCATGATGGCAAAATTTTAAAAGGACAAATACTTTCTCTTATGCGTTTATACGAACTTCTTCAAGCTTACGAGTTTGACGAGATAATGCCTGTAATCGTTGATATGTTCCCCGGGACGGGCAAGTTTCGGGAACAGTTGAGCGAGGCTTGGAACGCCCTTCTCGGCATGAGACCAGTGTCGTCGAAGAAAGAAATAAAGTATAAGTTCATCAAAGGAGCCAACGAGGATGAGCAGTACATCGGAGCTGACGACCGCGACTTCGACACTACATGGGAGGTGATTATCGGAAAGAACCTCACCAGGGAAAAGGGTGTGAATCTTAACGACGCGGAGATGCTTGCCAACTGTTTGGTAAATATCTGCTTGATAGGAAAGCACCCAAGGAGTTTTGAAAATTCCTACAGGATTCTCTCAACCCCCGACAGATAACACTGACTATAAAAAGAATAAAAGCGAGTAAGAGTTTCTTACTCGCTTTCTTCGTTATTGCTTGTTGAGATGGAAATACCGCCAAGGTGACTTACTGTTATGTCGAGTGAGGCAAAATCATCTATTGAACTGTCTGGGTTGCCGACGCTTGCGGCAAACTTCAAGTTCTCCCCTTCCACTTTATCAAATATTATGCCGATAAGCGCTCCGTGTTCATAGAAGTGGCTGTCAACATGGCTTTTAAAATCCGATTTCGTAAATGTGTGGTTGAAGAAAGAGGAACCGTCTGAGCGGAAGATGTTTATGTTCACTCGGTTGTCGTAATAATTCGTTACGCCATCGGTTGCCAACGGCAGTGACGTGTCGCATTTCACGGTAACCTTTACCGTGTATTTTCCCCCTACCCAATTGATGTTGCTGTTTCTAACAACATCGCCAATGGCACGAGGCTTGTGCTGACTGGTGACGACGACAGGCTTGTGTGCAATAATGATGTTACTTTGTGGTTTGTCCTTGCATGACGCCAAACCAGCGAGAAGCAGTGGCAAACAGTAAATTATTGCTTTGTTCATGTTATTTTTGTTTTTCAAACTCA
Organism: Lachnospiraceae bacterium; assembly: GCA_963660075.1. Taxonomy (GTDB): domain Bacteria; phylum Bacteroidota; class Bacteroidia; order Bacteroidales; family Bacteroidaceae; genus Prevotella. The sequence continues at coordinate 27,980 of CAVKWN010000014.1, forward strand.
ATTTGCACGTGCAAAGGTAATAAAAATGTAGAATATTTTTTATCTTTGCGGTGTGATAATATCAGGAAAATTGACATGAACATCATTAAGGGAAACACACTTTTCATTTGTTGTCTTTGCTGGCTATGCATTGTTGCGGCATGTGGCAACCACAAGACAACCAAAACGGAAAACATGGACAGGAAAGACACCATGGAGGTGCTTGCCACAAACATATCTGCTTGCTCAAGGCTCTATACAGCTCAATACGACGTGCGTAAAATAATGGTTTATACCGACACGACAACCATCAGTGGCAACTTCCTGAATCATCAACTCAAGGTAGCGTTGCCATTGAGTGGACGCAAGATAGCCATCCCCATCTCCGCTACGGCAAAGGCTTTCATAGACCTTGGGAAGATTAAGCGTGAGGACATTATAAAACGTGGCGACCGTTTGGAGATTATCCTTCCCGACCCGGAGATAATGCTCACCTCAACAACCATTGACCACAAAGGTGTGAAACAAAAAGTTGGGATTCTACGCCATAACTTTACAGATGAGGAAATGACAAGGTTGCAACATCAAGGGCGAAAGGAAATCATTGAAAGCATTTCGAGGACGAATATTGTCGCAGACGCACAACGAAACGCGGCAATACTCATTGTGCCAATTGCGGTGCAGTGTGGGTTCGCTGAGGGAAATGTCACTGTGACTTTCCGCAAGGATTTCCGCCCTGGAGATATCAACGTGCTTATCAGACAGCTAAATTAGAAAGACCGTCATGAAGAAAATCCGAAATATACTGCTATTGTCTATTGTCCTACTTGGGTTGGTTTGTGCGATCATCGTGTTCTTGTATCTCAACAAGCAACCTCTTGTGAGTGTTGATGCCAAGGGCAACACGATGCCTACTCCAATGGAAGTGACAAACGTGAGAAGCATCGGGCAATGGGAATTTCTCACGTTGAGCGATGAGGAAATTGTGGACACCGTGCGCCATAATTTCTTTGGTGACAAAGAGCTCTCGCGCATCTATTACGGCACGTTGCGACTTGGCTCAGACCTGAGCACGGCCGGTGATGATTTCGCGCGTGCTAAAAACGACTCCGTTGTCGTAACCCTTCCTAAGATTACGCTGCTTGACGAGCATTTCATTGATGAGGCTCGTACAAGGCCTTTGATAGAGGACGGCAAATGGACAGAGGCCGACAGGGCAGCCTTGACACGAAAAGCAGAGAGGATGATGCGGAAAAGGTGTCTCACTAAAGAAAACTATCAAAAAGCCATTCATAACGCCCGTATACAAGTGGCGGCGCTCTTTCATGCCATGGGCTACAACCATGTTGAGGTGAATATTGCCAAATAGTCAGTCTTTGAAAACGCCAAGCTGTGCAAGGATAATTGAAATTTTAGAGAGAAAACTACCAAAATGTTTGTCTACCGCTCAACAATTTCTTATTTTTGCATAATATAAGCATGAGATAAGCAGCAATCGGCAATCTAAAATCAGGTTTTCATTGCACGCGTTTGCTTTGTCTTCGCATAAGAAAATAGTTAATATAACATGAGTACTGTTATTTATCCAAGTCCTATTTATGGACCGGTTCATAGTCGTCGTCTTGGCCTTAGCCTTGGTATAAACCTTATGCCAGGCGATGGTAAGATATGTACGTTCGACTGCCTATACTGCGAGTGTGGGTTCAATGATGACCATCGCACACGCTCCCATTACCCAACGCGTGAGGTGGTGGCAGAGGCATTGGAAAAACAATTGGTTAAGATGCACAACGATAATGAGCATCCCGACGTGCTCACTTTCGCTGGCAATGGCGAGCCAACAAGCAATCCGCATTTCCCCGAGATAATAGACGACACGGTGAAGCTCCGCGACAAATGGTGTCCGGATGCCAAGATAAGCGTGTTGAGCAATTCCACGTTCATCAATCGTGAAAAAGTGAGGGAGGCCTTGATGAAGGTTGACAACAACATTCTCAAGCTCGACACGGTGAATGCTGAATACATAAAGAAGGTTGACCGCCCTACCCAACCCACCTACGACGTGAACAAGATAATAGAGCACATGAAGTTGTTTGAGGGGCATATAGTCATACAGACAATGTTCATGAAAGGCGATGGCACCGACAACACGGGTGATGAGTATGTGATGCCATGGTTGGCTGCCGTGAAAGACATTAACCCACGGGAGGTCATGGTGTATACCATTGACCGCGAGACACCCGACACGAAACTTCAGAAGGCTACGCACGAAGAGCTCGACCGCATCAAGGACTTGGTTGTCGCGTCTGGCATTCCTTGCACCGCATCATATTGAGAAACAGGAACACATTGATAATCACAACAGAATAATGGAATCAGAACTATATAAGAACCGTAGCCTGGGCAGGTGCCTAAGCGATGCCTACAACTTGTACCGAACCAATTTCAAGACAATACTTCGCCGTCTGTGGCTGCCATCGCTCGTCTTGTCGCTTTTGACTGCTGCAGCATATCTCATAAGTACAAACGTGGTAATGGCGGTAACCTCTGCCAGCTTGAGTGTCGGCAGTTCCATTGCCTTGATAGTGTTATGTGTCTTGGGCGTGTGCACTTACGTATGGTTTTATACTATCATCATTAGCCTTCTCAACGGCAAGAGCGTGAAGGACAACTTGCCTCGCATGATTCGCTTAGCCTTAGTTGTTTTGGGCTTGACAATATTGGCGTGTGTGGTGTTTGCGCTGACTTCCGTAGGCAGCGTCAGCTTGGCAAAGCCAAAGCCCAATTCTGTGCCTTTTGTTGGTCTTCTTGGGGGGATTGTGGCTTGCATGGTTGTGTGTGTGTTGGCGCTTCCGTTATGCTATTCGGTCATGAAATATTGCGTGGAGTCCGACCAGAAGCTCATGGACATATTCAAGCGTCATTATTTGGCAGGCTGGCGTCAATGGGGCTTTCTGTTTGTTATTGCGTTGCTCGTAGGTATCATCGTGATGGTCATAGACACGCTTGTGGGCATGCCAAACAGCATTCTCACGCTTGCCTCAAGCATGAGACGTATCAGTTTGATGGAGGGCGATTCTCCTGTTCTGCCTTCGGGCTTTGGCTTGTTAGCGTTTCTCACTTCCGCTATCTGCACGTTTGTCATGACTTTTGTAAGACCATGGGTCGTCTTCGTTTTCTATTACGCTTACGGTTGCATTGATGAGAAGGAGAAGGCGAGAAAGGCTTTAAAGAAAGTAGAGGAAAGCCAAAAGCCAAATGAGATGGCAGGTAATGAGAGGTCAATAGATTTTGAAGAAGTAAAATAAAATGAAGAAACAACGCATCCTTTTTATAGATCGTGATGGCACGCTTATCGAAGAGCCAAACGATGAGCAGATAGACAGCTTCGAGAAGTTGAAGTTCGTGCCAACGGTTATCAAAAACTTGGCATTTATAACGCAGCATCTTGACTATAAGTTGGTTATGGTTAGCAACCAAGACGGATTGGGTACGAGCTCCTTCCCGGAAGAAACCTTTTGGCCTGTACAAAATTTTGTGCTGGACACGCTCAAAGGTGAGGGAATCAGCTTTGACGAGATATTGGTAGACCGCCATTTTCCCGAGGACAATTCGCCAATGCGTAAGCCTGGCACGGGAATGGTTGAGAAATACATGGCCGATGACACGGTTGACATGGCAGCAAGTTATGTCATAGGTGACAGGGAGACCGATGCCCAACTTGCCGAGAACATGGGTTGCAAGTCGCTCATACTTGGAAAGGATGGCATGACATGGGGCAAGATAGCTGAGATTCTGTTCGCTGGCGAGCGTATAGCCGAGGTGCACAGGGCGACGAAAGAAACCGACGTGTATGTGCGACTTAACCTTGACGGCTCTGGCAAATGCGATGTCACTACAGGCCTTGGCTTCTTCGACCATATGCTTGAGCAGATTGGGCATCATGGCATGATAGACATCACCGTTCATGTTAAGGGCGACTTATATGTCGACGAGCACCACACTATAGAAGACACGGGACTTGCCTTGGGTGAGTGCATACTTCAAGCCCTTGGCGATAAACGAGGCATTGAGCGCTACGGATATTGCCTGCCCATGGACGATTGCCTATGCCAAGTGGCTCTCGATTTCGGTGGCCGCCCATGGCTTGTGTGGGACGCTGAGTTTAGGCGTGAGAAGATTGGTGAGATGCCCACCGAGATGTTTTTCCATTTCTTCAAGAGCCTGAGCGACGCTGCCAAGATGAACCTCAACGTAAAGGCAGAGGGCACCAACGAGCACCACAAGATAGAGGGAATATTCAAGGCCCTCGCGCGTAGCCTCAAGATGGCGGTGAGGAGAGACATCAATCACTTTCAGCTGCCGTCGTCAAAGGGCGTGCTGTAAGGGGAAAAGCATCGTGTAAGGTGCTAATGTGATTCGTGATTTCGTGATTTCTATGACCTTTGCAAGCTGAGATAGTAGCTCATTCCTCATGTCCTATCGTTAGTTGCATGAGGTCATAATAAGAGCCGTTGTAAATATTGAGGTCAACATTGCCCTTTATTCCAGGCAGCACGCCAGTGTCGGTGTGTTGCCAAAATTTCCATTTACCCTTATACTCCACCTTGTCAACATAATAGTGGGCTATCCAATAAGGATAGTCGTCGAATACGGGAGCTGACAAATATTTCTCCTTGAAGTTGTGGTAAGTGTAGATTATTGGCTTCACATGGTATCTGTCTTCCACTATGTGCAACCATGCGAGCACGTCGGTTTGAAAGTCTTCCGTGCTCTTGTTTGCGGGCTTGTGTTCAATGTCAAGCACTGGAGGCAAGTCGCCATTTTCGAGATGAACCTTCTTCAAGAAGAAATAGGCTTGCGAGCGAGCCGATGACTTGGTGCTCCAAAAATGGTATGCCCCGCGAATGAAACCGTATTCGCGAGCCTGATAGAAATTGTCGGCGAAATTGGGATCAACCCTTGTTGACCCTTCTGTTGCCTTGATGATGATGAACCGCAGGGGGCAGCCGTCGATGAGCGCATTAGAGCGCAAGCGGTCCCAATTTATCTGTCCTTGGTATCTGGAAATGTCTATTCCGTGAATCTCGTAGCCTTCGGGATATTTGGCGTCACCATAGAACGCGCGCCAGCGGAAGCCCGTGGGTCCAACAAAGAAATACCAGAAAGCCCAAATGTAGACTGCCATTACGGCAAGACCGCCAAGAACCCATGCCTTGCCGTTCTTTTTCTTGAAAAAGCTTTTGAAATCGAAAAAAGCCAATCCGTGCCGGTTATGTGTTCTTCGCCTGTGACTTTGGGAAGACGCATTCCGCCTACGAATTGGCTTTTTCTTACGCATTAATCAGTTTACTTGTTTTTCTCGGCGTTCTCCAACGACAGAGTCCTGGTGTCGCGGTCGCACACCTCTGCAGGACCCCAATACTGGATTGGGCCAGGATATACGAAGCAAGTGTCTTTTGCCCACTCGTCACGATGAGCTGCGAAAGCTTTGAAGGGTGCGCCTTCAAGCTCCACGAGAGCCTTGCGGATAACAGGCTTCATCTCACCGTTGCGGCGCTCCATGTTCATCATCATGGTGATTGGCACGCCCCCGGCCTTCCACTCGTCTGTAGGAGTAGACAGGTTCTTCACGATAGCCATGTAGCCAGTCTTGCCGTTGGCAATGAGGTTGGCAGCGCTCACGCCGAGAGCGTAGCAGTAGTCTGCGTCGAAGTTTGAAGGAGCGGCGCAACGACCCTCATAGCCGAAGAAGTGGTGCTGTGCGGCGAACTTGCCGACGAACTTGCCAGCTTCCTTCCACTCAGCGAGCTTGACGGCAACCATGTCGGAGATGAGCTTCTCGGTCTCGATGAGAGACACCTGCACGTTTCCGTGAGGATCGCGGTCGAGAGAGAGCTGACGTGCCACACCCTCAGGAAGAGTGGCGAATGTCTCGGCATTCTCCTTGCTCAGGTGAGCAATGATATATTCGCGCTGTGCGTCCTTGTCGAGGTTCTTGTAGTCGTCGCCGTGAGCTGCGAGAAGATCGTTGAGCTCGTCGATAAGGCGGCCGATGGCAGGAACGAATTCGATGAGACCCTCTGGGACGAGAACCACGCCGAAGTTGTTGCCGTCCTCTGCGCGCTTTGCCACAGCCGACGCAATCTGCTCTACAATCTGGTTCAGCGTCATGTCCTTAGCTTCGATTTCCTCAGAGATGAGGCAGATGTTTGGCTGGGTCTGAAGGGCGCACTCCAGGGCGATGTGAGATGCTGAGCGACCCATCAGTTTGATGAAGTGCCAGTATTTGCGTGCTGAGTTAGCGTCGCGCTCGATGTTGCCGATAAGCTCAGAGTAAACCTTAGTGGCTGTGTCGAAACCGAAGCTGGTCTCAATCTGGTCGTTCTTCAAGTCGCCGTCGATGGTCTTGGGGCAGCCGATGACCTGCACGCCATAGTTCTTCGCGGCATAGTATTCTGCCAGCACGCAAGCGTTGGTGTTGGAGTCGTCGCCACCAATGATGACAATAGCCTTGATGTTGAGCTCGCGGATGATTTCCAAGCCTTTCTCAAACTGGTCTACCTTCTCCAGCTTTGTACGGCCAGAACCAATCATGTCGAAGCCGCCAGTGTTGCGGTATTGGTCAACGAAATCCTCGGTCAGCTCCACGTAGTTGTGGTCAACGAGGCCGCCAGGACCCATAAGGAAACCATAGACCTTGTTGTTCTTGTTCATCTTCTTCACGGCATCGAAGAGACCGCAGATGACGTTGTGGCCGCCAGGAGCCTGACCGCCTGAAAGGATGATACCTACGTTAATCTCGTTTGTGGCCTCCTTGTCGCCAGGCACGAATTCTATCAAGGGCATTCCGTATGTGTTGGGGAAAAGCTCCTTGATCTCTTTCTGGTCACCTACGCTTTGTGTAGGCTCGCCTTCCTTGACTTTAACGGCACCCTGCAGACCCTTGGGGAGTTTGGGCTGATACTGAGCGCGTGCTTTCTGCAAAAGACTTGTCTTCATTGATTTGAAAATTGATTGAATTTATGAATTTCCAATTGCAAAAGTAGCGGTTTTAGCCGAAATATGGAAAGAAATAGCCAATAAAATATATTTTTATCACTTTTTTAGAACACATCTATTTCCTGTTACAATATTTTTCCATATCTTTGGGCATAAAATCAATCCTTAGTAACAAACCACCTTTTTATTATGGCAAATAAAAGACAACTGAAGCGCACCATCAATTACGTTACGAGTGAGCTTTTCGCTGAAGCAATGGCAGCCGTGATTTATAGCGACAAGGCTAACAAGCAAGAGGGCGACAGCATCCTTGCCTCTATCATCCTCATGCGCGACGATTTCATCTCTCGTGTCTCCCACCCAGAGCCTGGAATGCCAGCCAAGAAATATTATAAGATTCTTGTCAACAATTTCAACAGTGTGGTGTCGGAGACTATCGACAGTATATCTAATCTCGGATAGTTTTTTCAATCAACATGCTAAAGAAATTTTGCGGATGGCTTCTGTTCAAGTGCCTTGGATGGAAGCTTAATGTCACTGTTGACCTTCCCGATAAGTTCATCATAGCCCTTGCCCCCCACACGAGCAACTGGGATTTCATCCTTGGCGAGCTGTATATGCACTCGCAGGGACTGAAAATCAACTTCCTCATGAAGAAGGAGTGGTTTCGCGGGCCGCTGAAGCCCCTTTTCCTGAAGATGGGCGGCATACCGGTCTACAGGTCAAGGCATTCCAGTCTCACCGACAACCTCGCCGAGGAGGCGACCAAGCGCGACGCGTTCAAGTTGTGTATAACGCCTGAGGGCACTCGGTCGCCCAATCCCGAATGGAAGCGCGGCTTCTACTTCATCGCCATGAAAGCTAAAATCCCTGTGTTGCTCTATGGCGTAGACTACGAGCGCAAGCTTATAGAGTGTACTAAGAGCTTCGTCCCGTCGGGCGACGTGGACAACGAGATGAGCATGGTGAAGCGATATTTCAAGAATTTCAAGGGCAAGCACCCCGAGAATTTCACCATTGGCGAGGAATGAGATGAAGAGGATACTGTCATTATGCGCGGTCGTCGTGCTGACTCTCGGCCAGGCGCAGGCAAGGTTGCCACGGTCGTGCCAAGCTGGTGATGAGCCGCAGTCGAGCCAATGCCCGGCGTTGTGGGGAGGCATCCAATATCATGGTGCCCCTTGGGTGAGCAATGTCTCCTCGCCTGTGGAGGTATCGAGAGGCCTTCAAGGCAAGCATCTCTCGCTGTGGGCATCCCACGGCAGGTATTTCGACAACAGCCGCGGCCAATGGAAATGGCAGCGCCCCCTGCTCTTCTCCACCACCGAGGACCTCTTTACCCAAACCATCGTGGTGCCTTATCTCATACCCATGCTTGAGCGAGCCGGAGCCAATGTCTTCACCCCACGTGAGCGCGACTGGCAACAGATGGAGTATATCGTGGACCCCGACGGAGGGTTAAACGCCTCAAGCTCATGCTACGCCGAGTTTTCCGATAAGTGGAAACCCACGGCCCAACCTGGCTTCGCGGCTCATACCGGAGCTTATCATGACAATGAGAACCCCTTTGAGGCTGGAGGCGCAAGGCAGATAAAGTCGACCAAGAAGGCTGGCAAGGCTTTCGTGAAATGGCAGCCTTATTTCCTCAAGGGCGGCAAATATGCCGTATACGTGAGTTACGCCACTGTGGGCAAGAGCGTTGACGATGCCCGCTACACCGTGTTCCATCAAGGCATGGCAACGGAGTTCAAGGTAAACCAGCGCATGGGCGGCAGCACGTGGGTTTATCTTGGCACGTTCACTTTCGACGCGGGCAGCAGTGTGGACAACTGCGTGATGCTCTCCAATCAAAGCCAGACGGGCGGAATAGTGACCGCAGATGCCGTCAGGTTTGGCGGAGGCATAGGAAATGTGGAGCGAGGCGGCTCGGTCAGCGGTTATCCACGCGCCGTGGAGGGAGCGAGATATTGGGCACAGTGGGCTGGAGCGCCCTACAATGTATATGGAGGGAAAAACGGTGCCGACGACTATGGCGATGACATAAACACACGGTCGCTGATGACCAACTGGCTCTCGGGAGGCTCGGTCTACAATCCCATACAGGATGGCAAGGGCGTGCCAATAGAGCTCTCGCTTGCCGTACACAGCGACGCCGGCTTCAACCCCGACGGAAAGAGCCTGTGGGGGAGTCTCGCCGTGTGCACTACCGACTTCAACGACGGGCAGTTGGCGAGTGGCGTGACGCGACAGGCATCAAAGGTGTTCGCACGCAACCTTCTCGACAATCTTGTGACCGACTTGAGCCCAAAGTACCGGGCTTGGCCAAAACGATACCTATGGGACAGAAACTACTCAGAGACGCGATTGCCAGCCGTGCCCTCCGCCATAATAGAAACTTTGTCGCACCAGAGCTTCCCCGACATGCTTCTTGGGCAAGACCCCAACTTCCGTTTCGACATGGCACGCTCGCTCTACAAGACCATAGCGCGCTTTGTCAACGGCATGCACGGCGAGCCTACGGTGATAGAGCCTTTGCGCCCCTTGAACCTCAGCGCCACTCTCGCGAGAAACAAAGCAACGGTGAGCTGGACGCCACAAAAAGACTCAACGGAGGCCACTGCCACGCCTACATATTATATTGTGTACACCGCCGTGGGGACAGGCGGGTTCGACAATGGCACGCGCGTAGACCGCCCTTCCTTCTCGCTCGACCTTGAGCCAGGCGTGGCCTACCACTTCAAGGTGACGGCTTGCAACCTCGGCGGCGAGAGCTTCCCCTCAGAGGTGGTGTCGGTGGTAAGGGAGCCTGGAGCCACAAAGACTGTGCTCGTGGTCAATGGCTTCCACAGGTTGTCAAGCCCGGCGGTGGCAGGCGAAGGAAGGCAAGCCTTCGACTTGGATACAGACATTGGCGTGACCTATGGTGTCACGGCTGGGTGGGACGGCAGGTTCGTAGCTGGCAACGACTTCAATTACGTGTCAGAGCACGCCTCGGCCATTGCCTCCGCCCATAAGTATAACGTGGTGAGCTGCTCCTCGCATGCCATAGAAACGGGTATAGTGGATGTCAACGGCTACGACGCCCTCGACATCGTGCTCGGACTGGAGAAGTACACTGCTTATCAGACAAGGTATTACAAGACGTTCTCGCCCGCGATGAAGCAAACGCTCACGCGCTATCTCGCCAATGGCGGCAAGCTGCTTGTCAGTGGCGCTTACGTAGGCTCAGACAATGCCGAGAACGGACCCACGGGGCGCGAGTGGCTTGCCCAGACGTTGCACGCCTGTTGGGACGGAGCTTCGAAGACCGACTCCCTCAACGGCATAAGCGGATTGGGCATCGACGGCATGGCAATATACACCACCCCCAACCCCGACCACTATTGCGTGCAATTCGCCGACAAGCTCTCTCCTGCCCCGGGTGCTTTCGCAGCCATGCTCTATGCCGACGGCAGCCCAGCGGCGGTTGGATTCGATGGCGGACAGGCGAGCGGCGGACAGGCGATGGGCACGCAGAACGCACAGCAAGCAAAACCTTCGCGCACCTTCGTGATGGGGTTTCCCCTGGAGAGCATCACCGACAGGCAAACGCAAGCCAACATCATGCGAGGCATCCTAGCTTTTCTCATGAACAAATAACATAAAGAAACATATAACCATCTTAACACTTTTCACCATGAAAATACAAGCCAACCCATCAGGGACAAGAAGCATCGAGGTGAACGACAAGCACCTTGAGACCATAGACAAATACGCCCTTCTGCGCAACCTCATCGACAGCAATGGCATCATCGACGAGGGCGTGCTCGACAAGCTCAGGCTCAACGTGCGCGCGCTGCTCGAAGGCTCGGATGGCACCGACCACGACCTGCTCGACCTGTGCCTCGACGTGCTCTACAACAAGAACATGAAGGCATTCGGGCTGCATGAGCTCGTGTTGCTCTACATCAAGTGGAAGAACGACAGCCAAGAAAAGGAGAGCGACGAACCAGGCGAAGTGAACAGCTAAGCCTATGCCAAGCAATCAGAAGCCATACCCGCAGCTCACCGATTTCCTGCCAACAACAAAGAAGGAGTGTGAGCTGAGAGGATGGACACAACTTGATGTCATACTCTTCTCCGGCGACGCCTACGTGGACCACCCTGCCTTCGGGGCGGCTGCCGTGGGGCGTATCATAGAATCGGCTGGATACAAGGTGGCTATAGTGCCTCAACCAGACTGGCATGGCGACTTCCGCGATTTCAAGAAGCTTGGGCGACCGCGCCTCTTCTTCGCCATATCGCCAGGCAACATGGACAGCATGGTCAACCGCTATACTGCCAACCGACGTATGCGCCATGACGACGCATACAGCCCCGACTCGCGCCATGACATGCGCCCCGACTACCCAAGCATCGTCTACACCAAAATCCTTAAGCAGCTCTTCCCCGACGTGCCCGTGGTGTTGGGTGGTATAGAGGCGTCGCTGCGCCGCTTCACCCACTACGACTATTGGCAGGACAAGCTCCTCAAGCCCATACTCTGTCTCAGCGGAGCCGACTTCCTGCTCTATGGCATGGGCGAGAAGAACACCGTGGCCCTGTGCGACGCGCTGGCCGAGGGGAGGCATATCAGCGAGATTGGCGACATTCCGCAGACATCGTTCGTCCGACACGAGGAAGACATACCGGGCGGCATCGGCGACGACGACATAGTGCTCCACTCCTACGAGGAATGCCTGCGCGACAAGAAGGCTCACGCCGAGAACTTCAGGCACATAGAGGAGGAATGCAACCGCATGCACGGACAGAGGTTGCTGCAGAAGGTGGGCAACCAGTTTGTGGTGCAAAACCCCATGTTCCCGCCCATGACGAGCGAAGAGCTCGACGCGGCGTTCGACCTGCCCTACACGCGCCTGCCACATCCTAAATACAAGGGCAAGACCATCCCTGCCTACGAGATGATAAAGTTCTCCATCAACATGCACCGCGGCTGCTTCGGCGGTTGCAGCTTCTGCACCATTTCCGCCCATCAGGGCAAGTTCGTGGTGTGCCGCTCAAAGGAGAGCATAGTGAAGGAGGCGAAGAAAATCATAGCCATGCCCGACTTCAAGGGCTACATCTCCGACCTTGGCGGACCCTCGGCCAACATGTATGGCATGCACGGACGCAACCTCAAGGCGTGCGAGCACTGCAAGCGCCCCTCGTGCGTGAACCCCATGATTTGCCCCAACCTCATGACCGACCATTCAAAACTGCTGGAGGTCTATCGAGCCGTGGACGCATTGCCGGGCATGAAGAAGAGCTTCATTGGCAGCGGCGTGCGCTACGACCTCATTCTCCACAAGTCGAAAGACGAGAAGTCGAACGAGGCGGCTATGCAATACGCGCGCGAGCTGATAACGAGGCATGTCAGCGGACGCCTGAAGGTGGCTCCCGAGAACACGTCAGACCGCGTGCTGAAGTTCATGCGCAAGCCTTCGTTCACCCTGTTCTATGAGTTCAAGAGGCTTTTCGACAAGATAAACAAGGAGGCAGGGCTGAAGCAGCAAATAATACCCTATTTCATCAGTTCCCACCCGGGATGCCACGAGGAGGACATGGCGGAGCTGGCGGTGATAACAAAGGGGCTCGACTTCCACCTTGAGCAGGTGCAAGACTTCACGCCCACGCCCATGACCGTCTCCACCACGGCGTTCTACTCCGGTTACGACCCCTACACCCTCGAACCCCTCTATTGTGCCAAGACACCGAGGGAGAAGCTCGCCCAGCGCATGTTCTTCTTCTGGTACAAGCCGGAGGAACGCAACGCCATAGAGCGGGAACTGAGGAGGATAGGACGCGCCGACCTCATAGCCAAGCTCTACGACGGGGCACCTTATCATGGACGAGCCAAGTACGACGGCAAGGCCGTGGGCTCTTCGCCTGAGCAACCCAAACGGCAAAGGCAGGAGAAAGACAGAAGGCAAGCCCGAGGACAGCGAGACGACGCGTGGCAGAAGCCGCGAGATGGTCAACGGGAAAGCCAACGAGAGACACAGAGGCAGAAGCCTAAGAGAACGTCGTTCAACCCCAACTTCCATCCCAAAAGCAAGAACAGAAGATGATAATAGCAGAACAATTCATTAAAGGCAAGCACGACGAGGCAAGCTGCGAAGACGGCATAGTGGTGACCGAGGACTTCGTGGCAGTAATCGACGGAAGCACCAGCAAGGGCTCGTGGCGCGTGGACACGGACAAGAGCAACGGACGCTATTGCATGGAGGCGGTTGCCGACTACATAAGGCGCGTGCCAGCCGACATCTCGCTCGATGATTTCTGCGACGGGGTGACACGCACCATACACGACATCTACGCTGAGCGAGGATTGGTGGCTGAAGAAAACGACAAAAACCTCGCCCCGGTAGACCGACTGTGCGCCTCCGCTGCCATATACAGCCGTCACCGAGAAGAGGTTTGGATGATTGGCGACTGCCAGTGCATCGTCATGGGCAAGCTCCACACCAACGGCAAGCCTTCGGAGGCATTGATAGCCGAGAGACGTGCGGAGGCATTCAACCGCATGTCAAGCCTCCATCCCGACATGATAGACCGTGGAGAGCTGGTGCACGACTATGCGAGAGACAGCGTCTTGCCGGAGCTCATCAAGTCGATGGACGATGAGAACAAGACCTATGCCGTGATAGACGGCTATCCTATCCATCGCGACGGCATAAAGGTCGTAAAGGCAGACCTTGGCTCAAGCTCCGACATGGCCGCCGACATAGTGCTTGCCACCGACGGCTACCCCTTCCTTTGCTCCACGCTGGAGAAAAGCGAGAGGAAGCTGAAGAGGCAACTCGCCGACGACCCTTTCAACATAGGCGCGTTCAAGGCTACAAAGGGACTCATGCGCGGCAACCAGTCGTTCGACGACCGTGCCTACGTGCGCTTCTCACCCTGCCCTGCCCAACGCTATTTCCTAACGCTCGGCTTCGACGGCACCGCCTACCACGGATGGCAGATACAGCCAAACGGAATGTCGGCGCAAGAGAGGCTGCAAGACGCACTCACGAAGATACTGAGGCGGAAGATTGACATCACGGGAGCTGGCCGAACCGATGCCGGGGTACACGCGCGCACCATGGTGTGCCACTTCGACGACATCGCCGGGCGCGACTGCAAGCAGACGCTCTACAGGCTCAACCAGCTTCTGCCTTCCGACATCGCTTGCCGCGACCTAAGGCCTGTGCCAAGCAGCCTTCACGCGCGTTTCTCGGCTGTGAAGCGCACCTACCGATATTTCATCCACACGGGCAAAGACCCCTTCGCGCGACATTTCTCCGTGGAGACCCACTACCCTCTCGACTTCGCACTGATGAACGAGGCGGCGATGGAGCTCACGCGCATCACCGACTTCAAGGCCTTCTGCAAGGCCGACAACGACGCGCGCACCACCATCTGCCACGTCAACACCGCGCGATGGGTGCAGACCTCGCCCACGGAATGGTATTTCGAGATAAGTGCCGACCGCTTCCTGCGCAATATGGTCAGGGCTGTCGTCGGCACCTTGTTCGACGTGGGACGTCACCGGGTCAGCATGGCATCGTTCCGCGACATCATAGCCAATGGCACGCGGTCAGACTCAGGCGAGTCGATGCCTGCCAAGGGGCTCTTCCTCTGGGACGTGGAATACTGACGCCACTCCCTTATCGTCACCCACACCTCCTCGCCGCGCCCAATGGCCTCCGACACCTTGCGCGTCAAGTCAAGCGAGTGGGCGGTGGAGTCGAGCAAGTAGCCGGGGCGAGTGTTCCTGCCAAGCAGGATGTCGCCTTCGGTGTCACCAGGCTTGTTGCCTTGGCGCATCAGCACCTGCGTAAAGCCAGGCACGCCCACGAGCTGAGGCTGCCACTTGCCCCATTTAGGGCTTCGCGTCACCAGCACCCGATAGCGGCCGTTGGGCACCGCCATTGGGCCTTGCCCACGAGTTTTCATTATCTTGCTCAGTGTGCGATGATTGTTCAAATGGCGGCAGGGTGGTTCGAGGGTGTCGCAAAAGGGCACCCCGTCTACCCACATCCTGCCAATGTTGTAAGATGGCTTGTTGTAAAGCCGTTTTACCACGATTTCCATTTCTCCTCCTTCTTTAGCGTTATCGTGACAATGACATCATGACATCTTGACAAACGTTGGCTGCGACAGCAAGGTGGCGAAGTCGACTGTCTTCTCCCAAACGCCGTTGGCAATCTTTTTAACCCAACCTTGTTTCTTCCATGTCGAGACCATCTGCGCCAGGGCATGAGCGTTCGACTGGGGCTTCAGCTTGCGCAGGTCGTCGCTGGTGAACCTCGCGCCGAGACTGTCGAAAATGTTGCCGTTGGTGGTGTATCGCTGTTGCTCCACGCATGCCTTCGCCGTGGTGTCGTTGTATGCCGAGGCAAGCAGGCGCATCTGCTCCCTGAATATGTATTCAGCCATCAGCGGTGCGAACTCCACCACTTGCTTGCTCTCCTTGCCGGCAAGCAGGTAGACCACCCCTGCGGAACGGAAGGCCATTACGGCGGCGCGGCGGCGGAAGTAGTCGGCCGCGTGGTCGTCAGCTGCCATGGCCTCAAAGCGTTTTTCGTCGTCCCATTGTTTGAGGGCCTTGCAGACGCTGGGCAGTTTCACCGTGCCATGGGCGTCGCATAGTTTTTCCACAGCCACGTCGATGCGCGACACGTTCTTCGCGGGCAGTTGAGGGCGACAGGTGATGGGTTGGAAGCTGGTGTCGGGCATTGTGGATACAAGCACGCGCGACGCAAGCCCGCCTTCAATGGCATCGCCAGAGAAGAACTTGCGGAAAGCGCCATAAGTGCCTGTAGCAGACCAGTTGTATGCCATGTTCACGGAGCCGCTCACCGAATCCGTCGAGTAGAAGTCTTGCCCCCATTTGGCGTTGTCGAAAGCGGCGATGTATGCCGGGCGCTTGTTCGCCCACTCACCACGGTTGTTAGAGTTGCTCATCACGGCAAGTTCCTCGCAGAAACTGAAGAGCGTGTGCCCCTGCGCGTTTTTCATGCGGTGCAGAAGCTGGGTCTGGCTGATGTTGAACGGAATCATTGGTATGAAGACGTGAGGGTCTTCGGGGGCTTTCTCGTTTGCCTTGCGCGACTTGGAACATTCGTAAGCCTTGCGTTTCTCCCGATATTCATCCTCTTCCTGTCTGCCCTGCTCGGAAAGGGTGTTCATCTTTTTCGTCCAGAACCCTATGCGCTCGGCGAAAATACCCTTTCCGCTTGCCGACTGTCCCACTATTGCCGACATCAGGCCGAGCCTGTGGACGGCTCCATCGCGATACACGAAGCTCACGTCGCTGGCATAGGCAGCGGCAGCCGGCAGCACCGTGCAAAGCATTGGCATCTTCATGTTGTCGGGCACTAAGTGGAGCGTGTCGCGCAAGCCCGAGGGCAGGAGTTTCGTTATCTTGTTGCCCAGCTCCTGCTGTTGCCTCTCCTGTGCGTCAGTGTCGTCGGCCTCTTCATCGGCTGCGGTTTCTGCCGTGGCTTGCGAAGACAGGGCGAGCACCTGCGAGCGAATCTTGGAAAGCTGTCTCGACAGGGGGCTGTTGGCGTCCAGGTATTTAGTGTAATAGTCGTTGATGAGCGATTGGCAATCGGCTTCCCCGGCAAACGAGGGCATGCGTTTCGCCACAACTTGCTCCATGAGCTCCATGGGCACCACCTTG
>CAVKWN010000015.1:0-5040 GCA_963660075.1 Lachnospiraceae bacterium
TGCCCGGTGAGGCCGATAACCTCGCCAGCCTTCACCTTTTGCCCCACTTCCACGAAGTTCTTCGACTGGTGGCTATAGCAAGTGGAGAACCCGAAAGCGTGGCGTATGACGATGTAGTTGCCATAAGCGAAATAAGGTCCCGACTTTTCCACTACGCCATCAAAAGCCGCCAGCACCTCGTCGTTTGCCTTGGTCTTGATGTCCACTCCGGCATGGCCTCGTCTGCCTCGCGCGCCGTAAGGGCTGATGACGTGGGCGTCGGGGAGAGGGTATGCCCAGTGTTGTTGCTCAATCTTCTGCAGGTCGATCTTGAGCGATGAGCCATTCTCATAGTCCTCGTTGCTAGCGTCAGGGTCAAGCGACAGGCTTTCCTCCTTCTCTGGGTTGAGCACGGTCACGGAAACGTTTTTGCTGGTCTTCTTGCATTGAAGCACCTGTTTGCGCAACTTGTGGCTCTTGGGGTTTATCACGGTCTCGGGGTTTATCCAACCGCCGTTTACCATGATGGAGAAGAGGCAAAACACCTTGCCGTTGTCGCCTCCGGCTATGGCAATGGTCTGCCCAGCCTTGACACGCGTGCCTACCCCCACGAGGTTTTGGGCGTTATAGGCATAGACGGTCTCAAGACCGTTGTCGTGACGAATGACGATGGTGTTGCCGTATTGCGTCATGCGACGCGAAAGGCGCACGTAGCCACTGAACATGGCTTTCACGGCATCGCCCTTGGTGGTGGTGATTTCCAAGGCCTGCCCGCCTTTCACCTCAGCCTTTCCCACGGGCAATGGAAAGGAATATTCTTCGGGCTTGAGAATGCTGAACTGTATGTTGAAAGCGTTGCTTCGAGTGAACAAGCCCGGCGTGGGCACGCTAATCGATGATTGCTCCAACGCCGTGAAGTCGCGTTGTGCCGAGGCAATGAGTGTTGTTGCTGAAAGCAGCGTAGAGAGAAAAAGGGTTTTTAATAGGTTGTTTATGGTGTTCATTTTTCTTATTGCTTTATCATTATGCCCGTATATATCCGTCCGGAGTTGATGCTCAGGCGTCGCGCGGAGAAGAAGTCGTTGGCATTGTCGTATGTGCAGATGCCGGAGCACACGATGTTGGTCTCTCTTACGCCGGCGTGCATTAGTTGCAGCTTGTTGCAGAGAGGCAGGTCGATGTGCCACTTCTCTGTTTGAGGGTTTTCCTTGCATGGGAAACGCTTCGCGATGCCGTCCATCTCGAAGCTGGCGGCGGCAAACGCGTCGTAGACTTCTTGTCCCACCTCAAAGTTGGCGAGAGATATTCCCGGGCCTACCACTGCCACGATGTCGCTTGCCTCGGTGCCGTAGCTGGCTTTCATAGCGAGGAGCGTTTTCTCCACGATTCTCGCCACGGTGCCTCGCCATCCGGCGTGAATGGCAGCCGTGGCGTGCCTTCGCTGGTCGTAGACGAGCACGGGTATGCAGTCGGCAGTGGAAACGCCAATGCACACGCCCTTGAGGTCGGTCATAAGGGCATCGTAACCATCGATCATTCGCAGCCTCTCGCTTGGGGAGGCTTGGACCAATGACGCGTCCACGTCGAGACACTTGGTGCCGTGTACTTGGTGGGGCAACACGAGGCGGCTGTCGTCGATGCCCAACTTGCGGCAAAGCGCGATGCGGTTGCCGGCTATTGCCGCCGTGTCGTCGCCGCAATAGGGATTGATGTTAAGTTCGCCGTATCGTCCATGGCTCACGCCCCCGTGCCGGGTGGTAGAGAACGCAACGACAGTGTCATTATCGAATTTGGCGAAGCCTTCGGTCGTTTTCAACCCTAAGGCTTCGCCAATGTCATATAAATGTAGAACAGGTTCTATCATCATCAATTAAAGAGTATTATCAGAGACCGCCGTCAAACGTCATCCTCGTCGAAGTCTTCCACATCGACCACTTCTATGTCGTCCTCGTCGGCATCCTCGTCTAGCATCTCCTGCTTGAAGGCCGTCATGTCCTTGTCGCGGTGCACGAGCGTGTCTTCTGCCGTGATTTCCGCCAACTTGTTGCTCTCGCTGTTGAGCTCTTTCCAAAGCGTGTCCTTGAGCTGGTCGATGCCCAGCCCGGTCACGGATGATATGAACACCGTGGGCAGGTCGTCGGGCAGTTCCTCCTTCAGCATCTCTATCAGCTCATCGTCGAGCAGGTCGCTCTTGGTGATGGCGAGCACGCGATGCTTCTCCAGCATGTCGGGGTTGAACTTGGCCAGCTCTCCGAGCAGCACCTCGTAGTCGTGCTTTATGTTGTCGCTTTCTCCTGGCACCATGAAGAGCAGCAGCGAGTTGCGCTCGATGTGTCGCAAAAACCGCAGTCCGAGCCCCTTGCCCTCGCTTGCACCCTCGATGATGCCGGGGATGTCTGCCATGACAAACGACTTGCCGTCGCGGTAGCTCGCTATGCCGAGCGAAGGCTCAAGGGTGGTGAAGGGATAGTTGGCAATCTTCGGCTTCGCGCTCGACAGGGCTGAGAGCAATGTCGACTTTCCGGCGTTGGGAAATCCCACGAGACCCACGTCGGCGAGGAGCTTGAGCTCCATGATGACGGTCATCTCCTGCGCGGGCTCACCCGGCTGCGCGAATCGCGGTGCCTGGCGTGTGGCGGTGCGAAACTGGAAGTTGCCCAGTCCTCCGCGTCCTCCTTGGAGGAGCACCACCTCTTGGCCGTCGCGAGTGATGTCGCACACATACTTTCCCGTCTCAGCATTGTAGACCACGGTTCCGCATGGCACGTCGATATACTCGTCTTTGCCGTCGGTGCCGTGGCACTTGTCGGATCCGCCGTTGCCACCATGCTCGGCGAAGACGTGCTTCTGGTATTTGAGGTGCAGCAAAGTCCAATAGTTGTGGTTGCCGCGCAGTATGACGCTGCCGCCATGCCCTCCGTCGCCCCCGTCGGGGCCGCCGTTTGGCTGATATTTCACGTGTCTGAGGTGCGCCGACCCCCTGCCGCCCTTTCCCGAGCGGCAGACGATGCGCACGTAGTCTACAAAGTTCGACTCCATGGTTATGCTAAAGCGTCAATGACGGCGCAGATGTCCCCGAAAATCCTGTCGAGTTCTCCAAGGCCGTTGATGTGGTGGTGGATGCCCTCTTTCTCATACCAGTCGATGAGTGGGGATGTCTGGTTGTGGTACACGGTGAGGCGCTTCTTTATGGTCTCCTCGTTGTCGTCGGAGCGTCCGCTCTCCTGTCCGCGCTTGATGAGTCGCTTCATGAGCTCCTCCTCGGGCACGTCGAGCTCTATCATGGCTGCTACCTTGTGTCCGCGCTCGGCGAGCATGTCCTTCAGGGCTTGCGCTTGTGGGATGGTGCGTGGGAAGCCGTCGAAGATTACGCCCTCGTGCTCCTTGCCGAAGCCGTCGTAAACGTCGGCGAGGATGCTCACCATGAGGTCGTCGGGTATGAGTTGGCCGTTGTCGATATATCCCTTGGCAGTCTTGCCCAGCTCCGTGCCACGCTTGATCTGGTCGCGCAGCACGTCTCCCGTGGAGATGTGGCCGAGGCCGTATTTCTCAATCATCTTCTCGCTTTGGGTGCCCTTGCCTGAACCTGGGGCGCCGAAAATAACAATGTTCTTCATTTTTTGTTGTATTGTTAGAATAATGTTGTAGTCTGTCACATGGGGCAACCCCGGCTTTCGTCTGCCGTGGCAGCGCCCTCCGATCAGTCTTCCACGACGGTGTAGATGTCGCGAAGGTTGCGGCCTTGCTGGTCGTAGTCGAGACCGTATCCCACGATGAAGTCGTTGGGTATCTCCATTGCCGCGTATTCTATTTTCAGATTCTCCTCAAGCTTGTTGGGCTTCACGAGCAGCGTGCAGATGTGGAGCGACTCCGGGTTGCGCGTGCCGAGGGTCTCGAGCATGCGCTTCATGGTCTTGCCCGTGTCCACGATGTCTTCCACTATGACCACGGTGCGGTCTTGCAGGTCCTCGTTGATGCCGATTATCTCCTTGACCTTTCCCGTCGACGTGGTACCCTGGTAGGAGGCGAGCTTCACGAATGATATCTCGCACGGGATGGTGATGTATCGCATTAGGTCGGCGGCGAACATGAACGAGCCGTTGAGAACCGCTAAAAACAGAGGGTTCCGGCCTTCAAGGTCCTTGTTGATTTTCTCGGCAACGGCCTTCACGCGCCGTTGAATCTCATCCTCCGGGATAAACGTCTTGAACGTCTTGTCCTTAACTTTAATGATGCTCATAATGCGATGTTTGATTCGTTGAATTTTGAATAATACTGCAAAATTACGAAAAATAGGTGATACTTTTCCTTTAATCACCATTCTTTTTGTACTTTTGCACTGGTATGAAGATATTTACTGCTGCTCAGATACATGAGCTTGACAAGTATACGATAGAGCACGAACCCGTAAAGGGCATCGATCTCATGGAGCGTGCCGCCAAGGCCCTCGCCGCTGCCATCATGGAAGAGTGGGCCGACTGCACGCCCATGGTCGTCTTTGCCGGTCCGGGCAACAACGGCGGCGACGCCCTTGCCGTGGCGCGGTTGCTCGCCGATGCCGGCTATAAGGTGTCGGCCTATCTGTTTAACATCCATGACAAGTTGTCTGCCGACTGCGCCGCCAATCGCGACCGCCTCGTGGAGCAACGCAAGGTGCAGTTCACGGAAATCTCGCTCAGCTTCGACCCTCCGACGCTCGATGCCGACACGGTGGTGGTGGACGGTCTCTTTGGCTCGGGGCTCAACAAGACCCTCATGGGCGGTTTCGCCACGCTGGTCAAGTATATCAACCAGAGTCCGTGTCAGGTGGTCAGCATTGACCTGCCGTCTGGATTGATGTGCGAGGACAATACTTATAATGTCCACGCCAACATCATCCACGCCAACCTGACCCTCACCATACAGCAAAAGAAACTGTCGATGCTTTTTGCCGACTGCCAGCGTTTCATTGGCCGCCTCAAGGTCATCGACATCAGGCTCAGCCCCGATTATATCAGGCAGACCGATGCCAAGTGCCGCATACTGGAGGAAAACGACGTGACCGCGCTCTTGCGCCGCCGC
>CAVKWN010000015.1:5322-12188 GCA_963660075.1 Lachnospiraceae bacterium
GCCGTGGCGCTCATCGGTCAGATAAGCCGCGCCAAGTGCCCCGTGGTGGCCGACGCCGATGCCGTGAACCTCTTGGCAAGTCACCAGGCATGGATACAGCAGCTGCCCAAGGGCATCATCCTCACGCCGCACCCCAAGGAGTTCGACCGCCTCATGGGAAGCGCGAGCGCCAGCTCTTACGACCGCCTCATGCGTGCCCGCCAGATGGCAGCGCGCATCCACGGGTATATCATCCTCAAGGGCCATTATTCGGCCTTGTGCCTGCCCGACGGCACGGTATTGTTCAACCCCACGGGCAACAGCGGAATGGCTACGGCAGGAAGTGGCGACGTGCTCACGGGCATCATCACCGCGCTCCTCGCCAGGGGCTACGAGCAGGTTGACGCGTGCGCCCTCGGAATGTACATCCATGGACTTGCCGGAGACCTCGCCGCCAAGGAGCTCGGGAAGGAGAGTCTCATAGCGAGCGACATCATAAATTATCTACCAAAGGCTTTCAAGCGCTTGGAATGAAGCTTATATCTTAAAAGAACTATGAAGAACCACACTCTTTGCGGCTTGATGGCCGCCATGTCTTTCGTCACGCTCTCGGCGTCGGCACAGAGCGTAGAGGGAACCAGCTATATGCTGCCCAAGAATGGGTTGCGATTTACCATAAAGGTGGAGAAGACACAATACACTCCTGGCGACTTCTGCCAGTATTCTGAGCGATTCATGAAGGACAAGGTGGCGCAGAAGCCGGCGACGACTTACCGCCTGATAGGGGTCGACATCGACAAGACCGCCATCCCCGACACCTCGCGGCAGTTCACGCTCATCATTGACAAGCGACGCTCCATAGAGAACGTGGAGCTGACGCATGACGGGCAGATCCTTGCCATCAACACCAGTGCCGCGCAGCCTACGTTGCCCGAGCGCGTGTTCACGCTCGCGCCAAAGCAGAAACGCCTCAACCCTTCCGACTTCATGACCGAGGACATTCTCTCGGCTGGCTCCAAGGCAAAGATGGCGGAGCTCACGGCAAAGGAGATATACGACATACGCGACAGCCGCAACTCGCTCAGCCGGGGCGAGGCGGACAACCTGCCGAAGGACGGGGCGCAGCTCAAGCTCATGTATGACAACATGAACAGGCAGGAGAGCGCGTTGCGACAGCTCTTTGACGGCTACACGGAGACGGATACCACATGGACGCAAATCAGCTTCGTGCCAGAGCGTGAGGGCAAAACGGTGCTCTTCCGCTTCTCATCCCACTTTGGCCTCGTCGACGCCGACGACCTCAGCGGCGAGCCTTACGAGCTGACAATCGTGGATGAGCACACCGCTACCGACCCTGCGGCAAACGTCACCGAGAAGAAAAAGGAAGACAAGGCCGACATCGGGCTCCGCTCCTGCTTGCCTTCCAGGGTGAAGGCGACGCTCGCCAATGGCGGCACCACCGTGGCCACATACGAGACCAACATGGCTCAATTTGGTTTCGTGCAGCCTATCAGCGGCGAGCTCTTCGGCAAGAAGCAGTCGGCGCAGGTGGTGTTCGACCCCATGACGGGAAACATAAGGAGCGTCAAGTCTATTGACTTGAAGTGACCTTTCCCGATTTTTGCCGTCCCATATTGATATACGGGCGCAATGTGACATAAAAGACTTTCTAGTGCAAAGCCGATGCCTTTCCTTATTTTCTTTCACACGGAAAAAAAGATTTGAAAGATATCGGCTTCGCCGATTACGCATATGACATGATTACAGCGAAGCTGCTACCGCTCAAAAACTTGCGGTGTAGCAATCTTTCAAATCTTTTTTATCCGTGTGAGAAATCCACAAGAAGGTGTATAACGCAACTTTTTACCCTCTATAAACAATATGGTATCATTTTTATTCTTATGAATAGCTCAGGCTAATCTTCTCCCTTGTAATGCTTGTAAAATGCGACACAAATAATAATTAGGGTCTGCTAATTAGGGTCTGCTAAATAATCGCAAACAATTGATTATTAACATGTTATCACGTAAAATATTTGCTTGATTCTCAAGAAATGACTACCTTTGTGTGTTAAAACTGCAGAAAGTCGAATGAAATACTACTCTCAATATCACAGTCATGACCTGTTTGAACTCCAAGAATCTCTCTTTGGATTGAGCAAATCCAACCGATGGGTCAAACTTGCCGACAACCTCCCTTGGGACAAGATAGAGAAGGAATGTAAAAAACAGCCTATACTTCGTTCATCCTCCACAACTTCCAACCGTCAAATTGCATGATGATCTTGTGCAGCATCGTGCCCTGGCGAAGAGCCTCAACCCTAGGGGCCTCAGCGTAACGGTTTATCTGCTCCTCGGCATTCTGCCACTGCTTCTCTATCCTCGCCGCATAGTGGTCTTTTTCCTCTCCTTTCTCCCTCTTGGGTAATAGTTTCAACTCAAGAATATAACTGTGCCTGGTGGGGTAATGGGTGAGGTCGGGCAGGAGAAAGAAGTCACAGTAACCATGGCTGAGTTCCAACTCCGGTGTGGTGTAGTAATAGGGATTTAGGCTGAGATAAGCCATGAAGAAGCCTTGCAGGTTTCGCTCGGCCTCTATACCGTCGCGCACCGACGACACTTTCTCGTAGGCATTGGCCATGTGCTCCAACGCCTCACGCCACTTGCCGTCAAAGGCCATGTAGGTGAACATCGTGATGAGGTCATTCGTATTGACATGCCTCATTTCCTGATACTCGTCGCGCAGGAAACCGTAATACTGCTTGCGTACGTTGTTGTTGGGGATGCCAAGGATAAGCTGGCTACCAAGCACGCCCTTGATAGTCAACATACCATAATAGAACAGCAGGCTCGGAAACACCTCGGGGTCGGTTATGTCGTGCGCAGGGAACGTGGTGAAGAGCTGTGACGCAATTTCGCCCTTCTCGGCGATGGTGCGAATCACGCCCTTGCGGTCGCCGTCCATCTTGTCGAGTTGCAACAGTTTCTTCATCTTGTTGTAGTCGGTCTTCGTGTTGGGGTCTATCATCTCCCTGGGCGACTTTCCGTAGCTCATGTAGTTGCGCAGGTAATAAATCACCATGTCGCAGTTGAATACCTTGCTCTGGGTGAAGAAAGCATCCTCTGAAAAGCAATAGTTGTCGTACCAAGGCTTCATTTCCTTGACCACGGCATCCACATCGCAGTCTGGGCGCACCTCACCCGTGCTCTTGTAATAATTGAAGATATTATATACATCTTCGGTTGAGAAACCAAGCATCTGGTTGAACTCTGGCTTGGTGGAAATGTGCCACCCAATGTTGAAGCCGCTCGTCACGTCGTCGAGCGTAACGGGGCTCACGCCAGTGATAAAGATGCGCTCGAAAGAGCCCTTGAACTTCTTGAAGATGTCGCGGTAAAAGCCTTCGGCGTGGGTCATGGCCCAATACACCTTCTCGCCCTGCTCGTTGAGCACAGTGTTGGTGAAGTTGTCATATTCGTCTATGATGAGGTAGAGGGGATATCCCTTGGTTTTTGCCTCATTCTGGATGATTGCAAGTTTACCGCCTGCGTCCTTTGCGGCGTAAACGTTTTGCTTGATCATGTCAGAATAATACTCATCATAGTAACGGACGAAACCGTCAAGTTGCACGCCCAAATAGAAGTTGAACTTCTCCTCCAGGTTTTCTATCTTCCCCCCAACCATCGAGAAGTCGAGGTTCAGCACCTGATACCTGCCACGAAAAGATGTTGGACGCTTGCCTATCCAGAGATTACCAAACCACTGTTCAAACTTGTCCTTCGTGCGACAGTCGTAGTATGCCTGCAGCATGCCCAGAAAGACGCTCTTGCCGAAACGCCTAGGACGTATGAAGATTATATACCGAGCCTGCTTCTCCAGTTCCGGTATGTACATGGTCTTGTCCACATAGTATAGGTTCTGCTCCACCATTGTCCGGAAATCGGAGACTCCATAAGGGACTTCCTTGACATTCTGTACCATAGACGTTTCATTTGAATTAATCAGACACCACAAAGTTAATGCTAAAAAATGACATCATCAAATTAACGACAAATATAATCCACAAGAGTATGCATAATCGGCGAAGCCGACATCTTTAAAATCTTATAGATCTGTGTGAGGAAACAGGACGCCATTCGGGTTGCGGATGTAGCCATTCGGGTTGCGGGCGGGCACAGGACCCGCCCCTGCAAAGCACTATATGACGGAGTGCGCGTCGTGCTTATCCGCAGTGGAAGAACCTCTTCACGATGATGCCTATCTCGTGCCTGTCTTCGGCGATGTCGTGGCGCAGCGTACGGTCGTTGTACGACTTGAGCTCCTTCACTATGCCGTTTATCATGTGAGGCGAGAAGATGTGGTTTGCCTCGTAAACGGCACGCTGCCTTAGCAGGCATTCTGCCGACGCGTCGCAAGAGTCGGGCAGGTGGTCGAGCTGCGCGAGCCTCTCCGCGTGGGCAGGGTCGTTGATGTCGCCATCCACGAAGGTGCGCTCAGCCTCGTCGAGGGCGTTGCCCATCTCGAAGCCGTGGCGGCACGCCACGCATAGCGCGGCAATGTATTGGTACACGTCTGCCGAGCCGTCGCCAGAGCGTATCTCGAAAGTCTGCTTCATGCTGCCGCGCTCCTCGTAGGGCACTTCCTGTTCCAATGGGTTGGCAATGTGGCCCATGTCCACGCCCGACGTCCAGCCCAATGGCACCCTGACGAGGGCGGAGCGGTTGCTCATGCCCCAACAGATGTTGGTCGGTGCCTCTTGGTGTGGCACGAGGCGGAAATAGCTTGTTGGAATCTTGTTGCCGAACGCCGTGAGGCTTGGCGCGAGGTCCATGCATCCGGCTATTGCCTTGCGCGCGTTGTCGTTGAGCTTGCCGCGTGTCAGCAGCATGTTGCGCCCGTCTTTCATGAGCCTCATGTGGATGTGCAGTCCGGAGCCAGCCTTGCCCGTGGTGATCTTCGGGGCGAACGTCACGTCGAGCCCCTCCCTCCATGCGAGGTTTCGAATGACCCATTTGGCTATGAGAAGCTCGTCGGCGGCCCGCGTTGCCGGCATCGGCAGGAACTCTATCTCGTTCTGCTCGTAGAGCAAGCCTTCGAGCTCGAAGTTGCCAACCTCTGAGTGGCCATATTTAATGTGTCCGCCCGCCTTGGCGATATAGTCCATGCATTTCTGCCTGAACTCGCCCATCTTGGCGTAAGGCGCGCTCTCGTGATAGCCGTGTTGGTCGCGTGCCTTGTAGTTGTCGTCGGCTTTCCTTATGACATAATATTCCAGTTCGCCCATTGCCTCAAACTCCATGCCCGTGGTGACCTTGAACGTCTCCACCGCTTTGTGAAGGGTGTGCTCGGGCGATGATTCCAGTGGCTGCCCATTCTTGTTGAAGAAGGAGCAAAGCATGCACAACGTGGGCTCCTCGCTGAATGGGTCGACGAAAGCCGTGGAGAAGCGTGGCAGCACGTAGAGGTCGCTGCTTGCAGCCTCTATGAACGAGAAGAGGCTGGAGCCGTCGACGCGCTCGCCGCAGGTGAGGATGGTTTGCAGGTAGTCGAGGTCGGACAGCACGAAGTTGAGCGTCTTCACCCTGCCGTCTCCTCCAGGGTACATGAAGTTGATACGGCGTATGTTGTTCTTCCTCACGAAGCGCACTATGTCCTCGCGCTTTATCTCCTCGGGTGCCAACTGCAGTTGGTCTATTATGGAGTTGGCGTTGAATATTAATTGGTTGTTATTCATGGTAGATAGTTATTAATATATATGTAGATAATTTTCAAGTCATGTTGATTGCAGTGGCAAATATAGGCAAAAATCAGAGACATAGGCTGTTAAGCGATGCTAAAAATAGCTTGTTTTTTATAAGCCACATGTTTTTTGTCGTTGTTTTGTCAGGTTTAACCATTTCCCAACGGTTACTTGAACAAGTATGAGAAGAACTTCGCCGAGAACAATCCTTACAATGCAGCTGTAAGCCGTCTCTCTGGTGGTGACCGCATGGACTCTCGCGTATGGTGGGACGTTGACAAATAATCTTATATAGATAAGCTCCATTAAAAAAAGCGAAGCTCTCGTTTGAGAGCTTCGCTTTTTTTAATGGAGTGTTTTGTGGGACAGGCCTTGCACTGCCTTGCCCGAGCTATGCATATTCGCTTGGCGAGACGCCAAACTGCTTCTTGAAGCTCGTGGAGAAATGGCTCGGGGTGCTGAAGCCGGTCATGTCGGCCACCTCGCTGATGGTGTATTTGCCTTCTTTTATCAGTTGGGCGGCACGGTTGAGCTTGTATGTCTTGAAGAACGCGCTTGGGTTAGCCCCCGTGAGTCCTTTCATCTTGTAATAGAGCTTTGTGCGCGATACGTGCAGGCTGGTCGTGAGATGCGCCACGTCGAGCTCCGCATTTGGCAGACCCTCCTCCATGACATGATAGAGTTGTTCCATGAAGACCCTGTCTTGTGGAGACAGTTCTTTCTCTATCTTGTCCGTGGTGTGGGTGGAGTGGGCGAGAAGTTGCTTGAGCTTCTCGCGGTTGTCGAGCAGTGAGTGAATCATGGCAAGCATGAGCTTGGGGTCGAAAGGCTTGGTGATATACGCGTCGGCTCCTGTGTTGAGGCCCTCCACTTGGTTTTCCACGGTCGCCTTTGCCGTGACAAGGATCATTGGTATGTGGCACACCTGCAAGTTGGCTTTTACCTCCCTGCAGAGCTCGTAGCCGTCTTTCCCCGGCATGATCACGTCGCAGAGTATGATGTCCGGCTCGTTCTCGCATATCGACTTGTACGCGCTGTCGGCATCGAACTTGTATGTCACGTTATAATATGGCATGAGCAGCGTTTGCAGATAGTTCACCACTTCCGTGTCGTCGTCCACGACGAGAACCGTGGGTTTGTCTTGCCT
>CAVKWN010000015.1:12495-24020 GCA_963660075.1 Lachnospiraceae bacterium
GGGCCGGAGTCGCTGACGCGTATCACGGCGTTTCCCTCCTCCACGTCGAAACAGACGTTTATGCTTCCGCCTTTTGGCGTGAACTTCAAGGCGTTGGACAGGAGGTTGCTGACGATCTTGTCGAGCTTGTCGCTGTCGAGCTTCATGAGGAAGGAGTCTTCCAGACCTTCCGTCCTCATGGCGATATCTTTCTCCTTGGCGTTAACTTTGAAAATGTCGCAAATGAGCCGTAGCTGGTCAATGATGTCGACTCGTGCCACTTTCAGTTTGAGTGTGTCGTTTTCCAGCTTGTTGAAGTCCATGAGCTGGTTTACGAGTCTCAGCATCCTTGCCACGCTCCTTTGTATTATCATCAGGAGCTTTCTCTTGTCGTTTGGCAGCGTCTTGTCGTCGCAAAGCATCCCCACTGGTCCTGCTATCATTGTCAGCGGTGTGCGGAATTCATGCGAGATGTTGGAGAAGAAGCTCATGTTCATGGCGTTGACTTTCTTCTCGTGTTCTTTCTCTTGTTGAGCCTTCTGTATCTCCTGCTTGTTTCGCATGATTCGGCCTCTTATAGCCCTTGCTTTAGCCAGTATTATGACGGCAATGGCGATGTAAATCATCCAAGCCCACCAACTGTTCCATGGCGCGGGGCACACGATGATTTCTATCTCGTTCTCGGCTTGAAGGGTCTGGTGCCCCTTGCTGTGGGCTTTTACCTTGAGTGTATAGTGTCCCACTGGCAGGTTGGCATAGTAAGCCTCGCGCCGCTTGCCTGCGTCCACCCAATCGTCGTCGAACCCTTCGAGCTTGTAAGCATAGTTCACCCTTTCATAGTCGCCGTATGCCAATGCCGCGTAGGTGATGCCGAAACTGTTTTCATTGTGCTTGAGCCTTATCACAGGCCGCATCTCCATTATGCTGTCGATGCATCCACCCTCTTGTGGGGTCACCACTTGGTTGTGTACCCTTAGAGCCTCGAACACGAGACGCGTTTTCTCCTTGGCCTGCTTGCGCTCGGGATTGAAGAAGGTGAGTCCGTGGGTGCCGCCGAAGATAAGCTCACCATTTGGGAGCATACATGCGGCGCGGTCGTTGAACTGGTTCCCTCCTGTCCCGTCGGTCTTGAAGAACGACGTAACTTTCCCCGTCTTGCTATCGATCCGGTTTAGACCGTTCAGGGTGCTTACCCATAGGTTGTGCTCCTGGTCGGAGATGATGGCCCCGATGTCGGAGCACGACAGGCCGTGTATGCGCTCCGCGTGGCCGGAATGGAGAAAGATGCGTATCAGACCGTTTGTCACGGTGCCTAAATATAATGTGGAGTCGTCGGTTTGTAGCAAGTCGGTAGGTATCAACACCGAGCGGCTCACCGCCTTCTTCATGCTGTCGGCAGGTATTGCGAGACGTTGCACGTTGAATGTTCGCGGGTTTATCGTGGTAAGGTCTTGAAGAAAAGCTGCCGTGAGCATTCTGCCGTCGCGTAGCTGTTTGATGCAAGGCATGAAGCAAAACGTTGCAGGATATACCTGTATGGTTTTCATGGTGCCGTCGGGAAGAAAAGCCGCGGCATGATGGCTTGACAATGATGTCCACACTGTGCCATCACTGCTCTCGGTAAGAGACATGGGACAGTACGTGTCGTAGCGACGCGCCAATTCCAACTGAGTCCCGTCATAATGGGTCCTTGCCACGGTCGCCCCACTTGTCAGCCAAAGGAATCCGTGGCTATCCACGAGCAAGCTTTTTATCTCAGCGTTTTTCTCATTTGGGAAGATTTCCTCGGTCGGTATCTTGCTTATGGCATTGGTGGAGAGGTTGTAGGCATACAGTCCGCTCATCTTCGTGGAAATGAACACGTTGTCGTGTCGGTCGCTGGCTATGGCGAGCACCGACTGGTGGCCTATGGTCTTGTCAAGATATGCGTTCCCGTTGAAAAACGCGCTGTATTGGTAGTCCACGGAGAACCCTTGGTCGTCTGAGCCCATCCAAAGGTTATGATGGCTGTCGGTGAACATCTTCGTGACCTTAAATCC
Organism: Lachnospiraceae bacterium; assembly: GCA_963660075.1. Taxonomy (GTDB): domain Bacteria; phylum Bacteroidota; class Bacteroidia; order Bacteroidales; family Bacteroidaceae; genus Prevotella. The sequence goes on from CAVKWN010000015.1 coordinate 14,514, forward strand.
CGGTAGCCTTAAAGGAAACGATGGTTGCCCGGGGGCGGACATCTTGCCCGAAGTTTCGTTGTAGGCAAGCAAGCCTTCGCGATAAGTGCTGAGCAATATGGCGGACTTGTCATACCTGTGCACCTTGTTTACTCCCCCCAAGATGCTTGGATTGCCAGAGATAGTTGTTGGCAAAGGCACGAAACGGCACAGGTGGGTGTCAAAACAAAGCACGCCGCCAAACCCTTTGATCCATAGCTTGTTGCCGTCGAGCAGGTCAGAGCCGGTGGCGAAGAAGCCGTTTGGCAAGTTCACTTTTTTCAAGAGGCGAAAGCCATTGACTGAGTAGCAAGAGAGACAGTCCTTATAGGTATGCCAGAGATGGTTGTCGTTGTCTATGGCAATGCTGCCCATGAACGTCTTGAGTGAGTCGAGATGGTCCTTCCGTATGACAAAGCGGTTGCTTCGCTCATCATATTCCTGTATGGTAGAAATGTTGAAAGCGAATACTTTGCCGTCTCGAGAGCATGCCATCTGCACTATGTTGCGGTTTTTGTTTTCCGTGGGCATGCGCTCAAAAGTGTTTGCTGAAGTGTAATGGCACACGCCATTGACAGTGGCGACCCATAGCCTTCCCTTGGCATCGCGAACAATGTCTTGAATGTTGTTGTCGGGCAGCCCCGTGGAGTCGTCGGTGCAGAAGTATTGGTAGTATTTGTTGCCGTCAAACTTGTTGAGTCCCCTGAACGTGCCAATCCAAATCTGCCCATAGCGGTCTTCGGCAAAAGCCTTGATGTCTTGGTTTGAGATGTCCTCGGATATCACCATGGCGTTGTCCTCGTCGATGAGTGTTGGTTGCTGGCGTTGTTTGCCGCAACCATAAAATAACAGCGGCATTATGGCGAGCGTCAAGAGAATTGCATATAGATGGTCAGGTTTTCTCATGGTTAAAGCATATAGCGTTTTCATTGCAAAGATAAGCATTTTCTGTCAAAAAACAGACGGTCTTGTGCGCCTTTGAACATTTGGGAAAGAATTTGAACAAGAATGAAAGTGCTTTGAACGAGCGCAATAGACAAAAGAATTATCGAGAAAGCCATGATGAAAAACCGTGGCTAACTTTGCGACAGGAAACCAAAACCTAAAAACATGCGAAAACTTATGAACCGTTTATTATTGTTTGTGTTGTTTGCCTTGTTGGGGCTTCCCACGTGGGCACAGCAACTTTTCAAAGTGTCGGGCCATGTGATCGATGCCACAGGCGAGCCCATGATAGGTGTAACCATCAAGGAGAAGGGATCGTCGCGTGGAGTGGTGACCGATCTCGACGGAAACTTCATCATTCAGGTGAACCGTGGATCCATCCTTCAGGTGAGCTATGTGGGATATACCACAATGGATTTGAAAGCCGCTCCTAAGATGAAGATAGTGTTGAAAGAGGATTCCAAGGTTCTCGACGATGTTGTCGTGGTGGGTTATGGCATCCAGAAGAAAAGCTCCGTCACGGGAGCCATCTCGCAGGTAAAGGCCGAGGACATGGAAAACCGCACCATCACCAATGCCAAGTCGGCGCTTCAGGGAAAGACCGCCGGCGTGCAGGTCATCGGCAACACGTCGTCGCCGGGCTCTTCGCCAACCATTCGCATACGCGGTTTCTCTTCAAACGTGTCGTCGGATCCCCTTTATGTTGTCGATGGCGTTCGCTTGAGCGACATCTCCGGCATTGATCCCAACGACATCGCGTCAATGGAAATCCTCAAGGATGCCGCCTCTGCAGCCATCTACGGAGCCGAGGCTGGCAACGGCGTGGTGCTCATCACCACAAAGAAAGGCAAGAATGGCCAGGGCAAGATATCCTACGACTTCCAGTACACCACCGAGTCGCTGGCACACATGCCAAAACTGCTCAATGCCGAGCAATACATTAATTATATGACAGAAGGCGGCACCTTCACCCAGGACTATCTGTTGAAGAACTGGGACGGCCAAACCAACACCAACTGGATTGACGCCACCTACGGCAAGGGCCACATGATGAAGCACAACGTGGCTTTCACCGGCGGCAACAAGGACGGCAACTACTATGCCTCGGTGACCTATCTCAACAACGACGGCATCGTTCGCAGCGACAAAGATGTATACCGTCGTCTTACCGGTACCATCAACGCTGAATACAACATCAAGACATGGCTCAAGGTTGGCACCACCAACCAGATTGAGAAATACAATACGCGTTCGGTGTCAGGCGGCTATGAGTATGGCAGCACCCTCACATCTGTGCTCCTCATGGACCCGTTGACTCCTGTGACCTATTCTCCCGACAACCTGCCTTCGCACATGGCGTCCGCGTTGGCCTCGGGCAAGACGCTCATGACCGATGCCGACGGCAACTACTATGGCATCTCGCGCTTCTTCAACGGCGAGAGTTTCAACCCTCTCATCATGCGCGACAACTCCATAGCACGCAGCAGCGGATTCAATGTCAACGGTTCTGCCTATGCCGACTTCAAGCCCTTCAAGGGATTCGTCTTCACCTCGCGCTTTGGCTACCGTCTGTCGGGCACACGCTCGTCAACCACATCGCTGCCTTACTATGGCAATGCCGTGCAGAGCAACGACTACCTGTCGCAGAGCGGCACGTCTTCCACCACCATCTACTATCAGTGGGAGAACTTTGCCAACTACACACGCCGCATTGCCGACGCCCACACCATAACGGCCATGGTGGGTATGTCGTATCAGGAGTCAAGCTATGACTATGTGGGTGGCTCGCTCTCAGCCAACGGCGAGGATGCCCTCAAGAAGAACGACCCGCTGTTCTATTATCTCAACTATGCCTCCGCTTCCTCTACCAAGGGCGTGAGCGGCGAGAAGACGCGCTCGTCCAAACTCTCTTATTTCGGTCGTATAGGCTATGACTACAAGAACCGCTACATGCTTCAGGCATCGCTCCGTGCCGACGCTGCCGACCTGTCGAAACTGCCGTCGACAAACCGCTGGGGCTACTTCCCCGCTGTGTCGGCAGGATGGACTGTGTCCGAGGAGAAATTCTTCGAACCTCTGCGCAATGTGGTGAGCAGTTTCAAGTTGCGTGCCTCATGGGGACAAAACGGTTCCTTGGCAGCCCTCTCGGGTTATCTCTACAGCACCGACATGGCCAACGGCAGCATCTATGCCTTTGCACCCGGCAACGTCTACACCACGGGCGTGGCACCATCGACCATGGGTAACGATAAACTGAAGTGGGAGACATCCGAACAGCTCGACTTCGGTATCGACACCTATTTCTTCAACGGACGCCTCAACTTCTCTGCCGACTACTATACCAAGAAGACCAAGGACCTGCTCGTCTCGGGCACCACTCCTTCGCTTGTCATCGGTGGCACCACTTCGCCACTCAATGCCGGCAACGTGGAGAACAAGGGATTCGAGTTTGAGCTCGGATGGCGCGACCACATCAAGGACTTCAACTATAGTGTGCGCACCAACCTCGCCACGCTCAGCAACAAGGTGACCTACATCGACCCGTCGATCACCCGACTCGGAGGAAGCACCTTTCACACCTATACCATCACCTATTTCGAGCAGAACTATCCCGTCTACTATTTCCGTGGCTATCAGTTCACAGGCATAGATTCCGATACTGGCAATCCGCTCTTTGCCGACCTTGACAACAGTGGAGACATCTCCGACGGCGACCTCACCGATATCGGCAATGCCATCCCCGACTTCACCTATGGCATCACCCTCACGGCAGCCTATAAGGGTCTCGACCTCACCGTCTTCGGTACGGGTTCCTACGGCAACAAGATATTCAACTGCATCAACCGCCCCGACTATCCTATGACCAACAAGCTCAAGGAGGTCTTCTATGACGACCGCTGGACAACAACCAACCACGCCGGCACACGTCCGCGCGCCGGTGCCGACAACATGGACAAGTATGCCTGCTCGAGCGCCATGGTATACGATGGTTCATATTTCAAGATCAAGCAGATACAACTCGGTTACACCTTGCCCAAGCAGGTGCTCAAGAAGGTTGCCATCTCCAGCCTGCGCCTTTATGTGTCGCTCGACGACTTCTTCACCTTCACCAGTTACCCGGGATTCGACCCCGAGGCTTCTGTCAACGCCACCTCGGGCATGGGCATCGACAAGGGAGCCTACCCGATGTCAAAGAAGGTGGTGATAGGCGCCAACATAGAGTTCTGACACAACATTGCTATCAACGATAAACACACTAAAAGCATATGAAAAAGAACATAATCTACAGTCTTGTCCTCATGCTCGCATTCGTCTTCGCGGGATGTGAAGACCGGCTCGACATACTGAAACACGGCAACATGGGAAGTCAGGAAGATTTCTACAAGACCGACGACGAGGCTCTCGGTGCCACGGCATCCATGTATGTCTCCTTGCGCGACCTCTACTACAACTGGTTCATGACAAAGAACATACTCTCCGATGACGCGTGGTGTGGTGGCGGACAACGTGGCGACAACACACAGATGGAGCAACTCAACGAGTATACATATAGCACCGACAATGGCATGGTGCAGAGTCTTTTCAGCAGCATGTATGCGCTCATCTACAATGCCAACCTCATAATAGAAAAGGTGGAGCCTGATACTCACGTCAAGGCTCGCTCGGTGGCAGAGGCCCGCTTCTTCCGCGCATGGGCAAACTTCGAGTTGGTGACGCTCTTCGGCAATGCTCCACTTGTGGATCATCTGCTCCAGTCTGACGAATACCGCCAGGCAAACAGCACTCCCGAAGCCCTGTGGGCAGCTGTTGAGAGCGATCTCAATGCCGCCATATCGTCTGGCGCGCTGGAATCAAAGTCGTCAGCCGACGACAGCGAGACTGGTACCCATGTCACCCTTGAGGTGGCAGAGGCCATGCTCGGTAAGGCATATCTCTTTGAGAAAAAGTATGCCGAGGCTGCGACCATGCTCGACAAGGTTGTGGCATCGGGCAAGTATAAGCTCTATGAGGGCGACTACGACCTGCAGTTCCATGCCTTGGCAAACAACAACTGCGAGTCTATGCTCGAGTGCCAGTTGCGCAACGATCCCGAGAAGGCATGGTCAGAATTCTCCATGCTCTACATCATGCAGGGATGGCGCACCAGCAGCATGAACCTGTCAGGAACGGCAGCCACGGAAATAGCCACCGGCACCTACGGATTCCTCAATCCACGCAAGTCGCTCTACGAGGCTTTCGTTAAGGCAGAGGGCAAGGACGGCTACCGCCTGCGCCACACTATGCTCACCTACGACCAGCTGAAAGACTATGGTGCCATGATGCAGGCAGGTGTGACCGCCTATGGCAATGAGGGCTACTTCATGTATAAGAACCGCGTGCTCAAGTCCGACTGTGTCAACGACTTCCCTGGCTTCCAAGTGCTGCAGTATACCGACCAGCGCATCATGCGCTACGCCGAGGTGCTGCTGCTCGCCGCTGAGGCTCATCTGCAGAACGGCAACACGCAGAAAGCCACCGAGTATGTCAACCTTATCCGCGCTCGCGCCAAGGAGACACCTCTCGCCACGGTCTCCCTCGACGACATAAAGACCGAGAAACGGCTCGAACTATGTCTTGAGAGCGTGCGCTATCAGGATCTCGTGCGTTGGGGCGATGCCGAGACCGTGCTCGCGTCTCAGGGCAAGCAGATTCCCGTCTTCTCATCTACAGGCGTGTCATGGGATTATTCCAACTCCGTCTACGGATTCAAGGCAAAGCACAAACTCCTGCCCATACCTCTCAAGGAGATGGAACTCAATCCTAACATAAAGCAAAATGAAGGATGGTAATATTGTAGAACAATCAGATATTTTTAAATTATGAAGAAAATCAAGATCATCGCCTGCGCCTTGTTTGTCAGCGCAAGCAGTTTCGCCCAGCAAGCGCTCTTCAACCAAGTACCGGTAGTATCGCCGGAGGTGAATGCCGACAACACGGTGACGTTCCGCCTTGCAGCGCCTCAAGCCAAGCAGGTGCAGATAACGGGCGACTTCCTCGCCCCGAAGACCATCGACACGCCAATCGGCAAGATGGAGCAGCCGGGCGTGGCAGACATGACGAAGGACGAGAAGGGCGTTTGGACCTTTACCAGTTCAAAGCTCTCGCCTGAGCTTTACTCCTACAATCTCTTGCTCGACGGCGTGAAAATCGTCGACCCGGGCAGCGTCTACATCCAGCGCGACATCACCTCGGAGACCAACATGTTCATCATTACCGAGAAAAAGGGCGACTGCGGCGACTTGTATAGCGTGAACGAGGTGCCTCACGGAAACCTTGAGAAGGTGTGGTATCCGTCGCCCACGCTGAAGATGCAGCGCCGCATGACCGTCTATACCCCTGCTGGTTACGACAAGGGCAAGAATTATCCGGTGATGTACCTCTTGCATGGTGCCGGTGGCGACGAGAACGCCTGGTCGGAGCTGGGACGCGCCTCGCAGATTCTCGACAACCTCATTGCCGCGGGCAAGGTGAAGCCGATGGTGGTGGTCATGACCAATGGCAACCCCAATTGTCAGGCAGCCCCTGGCGAGTGGTCGGCAGGCTTGTACGTGCCATCGTTCATGGGCTACCAGGGCGCGAAGGCCGTCGCGTCCATGGACGAGAGCTTCCCCGACGTGATGAACTATATTGAGAGCCATTACAAGGTGGCAAAGGACAAGGCCCACCGTGCCATCTGCGGCTTGTCGATGGGTGGCGGCCACTCGTTCGACATCTCGCGCCGCTTCCCCGACAAGTTCGACTATGTGGGTCTCTTCTCAGCGGGCCTGCGTGTGGGCAACGACAACTATCAGAGTGACCTTTACGCAGGTTTGCAGAAGGACACCGAGGCTCAGAAGCAGCTCGCCAGCATATTCAACGGAAAGATAAAACTCTACTGGATAGGCATGGGCAAGACCGACTTCCTCTACAAGAGCACTGCCGACTTGCGCCGCTATTTCGATGAGAAAGGTTATCCTTATACTTACATGGAGACTGAGGGCGGCCACATCTGGCGCAACTGGAGAGTGTATCTCACGGAGTTCGCACAGAAACTTTTCAAATAATTAGTTTAACATGACGATACAACGTTTGATTATTGCTTCCTGCGTGGCATGCGCAGGAGCGACCATATCTTTTGCACAAGCTCCTTCCGCAGCCCCGCAGTTGGGCGTTGCGCCCATAGACGAAGTTGTCAAGGCGATGACGCTCGACGAGAAGATAGACTTGATAGTGGGCTCAGCGGGAAACCAGGCTTCCTCAATGTCCGCCACAATTGGCGGCCAAGCGCAGATAGTGGCTGGCGCATCAGGGCAATCCAACAGCATACCACGTTTGGGCATCCCTACCACGGTGTTTTCCGACGGCCCTGCCGGTTTGCGTATCGACCCTAAGCGTGAAGGTTCTAACGCCACATTCTACTGCACCCATTTCCCTGTTGGCACGGTGATGAGCTCTACATGGAACCCAACCTTGGTGCGTAAGGTGGGCAAGGCCATGGGCAACGAGGTGTTGCACTACGGTGTGGACGTGCTGCTCGCGCCAGGTACAAGCATCATGCGCAATCCGCTGTGCGGCAGAAACTTCGAGTATTATTCTGAGGACCCTCTGCTGGCTGGCAAGATTTGCGCGCAAATGGTGAACGGTATCCAGGACAACGGCGTGGGTACCTCGGTAAAGCACTTTACCCTCAACAACCAAGAGATCAACCGTACGGGCAACAACGTGATAGGCACGCCACGTACCTTCCGCGAGATATATCTCAAGCCATTCGAGATTGTGGTGAAAGAGGCAAAACCTTGGACGGTGATGTCTTCATACAACTTCATCAACGGCACGATGGCAAGCCAACGTTCCGATCTCCTTACTGACATCTTGCGCGGTGAGTGGGGCTTCGATGGCATGGTTGTGACAGACTGGTATGGAGGCCGTGACGGTGCGGCGCAAACAATGGCAGGCAATGATTTGCTGATGCCGGGAAAGGCCCAGCAGAGGGACCAAATCAAGAAAGCCGTGCTGAGCGGCAAACTGCCGCGTGAGATTGTTGACCGAAACGTCAAGCATATACTTGAATACATATTGCGCACTCCGCGCTTCAAGAACTACAAATACGACAACGCCCCCGACCTTAAAGCGCACGCGCAGGTAGCCCGCAACGCCGCCACCGAGGGAATGGTTCTGTTGAAAAACACCAAGCAGACCCTGCCCATGGGCAAGAAGATAAAGAACGTGGCTCTCTTCGGAAACACGAGCTACGACTTTATCGCTGGCGGAACAGGCTCGGGCAACGTCAATCATGCCTATGTGGTGAGTTTGCTCGACGGATTCAAGAACGCCGGGTTCTCTATCGACGACGCCGTGGCTTCGGCATACGGCAAATATATTCCAGAGGTCAAAAAGACCCTTCCAAAGCCTACCAGTCTGATAGAGTCTTTCCTGCCTGGGCCTTCCGTACCCGAGATGAGCCTTTCCGCAGTGGACGTGGCTGCGGCTGCCAAGCAAAACGACATGGCGGTGATAACCATCGGCAAGCTGTCGGGCGAATTTCTCGACCGTCACATCGAAGGCAACTTCAACCTTACCTCCGCGGAGAAGCAGATGATTGCGGACGTGTGCAAGAGCTTCCATAAGGCTGGCAAGAAGGTCGTCGTCATACTCAATGTGTGCGGCGTAATCGAGACAAAGAGCTGGATTAGTCAGCCTGATGCCGTACTCGTGTCGTGGTTGCCTGGCCAAGAGGGTGGCAACTCCGTGTGTGACATCCTTACGGGCAAGGAAACACCTTCGGGACGTCTGCCAATGTCGTGGCCGCAAAGCTACGACGACGTTCTTTCGAAAAACGATTTCCCCATTCCCGACAACATCAAGAAGGACGACATCCTGAATATGTTCTCGGACAAGAGCGTCAACAAGAACGAGAAGAACGTGGACTACACCGAATACAACGACGGCATCTATGTGGGCTACCGCTATTATCAGACCAAGAATGTGGCAGTGTCTTATCCATTCGGCTATGGCATGAGCTACACCACTTTCAAATACGACAACATGAAGGTGGAGAAGGATGCCAAGGGCAACATCTCGGTGTCGGTGAATGTGAAGAACACTGGCAAGTACAAGGGCAAGGATGTGGTGCAAGTGTATGTTGCCGCTCCCGGCAAGGATATGGACAAGCCAGCCAAGGAACTGCGCGGCTTTGCCAAGACCTCATGCCTGAACCCTGGTCAAAGCGAAAACGTGAAGATAAACATCGCCTACAAGGATCTCGCCTCATTCAATGAGGCAGACAGCCAGTGGCAGGTGGAGGGCGGAAACTACAGCGTGATGGTAGCGCGTGATGCCGCCGACCTGAAACCGCTCGTGGCAACGGTGAGCCTTGAGGGTGCCGTGACCGAGAAGGTCCTGCCCTGTTTGTTGAAAGAGCAATAAAAGGATAACAAAAAATATAGCTGAATAGCAAAGGCGACACCTTTCCAATGATAAGGTGTCGCCTTTCTAGTGATATGTCATCGGCTTTTCAGTGCAAAG
>CAVKWN010000015.1:24080-26256 GCA_963660075.1 Lachnospiraceae bacterium
GTAAAACCGAAGCCGTTGATTTAGAGATATTTACGCCTTAGAGTTTTCTCTTTTCGAAATCCTCAATCATGGCGCGCCATTCCGGAGAGAAGTCAACCTTCTCGCCCTTCTTGGTGTCGTAGAGCACCATGACGGTCTCGCCAACGCATTTCACCTCGCCGTCCTTGCCCACGAGCCGCTGCCTTATGGTGAAACTGCTGTTGCCTATGCGCGTTATCGCCGACTGCACCGTCACCTCTCCCTCCTTGGTGTAGACCTGGTGCATGAAGTCGGCCTCTACATGCACGGTGACGATAGCGATCTTGCCCACAAGATTAGGGCATGCCGCGCGGAAATATTCCATCTTCGCCGTGTCGTAAAACTGGAAATACATAGTGTTGTTTACGTGCCCGAAGGCGTCGGCGTCCATCCAGCGCAGTTGGATGGCCATGGAGTGGTGGTATTCTACCTTTTGTTCCTTGTCTATCATGTTTGTTCTTATCTTGTTTTCTTCCACGCCGCTTTATTGGCGTGGAAGATGGTTGCTTAGTGTCATACCCTGTAGAGCAGGCCGTTGACGAGGTCGTCCTTGGCTATGGCCTTGATGCGCACGTGGAGCTTCTTGCCCGTTGCGTTGCGTGGTATCTGCTCCACGAAGCGGTAGAAGCGTGGGCGCTTGAAGTTGGCAATGTCGGGCGATTCCTTGCAGAACTGGTCGAGGTCCTCTGGCTGGAGGCTGTGGCCCGCTCTCACCACATAGGCTGTGACCATCTGCCCGCGCACCTTGTCGGGCACCGATGTCACGATGCAGTCCTTCACCTTCGGGTGCTTGTTGAGCACCTCCTCGATCTCTGTGGGGTAGATGTTCTCGCCCGAGGAGATGATCATGTCGTCCTTGCGGCCGAGGATGGTTATGTATTGGTTCTTGTCCCACGTGGCGAGGTCGCTTGTGTAGATGAACCCGTTGTGGTACTTGTTGTTGGTCTCCTTCTCGTTGTTGAAATACATGTAAGGCGACTTTGCCGGTGAGCATATCACGACTTCGCCAATCTCTTGGCCGTCCATTGCCACCACGTCGTCGGGATCAGCCTTGTGGTCATCGTAGATCTTCACCACGCGCACGTCGTCGTCTACCATCGACGCGCCTGCCGTACCGGCGTACTCGGGCAAGTCGAACGGGCGGAGGAAGGTGTTCCACAGTGTCTCCGTGGTGCCGTAGCCATTGTAGATGTTTGGCGTGAGCACCCTTTGGTAGCGCAGGCAAGCCGAGCGCTCCAGTGGCGAGCCCATGGTGATGATGCCGGAGAGCGACGAGAGGTCGTAGTCGTTCTTCTCCTGCGCGTCGGCAAGCTCCTCAAGCACGGTGGGCACGCCTATGACGAACGTGATGTGGTAGCGCGACACGTAGCGTAGCGTGTTCACGGCGTCGAACTTGTTCATTACCACGAGCGTGCCGCCGGCGTAGAACGTGGGGCAGGGGCCTCCGCAGTGGATGCCGCCGCGGTGGAACCACGGCGTGGTGTTCAGCGTCACGTCGCGGAAGCTCATGGGGAAGTGGATCATGATGTCGTGGGCAGACAGCACCTCGTTGATTGATGTCAATGGCACGCCCTTGGGCCTGCCGGTGGTGCCAGAGGTGTAGAGACGCGTGGTCTCCTCGTAGATGTTGAGAGGCTCGGCGACCACGGGCTCGCGGTTTGAAGCCGCGTCAACATAGTCGTGGTAGGAAACCGCATCGTCGTCGGTGATGCCGTCGGTGACGATGAGTCGCTTGGGCTGTATGCCGCTTGCCTTCACGGCTTGCAGCACCGTCTCCTTGCGCTTGTTGTCGAAGATAATCACCTTCGGCTTCGAGTCGTCGAGGTTGTGGGCAAGCTCGCCGGCGCTCAGGCGGAAGCTCACGGGCGACATCACGCCGTGGATCTTCTGCGTTGATATGTAGGCAAAGGCAAACTCAGGGCAGTTTTGCGTCATCACCATCACCACGTCGCCACTCTCAAATCCATCCTCCAGCAGCGTGTTGGCAAAGCGGTTCACCTCGTTGTTGAGTTCCTTGTATGTCCATTGGCGATCGGAGTAGGGGTCAATCATCGCCATGCGGTCGTAGTAGCGGCGCACGTTGCGGTTGAAACCTTCAATCCATGTGTAATGGGTCTCGAATAGCTTTCTTAAAGCCTCGTTCTTTGTTTCCATGTTT
>CAVKWN010000015.1:26479-44263 GCA_963660075.1 Lachnospiraceae bacterium
GAGATGCTCGAACCCCATCACCTGTTCTCTCGGGACGATATACTTGCGGTTCACACGCATGAAAGTGTTTGGGTCTAGTTGTCTGGCGAGTTCTTCCAGCGTCAGGTCGATACTGAATGATGTCCCGTCGATGAGGTGGAGGTAAGTTGACTTGTTTTCCGATGCCACGTATCGCAACATTGGCACGTGTACGCGTCTCTGGCCTGTTGGCGTCTTCACGAGGAAGCCGTGGCGGTGCTGGCTCCCATAGGTGCAAGTCGTTGAAAGCCTCCCTATGTCGTGCTTGGCGTTTCTTATGAGGGGCATGGTTTTCCTTATGGCCCTTGCCAAGGCTCGCTCGCTGATGGGTTTGAGAAGATAGCAGAGGCTGTTGTGGTTGAAGGCTTCGAGGGCGTGGTCCTTGTGGGCGGTGGTGAAGATGACGGGAATGTCGTCGGGGGCGTAGGCGAGAGCCTCGAACACGAGACCGTCTCTCAGGCGGATGTCGGCTATTATGAGGTCGATGTCTTGATGGTAAGAGAAGAACGCCTTGCCTGATTCCGCCGTTGTCAACGGCCCTAGCACCTCGTGGTCGGGGTTGATGGTTGCGAGGTGGTGACGGAGTAGCCTGAAATGGTATGGGTCGTCCTCGAAGACGACGATGCTAAGGGGCATGCCGCCCTCTTTGGGATCTTGCCTTCCGTCAGGTCTCTTCATATGACTGTTCGTCTCCATGCCTTGTGGTGCGTATGAATAAAAAAAAGGGACGGCCCTTGCGTGACCGTCCCCAATGCTTTTAATGTTTGCTTAGCAATGTTTGCGTGTGTAGAGGTCGAGGTTGTCGGAAGGCTTGAATACCAGCTTCTCGTGCGCCTCGATGGTGATCTTCTCCTTCGTGCGTGGGTTGATGCCCGTGCGCTCAGGCACTTGCTTTACGTAGAATCGACCGAAGTCGGGCAGGGCAAGCTCCTTGTCACCCTTTGTGAGGTTGTCGGCAATGACACCGAGAACCGTGTTGAGGTACTTCGCTGCGTCGGCCTTTGAAACCTCTGCGCGCTCTGCCACCTTTGCTATAAGTTCTGTTCTGTTCATTGTGATATATTAAAGATGTTGTTTGTTGCTGTTTTATCAATAGGCGAAGAGAGGATACTGGCTCATGGTGGCGTTCACCTTCTCGCGCACGCTCTTTATCACCTTCTCGTTCTCCGGGTCGGCGAGCACCTCGTCGATGAGGTCGGCAATGAGGTGCATCATGTCTTCCTTGGCGCCACGCGTCGTCATGGCTGCGGTGCCGAGCCTGATGCCCGATGTCTGGAACGCCGAGCGCTCGTCGTATGGCACCTTGTTCTTGTTCACCGTGATGTCGGCTGCCACGAGCGCGTTCTCTGCCACCTTGCCCGTGAGTTCAGGGTACTTTGGCCTGAGGTCGAGCAGCATGGAGTGGTTGTCTGTGCCTCCTGAGACGATGGCGAAGCCCTTGTCGATAAGGTCTTGCGCGAGCACGGCGGCGTTGGTCTTGACCTGCTTGGCATACTCGATCCATGAAGGCTGGAGGTTCTCGTTGAATGCCACGGCCTTGGCGGCGATCACATGCTCAAGCGGTCCGCCTTGGTTGCCTGGGAAGACGGCTGAGTTTATGAGCTGGCTCATCTTCTTCAGCTCGCCTTTCTTCGTGCGCAAGTCCCAAGGGTTGTCGAAGTCCTTGCCCATGAGGATGACGCCTCCGCGAGGGCCGCGAAGGGTCTTGTGGGTTGTCGTTGTCACGATGTGGGCGTATTTCACCGGGTTGTTCAGCAGCCCGGCTGCAATGAGTCCGGCTGGGTGTGCCATGTCTATCATGAGCAGGGCGCCAACCTCGTCGGCTATCTTGCGCATGCGCTCATAGTCCCATTCGCGGCTGTATGCCGATCCGCCGCCGATGATGAGCTTCGGCTTGTTCTCCAAGGCGAGGCGTTCCATCTCGTCGTAGTCGATGCGGCCTGTCTCGCGGCTGAGGGTGTAGCCTATGTGGTTGTAGAGTATGCCAGAGGTGTTCACGCTGGCACCGTGAGACAGGTGTCCGCCTTGGTCGAGGTCGAGACCCATGAAGGTGTCGCCAGGCTTCAGCACGGCGAGCAGCACGGCTTGGTTGGCCTGCGCGCCAGAGTGTGGCTGCACGTTGGCAAACTCGGCACCGAAGAGGCGTTTCACGCGGTCGATGGCAAGTTGTTCCACTTGGTCCACCACCTGGCAACCGCCGTAGTAGCGCTTGCCGGGAAGGCCTTCGGCATATTTGTTGGTGAGGTAGCTGCCCATGGCCGCCATGACCTCGTCGGAGACGAAGTTCTCGCTGGCTATAAGCTCCATGCCCCTGAGTTGACGCTGGTGCTCCTGTTCGATGAGCTCGAAAATCATGTTGTCTTGCTGCATAATCGTCCGGATTATAGTTAGGTTAATAATATTAGTCTTGTCATGCCAATGTGACTTCGTCGAGTCGTTGTTCCTTGTCACAATAGTGACATCTCACGAGGCTCTTCGCCTTGTCTACGCTGAAGTAGGTCTTCATTGGCTCGTTGTTGGTGATGCACTTGGGGTTGTTGCACTTCACGATGCCGTGCAGCTCCAATGGCGTCTCCACGCGCTTCTTCTCCACCACGTTGTAGTTGTGGATGATGTTGAGCACTATGTTTGGCGCTATCACCGAGAGGCGGTTTATCTCCTCGTCGGTGAAATACTTGTCGGAGATTTTTATAATGCCTTTCCTTCCCATCTTGCTTGAGGGGAGGTTGTAGCCAATGGTGACGGGAGAGCTTATCTCCTCAAGGCGCAACAGTTTCACCACTTGGTAGGTCTTGTCGGCCGGTATATGGTCTATTACGGTGCCGTTCTCAATGGCGGCTACCTGAAGTTCTTTCTTTGACATGGTGTCTTGTTTTTGTTTTCCTCGTTCTCACTCTATGATGGTCTTGTCGTTTCTTATCTCGTCGAGTGTTATGCCGAGACAGTGGCAATAGATGGCCTCGCGCGCGAAAAGTCCGTTCTTGGCCTGCTGTATGTAGTAGGCGTGCGGGTTGTCGTCCACGTCGTAGGCAATCTCGTTGACCCTTGGAAGCGGGTGCATGATCTTCATGTTGGGCTTTGCCTTTCCGAGCATGGAGGCGCGAAGGATGTAGACGTTCTTCACGCGCTCATATTCCATGAGGTCGGAAAATCTCTCCTTCTGCACGCGCGTCATGTATAATATGTCGGCATCGGCTATCTCTTCCTCGGTGAACTCAGCGTGCTCCACGTAGCGGATGCCGTAGGTGGCGCAATAGTCCTTATACTCTTGCGGCATGGCGAGCTCCTTGGGGGCTATGAAATGGAACGTGGGGTTGAAGTGGCGCATGGCCATGATAAGCGAGTGGACGGTGCGGCCGTATTTCAAGTCGCCCACGAGATAGATGTTGAGGTTTTCGAGGGTGCCTTGGGTCTTGTAGATGCTGTAAAGGTCGAGAAGACACTGCGAGGGGTGCATGTGGGCGCCGTCGCCGGCGTTGACGATAGGCACGGGTGCGATCTCTGAGGCATATTGCGCCGCGCCTTCGATGAAGTGGCGCATCACGATGATGTCGGCGTAGTTGCTCACCATGAGGATCGTGTCCTTGAGAGTCTCGCCTTTGGTGGTGCTTGAGGTCTTGGCGTCGGAGAAGCCGATGACACGGGCTCCAAGGCGGTTGGCCGCTGTCTGGAACGACAGCTGTGTGCGGGTTGAAGGTTCGAAGAAAAGGGTGGCAATGACCTTGCCCTTGAGAAGCTCACGATTGGGGTGCCGCTCAAACTCCTCTGCCATCTGAAGGAGGTAGACGAGTTGTTGCTTGTCGAGATCGGCAATCGTGACAAAATTACGTTTTTCCATTACAGTGAGTTGTATTTGCGGAATAGTTCTAATGCAAAGATAATGCAAGGTGAGCGCAGAACATCAAGCGTGCTTGAATGTTATGCCGAGCCGCAGCTTATCTTATGCAAAGATACGAAGAAAAAGCTAAAGACTGACGCTTTGCCAGCTTTATTTGCAAAATATTTTTCAATGACAATAAACTGGCACGGTGCCTTGGAGAGGCGTTTCAAAAAGGCTGTCGTAGTGTCGCGAAAAAAATACTTATAATCTTATGTCTTTTTCTTTGCTTAAAGCATAAATTGGAGTAACTTTGCCATGATTTTGAACGAATGAGTATGTCTTACAAGAAAGTCAACAAGTATGGTAAAGCCTTTCAGTCGCTTGCCAATGTTATAGTTTGTGTCGCGCTCGTCTTTTGCGTCTCCACGGCTTGGGCGCAAAATTCTTCCAGTCAACAAGCCGACACGGCCTCGTCGGCAACGACCGACGCTGCGGCTGCCATTGACGATGCAGCAGCCGACTCGCTCATGGATGCCGACAGCTCTTCGGCTACCGCAGGTCTCGACGCCGATGCCGGGATGCCGGCAGAGGAAGGGCAGGGTTTCTACAAGTCGCTCAAGACCAAGTTCATAGAAGGCAACGCCGGCTTCATGTCGTTCGTGGCGTTGGCTTTGGTGTTGGGTCTCGCTTTCTGCATAGAGCGCATCATATATCTCAGCCTTTGCGAGATAGACGCCAAGAAGTTCATGGCAGACCTTAGCAAGCATGTTGAGGCTGGAGACATTGAGGCAGGAAAGGCTCAGTGTCGCGACACGCGTGGCCCAGTGGCGTCGATATGCTATCAGGGCTTGGAACGTATAGACGAGAAGATGGACAACATAGAGCGGAGCATAGTGAGCTACGGCTCGGTGCAGGACGCCAACCTTGAGAAGGGATGCTCGTGGATAACGCTCTTCATAGCCATGGCTCCATCGCTCGGATTCCTCGGCACCGTGGTGGGTATGGTCATGGCGTTCGACCAGATACAGACGGCTGGCGACATAAGCCCGACAATCGTCGCGGCGGGCATGAAGGTGGCGCTCATAACAACCATCTTTGGCATAATAGTGGCGCTTATCCTGCAATTGTTCTACAATTATATCCTGTCGAAGATAGACCATCTCACCTCGCAGATGGAGGAGTCGGCGATAACGCTGATGGACGCTATCGCCCGATACAAGAACGCCAACAAGGAGGGCTGATTTATGACAACAGATTATAGAAAGCTGCCCACACGGCTGCTCTACGTGTTGAGCGGTGTCACCGTGTTGGTGTTCGCCCTCTTCTGGCTTGTCGGGTTTGACCGGCCCTACGAGGACGACGGCAATTTCAACGCGCCGTTGTTCACCGACGCGCTTCTCGTGCTCATGCTCCTGCTCACGGCTGGAGCCATAGGCGTGGCGGCGTGGTCGGCAATAAGGAGCGGTAAGGTGAATCGGGGCGGAGAGCGTGTGGTCAACAATATTCCCGTGAGAAAGATAGGCTTGGCTGTCGCCGTGGGCACTGCTGTGATGCTTATTTTGACGTTCCTCTTCGCGTCGTCGGACCCAATGAGGATAAATGGGCTTGACTATACCGACGCGTTTTGGCTTAGGGCGTCGGGCATGTTCGTCTCCACCTCCTTGGTGATGATTCTCGTGGCGATTGCCACGGTTGTGTATGGTGCCACAAAATACATTCGCAAGCCATGATGTTCAAGCGTAAATCACGACGGGTGCCAGGGCTTAACACCACATCGACGGCAGACATCTCGTTCATGCTCCTCATTTTCTTCCTTGTCACTACCAACATGGACATCGACAAGGGGCTTAGGCGGCAGCTTACCCCAACGGGCAAGGACGATGCTCAGCAGTCGTTTGTCGAGAAGGGTACGACGCTGAGGCTCGCCATCAACGCCGAGAACCAGTTGTCGGTCGATGACAAGCCTTTTCCCGTGGACAGGTTGCGCCATGAGGTTGAGAACTTCGTGAAAAGGGTGGGGAGGCGCCATCTCATCACCGTAAGCGTGGATCCGCAGGCAAGCTATGACGCCTATTTCGCCATGCAGCAGGAGCTTGTGGCGGCCTATCGCAACGTGCGGGAACAAGCGGCATTGCGACTTTTCGGCAACCATTACTCTTCATTGTCGCAGGCGCAGCGCGACAGGGTGAGAGACGATTGCCCACAGCGCATAACCGAACAATACAATGGGAAAGGAGGCGCGCAATGAAAATGTTTCAACGCAGAAGGCACGAGGTGCCGGGGCTTAATACCGCGTCGCTTCCCGATCTCATCTTCACGGTGCTTTTCTTCTTCATGATAGTCACTCACATGCAGAAGGAAACCGTAAAGGTGAAGTTTCGCACGCCACAAGGCACGGAACTCACACGCCTTACCAAGAAGACCTCAGTTACATATATCTACATTGGCCGCCCTACCGCAGAGTTGCGTAAGGTTTACGGCAAAGCTACGCGGATACAACTCAATGACAAGTTCATCTCACCGTCGGAGGTCGCAGATTATGTCTCGGCTGAACGAAACAGAATGTCGCCAGAAGACCAAGAGCAGATGACGGTGTCGATAAAAGCAGACCGTGGCACCAAGATGCAAATAATAAGCGATGTGAAACAAGCCCTTAGGGAGGCCAAGGCGTATCGCATAAACTATTCGGCTACCGAGAAGCGAAGACAGGAAAGGTAATCGTGCCTTCGCAAAAATCAAACGTTTTTGTGGGTTAAAGAGCTCTGTTTGTGAGACTTTGAATATATAAAGTCTCGAAAAGTTGCAAATTATCAGAAAAGTTCGTAACTTTGCCCTATTATTAAAAGACATATCTAAAATAATGGCACGCCAAGTTATAGATGCATTAGACAAAAAAATCCTGCAACTTATTCAAAGTGACGCACGTATACCATTCCTTGAGGTGGCAAGGGCGTGTAACGTCAGTGGTGCCGCTATTCACCAGCGCATCCAAAAACTTACGTCTCTTGGTATAATCAAGGGCTCCCAGTTTATAATCGACCCAGAGAAAATAGGCTATGAAACTTGTGCCTATGTGGGTCTGTATCTCAAGGATCCAGAGAAATTCGACAAGGTGGTGGAGAAGTTGAGGCAGATCCCGGAGGTGACGGAGTGTCACTACACCACGGGCGGCTTCGACATGTTTATCAAGATTTTCGCCCACAACAACCACGACCTTCTCAACATAATCCACGACAAGCTCCAGCCGCTGGGCCTTTCTCGCTCGGAGACAATCGTCAGCTTCAATGCCGTCATCGACCGTCAGTTGCCGATAGACTTCAGCGCTCAACCCACCGTCGACGACAGCCAGAACTTGTAGGCCGCGTGCCAGAAGCGCGACAGGGGTCTGCCGAAAATGGTTTCTGCTGGAAACGTCTTGGCGAAATGGAGGTTGCGGTAGGTCTCAAGAAGATATTGCCGCCAAAGGGGAAGGTTGGAAAAGTCGTATCTTTCGTCATGGAAGCCGAAGTTGCCAGCCTTCAACATCTCTTCGAGTAGCATCTTGCCGGTTTTGGGATTAGGCTCACAGAGCAGTTTCTCTTGCTCCAGTCCTAAGATGTCGTGCATGATGAACATCATGGCAGCGGTGAACTTGCGCATGTTCAGATGCTTTACCTTGACCATGATGCCATTGTCTACCGTAGGCATGGAACGGAGAAGATAATAAAAGTCGACTACTTGCCTGAAGCCAAGCCCTTCGAAGAAGAAATGGTGCATCATGTGCGACAGTTGGAAGATGCAGTCGAAGTCGGGGCAAAGGGTTCCTATCTCACCTAAGCCGTCTGGCAACACTGCCTTGTTGCCAAACTGCTTGTCTTTTTCTTTATTGAAATATTGTCGCAGTCGCCACTCATAGAAAAGATTTCCCATGAATGAAGGAACATAATGCACTTCCACGGGCGTGCGGAGTCCTTTCACGTCTATGTGGTGGTAGCCAATGATGGCTTTCGGGTCGTGACTGCGTGCCCAACGTATGACTTGCCTTGTGGATGCTGTCGTCCAAAGGTCAATGTCGCCCGGTTCGCGGATGTATGGATCGGGATACAACAGGGCGTTTGCCTGACCTTTCATCACGACGCTGTCGAAGCCAGTCTCCTTTTTATGTGCCCTCGTGATGAAGTCGGCGTCGCGGTATACCTGTACGTTTGCCTTTTTTATTGCGGACTGGAAAGCCAACCACTGCCCCAATTGCCCTGTCGTGGGATGTGGGTTGGAGGCGTTCAATTTCTTGATGCCACAGAACAGTACGCCGCGTATGCATTGGCTTGTGCCGAACCGGAACAGTCCGTCCCAATCGATGTCGTTGGTTGAGGCAGGCAGCTCCGCCCCGTCGAGAAGGCTGAAGCGCAGGAAGTCGAGGTATGCTTGTGTATTCTTATCCATGATCAATGCTTTAAAGTCCATAACGTGAACGCAAAACCATCATGTTGTTGCCGTTCAGCTTCTTGCCATTTGTTGGTGTCAAATTCGGGGAAGAAGGTATCGGCATCCTTGGGCTCTTGGTCCACTAACGTGATATACATTCGGCTGGCAAATGGCAATGCCGTTTGATAGAGAGAGGCACCGCCGATGACGAAAACTTCTGTCATGGTGTCGTTATCCTCGTTTTGCGCGCAAAGGCTCAACGCCTCGCTGAATGAGGCGCATATCTCACAACCAGGCAGCGTGGTGAGCGTGGTGCTCACCACTATGTTTCGGCGCCCCGGCAGAGCACCGTGGGGGAGCGACTCGAAGGTGTGCCTTCCCATGATGATGGTGTGACCCCAAGTGACGCTCTTGAAATGGGCGAGATCGTCTGGCAAGTGCCAAGGCAGTGTGCCGTGGCGACCTATAGCGCGGTTGCGCGCCATGGCAACGATGATGCTGACGCAGGGATGTGTGAGCTCTTTATTTTCCATTCTTGCGGATAGAGGTTGTTGGCCCGTTGGCCTATGTTTTTCACGAAACCCAAGGGGTGTTGGTGGTAGGTGACAATGGTAAAGCCGCGAGGCGCGCCCGTGGGAAGGGTGACGGCCTCTTTTCTCAGGTAATTGACGGCTTGAGTAAAATCGAGTTCGGCTTGAGGAAAAGCCGACTTGTCGAGAGCCGTGCTGAGGGCGAGAGCCGTGTCGGGAATCACATCCTTGCCTTTTCTCACGCCCAATTCCACGCCTGCGTGGATGACGTGGAGCCGTTTAGCCACATTATTATATATAGGAAGCCAACGCGACGGAATTGCCCTGAGACAGTCTTTTGCCTCTACGACGGAAAAGTCGCCTACCAGCCATTTGTCGAATTCGGAGGCTTTCTTCTTGTCCTTCCCCTTGCCTTCTGTCGACATGGCATTGTCTTTCTTGTCGATGCCATTCTTTTTCAGCACCGCCATGAACAGACCCTCACCGCGTGTGCGCCCGGGAATGAAACGGTAGCAAGGCATAGAGCCGACGAGCGCGCCCGTGATGTTCCACTCTGCGGGAATGTCCAAACTGATGATTTCGGCTCCAAGGGTGTCGGCTATCCACTGTGCGTTTTCCTCGTCCTCGTGAGCGTTGAAGGTGCAAGTGGAATATACGAGCGTGCCGCCGGGCTTCAGGCATGGCCAGATGTCGTCTATGATGGAACGTTGCAGCAACCGGCATTTCTCCACGTTCTGCGTGCTCCATTCGTCTATTGCGCCTGCGTCCTTGCGGAACATTCCCTCGCCGGAACACGGTACGTCGGCCACTACAAGGTCAAACTTGAGTCCCGTCTTCTTGTAGTCGCGAGGAAAATTGTTTGTCACAACAACATCAGGATGCCCGAACTTCACCATGTTCTCCTTGAGCACGCTTGCCCTTGGCTTCATGGGCTCGTTGCTGAAAAGCAGGCTGCCTTCGGGGAGGACGGAGCGCAGGGCGGTTGACTTGCCTCCTGGGGCGGCACAAATGTCGGCGGCAAGCAGCGGTTCGTTGGAAATGATTCTTCGCCCAAGGCATTGCCTTATGGCTTCGGTGATAAACATCGACGATGCTTCTTGAACGTAATACAGGCCGGCGTGGAGCAGAGGGTCGAAAGTGAACGCGGGACGGTCTGTGAGCCAATAGCCCCATTCGCACCATGGCACTTGGTCACAATTGTTAAGGGTGTCGTGCGTCTTGAATGGATTGAGACGCACGCTGACTGGAGCTTCCTGCGCCAGTCCGCTTTCCAAGGTGGAGTAGAGCGCGTCGCCCATAAGTCGTCGTGTATATTCTGCGAAGTCTTTTGGTATCATGGTCTTATATTGCGATGGTCGTTAATATTCTGTCATTTTATTCCGCATGCCGACAAAGGCACCGCGTGGTTGTGATCGTTGAGATAATAGCGTGTGCCGAGCTTGTAGGCAGAGTTGGCAAGCGAAAGACTGTCGAGGTCTATTTTCGTCTTGATGCCGCCTATCGAGAGCATTGTCGGGAATACGGAGGCGTTTGACTCGACGCCCTTGTGCTGGTTGCCCTTTAGCGTGGTTACGGTCGACGGATACTGACGGTCGTATCTTTCAGATGTCCAAATCAGCAGGGGTACGTCGGTGTCGAAAGTTGAGGGACGTGGCGAGGCGTGAAGAAACAATCTGCGCCTGTCGTCGAAGATGTTCTCGCCGTGGTCGGAGGTATAGAGCAATGCCGACGCGCAACCTTGGCCCTTGAGCATGGATATGAGATTTGCAAGGAAACTGTCGGTCTCCAAAATGGTGTTGTCGTAAGCGTTAAGCAGTTGGGGACGGTTCTCTGCCTTTGCCTCGGTGGGCAAGTCGGGCAAGAAACGCGCGCTGGCCTTTGGGTAGCGGTCGCGGTAGTTGAAATGGGAACCGTACATATGGAGCACGATGAGCAGCTTTCTTGGATGCTTCGCGAGTTCCCTTCTCACATATGGCAGGAGTTGTGAATCGCTGGTGAACTCATTGGCGATGTGCTCGCGTATGAAGCACACGTCGTTGGCCTCTTCGCCGAGGAAGTCGATATACGAGTGGTTGCGACGCTGATTGGAGAAGAACGCCGTGTGGAATCCCGCCTCGCGAAATGCCGCTATCATGCCTTTCTCATGGTATAGACGGTCGTGGTCTTCGGCGTTGGAGGCAGTCAGGAGCATAGGGACGCTCTTGTGGGTCGTGTTGGATTGTGAACGTACGCCTTCGAACACAATCAGCCCTTTCTCTTTTGACAACCTGGGGTTGGTCTGCCGTGGATAGCCGTAGAGCTGGAAATTGCGCGAGCGTGCAGTTTCGCCAACTACCAGTATGTACACCTCCGTGGAGTCCTTGTCGTGTTGGGATGCGGAATTGAAGCGATAATGTGCCACGCTTTCTTGATAATGAGAGGATAGCCAACTCTCATGAATGGCGAGGTAAAGATTGTAGAACACGTTTACGGGATAAAGATGGTTCTCGACCCTGTATTCGAATCTGCCGGCTTTCTCCTCGCCCTTTGGATAGACAAAGTAAAGCGAGGCGGTGAGAAGTGTTGCCGCCGCTCCGGCTGCCAAGGCAAGTCGACGAACGGGACGGCGAGTCTTGTCGCTTAGCGTGATGTGGCGCGACCATTGCAATGCCGCCACAATGAGCAGCGGAAGGTAGAGCACGAAGACTCCAGCGACAGCCGGCACGAGGTTGTCGAGCAGTTCCATGGCCTCGCCAGGGTTGGTCGTGATGAGGTTAAGAAACATGTCGGTCGCTATCACGCCGCCGCCATAGAGGTAAACAAGCACCATCTGGAAGGCAGCGAAGAACACCAAGGGGAAGAGAATCCACACCTGTCTGCCGGGACGCCGCGAGAGCGACATGATGATGGCGTATGCCGACATTGGCAGGAAGATGTTTGCTATTGCCGCGCCAAGAGGCATGAAGTCGGTTATCGACAGTGCCAGATTGGGCACTGTCAATGCCATAACAGCGTAGCGGGAAAGAAATGTTGGAGATAGTATGAAACGCAGCTTATTGCTCATTTGTCATTATTCGAATAAATAGGATGTGGCTAACTAGAAAGCCTCGTTGATGTTGAAGAGGAATCCGCTTTGCCCAGATTTGCCGAAGCCGTAGTCGAGGCGCACATTCACGTTCTTCTTGAACTCCCATCTGTAACCCAATCCGTAGTTGGGCAAGATGTGGCGTGCCCTCATCGAGCTGAACTTGTTGAACACGGTGCCCATGCCGACCCAAGCCACAATGCCGTTGCGTTTCCACACGTGTTGGCGCAGTTCGATTTCGCATTCCATCTTGTTCTTGTCGCGGTAACGGCCCTCATAGTAGCCTCGCATGGTATTGCTGCCGCCAAGCTTTGCCATCATGCCCCACGAAGGGTTGCCATAGTTGAATTCCGTGCGGAAGTCGAGGGCAAGCAATGTGGCGGAGGATATGGGTATATAACCGCTGGTGCGGAGGTCGGTGGTGGAAAACGCGTAATGATTTGCCATGAATCGTGGCCGGCACACTTGCTGCAACGACAGGTAGACACCGCGTTTTGGTGCCGTCAGGTTGTCGCGGGTGTCGTAGAGCACGGTGAGGCCGGCTCCTATGTTCGTCGTAGTATGACGTTGCCCGCCGAGAAGTTCGGGATTGTCGATGTGATGCGCGTTGACATAGTCGAATGAAAATGTGGGGCCTATGAACAGGCGGCCTGAGGCTCGGAACAGCCAACTGGCCTTTACCTGTGCCTGTCCGCGCTTGAGCTTGGTCTTGTTGTCGTCGTTGTCGCCCTGGTCAAATCCCACTCCCCAGAAATAACTTGGGAAAGAGTAGAAATAAGTGGTGTAATCGATGCGTTGGTGATCGCCCGGGAATATGTGCGTACCACGGATGCCTATCATGTAGAAGCCAACGGTGGAGAAGTCGCCGAACACCGAGACGTTGCTTGGCGGCAACAGGCTGTCGCGTTGGGCTGCATGATATAGTCCGGATGCCACAAGCCCAATGCCGAGTTTGGTGTCGGTGCTGTAGTGTGGCCCGCCGATGACTGAAAAATCGATACCTTTCTTTTTCTTGCTCTTGTTGGCATCGTTGAAATAGTCGAGGATGCGAGTCACGACGCTGCGCTTCTTCGCCGTCGCGACAGTATCAGTAAGTTCCGCTGCCACGGCATTGGTTGTGGCGAGGAGCATAAGGAGTGAAAGCAGTGATAATCTCATCAGTACACCAGGCCAACGTTGTCCACCCAAAATGTGTTGCCAACAGTGCCTATGTAGGCACCGCCATGGCTGGATGAAAACTGTAATATAATATGTGTAGGGGTATCTGATGCTGATGCCCATCCTGTCTCGTGCACGATTACGCTCTTGCCTTTTGAGTTGCGGGCATAGTCGATGTTGCGCAGTCCCATCGTGGTGGCATCGTAGAAAGGCTTGTCGGTGATGTTGCCATAATGGATGTCATATGTGGCCCCATTGACCCAGCCGTTGGTTGACTTGCCGTATTTCACCACCATTGTGCCTATGCGTTGTGCCGTGATGTTCCCCTTGGCATCCTCGTGGCGCTTTTGCAAGTATAGCACGGCGATGCAATTGTCCGGGCCTGCCACTGTGGACACCTTTGAGAACCCATTTTGCTTTATGCGGTTCTTGTTTCCTGGCACTTGCACGCGGTAGTCGAACCTGATGGCCTTAGGGCGGAGGTTGAATGGTATGCCCCAATTCAGAGCCTTTACACCTTCCTTGGTGCCCGTAATTGGTTCTTTCATGTCGCCAAGGAAGATGCTGCCGGCGGCGAGTACCTTGATATCCATGAGGCCGAGCACCTTGCAAGTTTCTATGTGTGTTTCCATCTTGACGCAATGGCCAGAGCCGTGGGTGTCGCGGTAAACGGAGTTGTTGGTCTTCACCACTCCCATCACTTTCGCCATCACGTTACTGGTGCCCCAAGGCGAGCCTCCAAGGTTTACGTATGGCTTCTCGCCTGTAATCTCATGATTGGGGCCAATCTCGTAAAGGGTCTTTGTGTTGCCACCGATTACTGATGACTCATGAACGTGGCGGATAACCCAAGTGTCGAAGTTGCCATATTTGAATGGTACGAACTTCCCTTCGGCATGGCTAGCCAAGGGAAGAAGAATGCTGACGAATAGCGCCAGCGCCGAGTTTTGAAGTCTTTTCATAATGCTATGAAAACAATCCTTTCCTTAATATGTTTGTAGATAAGGTTGCAAAGGTATTAAAATAATTGTAAACATAGCTTTTGTCAGTAAACTTTTTTTCTGTTTTGAGTTTTTTAATTGTTTGTCTAATAGCTTGCCTCGTTTGCCATATGCCATGTCGTGAGATATGCGGCGCGTGTTATGTCGGTGAGCTTTGGATAGTTTAATGTTGAGGCCTCGTCTGTGGGCTGGTTGTAGTGGGGCTGCCCACCAGTGTGATACCAAACGATAGGCACGCCCTTGAGGTGGAACGATTGCTGGTCGCTGCCTCCGACGGGATTATCCCATGCGCGATAGTCGGGCTCGAAGGTGCTGAACTTGTATTTGTCGATGTCGCCCTTGAGCCATTCCCCGAGCTTGGGATGTGCGGCGGTGAAGAAATACATGAGGTACTTGCTGTCGGTCCCGCTCCCCACCATGTCGAAGTTGAGATAACATTTTACCTTTGGCATTCCGTCGAAATGGTCTGCGAAATATTGTGATCCGAGCAGTCCTTGCTCCTCGCCGTCCCAAAAGGCGAATACCACGGTGCGTTTGGGTTGTTCTCCACTTGCCACAAATGCCTTCATTATCTGCAGTACGGCAGAAACGCCCGATGCGTTGTCGTCGGCACCATTGTATATGCCATCGCCAGCCACGTCGGAGTACCGTCCTTCGTGGTCGAGATGCGCCCCCACAACGACATACTCATCGCTTTTCTGTCCTGGCAACACGGCAAGAACATTGCTTAAGCTGAGCGACTGGTAAACGCCTTTCTTTATCTTGGCTATGGAGTCGGCGTTTACGTAGAAGCGAGAACCGCGCTTTAGCTTTTGTGTGCCGCAAGCCTCGAAAGGTTGCTCGTATGAGTCGCCAAGAAGGGGTTTCAATCCGGCCTCGCGTATCTGCGACTCTATATAGCGTTTGGCTATACGTGAGCCGCGCTCGCCAGCCCTGCGTCCCTCAAGCAAGTCGTCGGCGAGAAAATAGACATGGGCACGTGCCGCGTTTTCGTTTATGGTACGCATGCCGGTCTCTATTCTTGCCTCGGTGTTTTTGTAGGTCTTTAAAGCCTTCTTTTGGGTGGCAAAGGCATTTGTTGCAATAGTTGTCAATGCCACCAATAGAAGGATTGCGATTTTGGTCTTCATCCTAATGTTATATAATAATGTGTGGTTGGTCATGGCTTGTTTAATATTCCATTGAGAACGAGACCCCGCGGCGCATCATGTCTTTTGCCATGGGTTGCATGCGTTTTAAGAACGACTCCCATGAGCGTTTGTCCTGTGGGCTCCATCCTGCCTCGGCCAGGGCTATGGCTCGTGGATAGGCTTGGTAGTAGATTCGTTCTGGTGACGTTATGCACTCGCTCCAGAGCGTGCCAGCCACTCCGAAGAGATTGTTGTCCTCAAAGCTCTTGTCCATGCCCCATGCTGGGTCGAGCGAATATGTGTCTTTCAGCGACGTGACGGGCATGCCCCAGTTCACCTCAGGCATATCGCCCTTGGCCATGGGATAATCAAAGTAGCAGTGCTCGCCGGGGCAGAGCATGATGCGTGCATTGTTTTCGACGGCAGCCTTGAGAGCTTTGTCGGTGAGTCCGTTGCGCCAAGCAAAAGTGACGCATCCTGGCTGTATCTTCTTGAAGTCGGTTTCATACCAGAACATTGGAGTTTTGTGGTAGGTGTCGCGCAGCAGTTTTATTATGTTGTCGAAGAGATAGCCTTGCAGCTTCCAGTTCTCTGAACGGTCGGTAGATGTTATGCCGAGTTTTTGCTTCAGCGCTTGACATTTAGGGCAGTCTGTCCAGCAGTCTAGGGCAGGGTTGCCAGCCTCGTCGCCGCCAAGATGGATATATTTTGATGGGAAAATGTCGGCGAGCTCCTTAAACACGTTACCAAGAAATTCGTATGTGAATTCGTTGCCAGGACAGAGTAACTCGTTTGATACGCCACAAGTGGTGCGGACTTGCACCTGGCGTTGGTGGCAGGTCAGCTCTGGAAATACGCTTATTGCTGCCACTTCGTGCCCGGGCATCTCTATCTCGGGTACGATTTCCACGTGATAGCGTGCCGCGAACTCCACGAGGTCGCGCATCTGCTCTTGAGTGTAGAATCCTTTGTATGGCGCTTGCATGTCGTCCATGCCCCAGCGTGATGATGCTTGTGCTGTCAGTTGCGGATATTTTTTGATTTCTATGCGCCATGCCTGGTCGTCAACCAAGTGCAGGTGGAGGGCGTTAAGCTTATAGCGTGCCATTTCGGGAACGAAGGCTTTCAAGTCCTCGTAGGGAATAAAAGTACGCGCGGGGTCTACCATCAACTCGCGGACATGTGTGCGCGGAGCGTCTTTTATGGTGAGTTGCGGAATGGCATCAACGCAATCTTTGGTGCCTGAGCCTCTGAGAATTTGGTCAAGCGTCATCAATCCCCAAAACACGCCTCGTGCCGTCTTGCCGCTGATGTTGACACCTTTTGAGTTTACGGTGAGCGTGTAAGCCTCGTCATCGCCGAGGGTCTTGTCTAGTTGAAGGGATAGCTGTACGCCACGCTGACGGCTGTTCACAATGTTGCCTATGCGGTTGGTGAGCATGAGGCGGGCCTGCTCGACTTCATTATTTAATGACGCGTCGTCGTCTTTATTGACAATTATATTCCACGCCGTACGCACATTCATGGCTTTTGCACCATTCTGCACGGTCAAGTCCACAGGCACAGGGGCAAGGCAGTTGGTGGGGTCGCTCACCTCTTTGGCAAACTTTGGCTCGGCAAAGAATCGGCTCCAGCCTGTAGCCTTCTTGTACGCTCCTTCGCTGCCTTTGGGAACTACGAGGCGCACTTTGCCTGGCTCTACGTTATAAAATGAGGTGACATCGGCTTGGGGTGGTGTCCTGGAATCCACCTTGACGGTTTTTAGATTCTCTAAACGTGCGAATGCATATTCGCTAATTTTTGGATTGCCCTCAATGGTAAGTTCGGTGATGCCTTTGCATCCAGAGAAAGCGGCGGCGCCAATGCTTTCGACAGATTGTGGTATGCTAATGGCACTAAGCTTGTCGCATGCAAAGAAAGCTTGCGTGCCAATTGTCTTCAGAGTTTTGGGCAAGATAATGCTTTCTAGTTGGTGGCGTGAGTGAAAGGCGTTCTTCGGAATATCCTGACTTTGCGCGTCGCCAAGGTCTATGTGGCGCACTTGAAAACAAAGGTCACGCATTTGGCGATAATCTCCATTGCGCGCTGTGGACAGTTCGCCTCTAAGTTTTAAATTGATGACTTTCGACTTCTGCTCAGGTTTCAAGTCGTCCATACGTTGTACGGTTTGTGCAGACAAGGTCATGGCAATGATTGTCGAGACACATGATATTAGTAGCCTATTCATAGCTTGTGTTTTTTATTATTGGTTCTTTATATGATGTTCGTATAACACTGCAAAGATACTGGATTTTAATCTTATTAATGTTTGTTCTTGGTAGTTTTTTCAGCCTTTTCACAAACTTCGTGAATCTTTTTTCAGACTTCGCCTATTGCTTTCACCATTATCTTGTTCTTTCTCTTCCTTGCCCTACCGTTTTCGCCCTTGTCTTGCTGTCTCTTCTTCTCACCATCTCGCTTTCGCTAATTATGTCTTGCCAAAAATCCTTTCCGCTTTGCAGGGGCGGGTAGGGATGGTTAGGACCCGTCCGCGTCCTAAATGGCGAAATTTCCCACATGGTGCCTCGCGTCGGCAACATTTACCCCGCATTTCCAAACTCATCCTGTCTATAATTGTCTATTCCATCCATAAAATCCTAAAATCCGTCTATAAAGGTTC
>CAVKWN010000016.1:0-44040 GCA_963660075.1 Lachnospiraceae bacterium
AGTTGCCCATGAATCCCTCGCAACCATAGCTGCAATGGATGAGTCCTTCTTGGCGGGTTTGCTTGATAAACTCCAATATGCCCCTGTATTCCTCTGCCTTGAGGAGCATGTCGGGGTCGGCGGCAGCCCTGCCCACGGGGAACACTGCCACCACTCGCCACCTCTTTACCCCTTTGCTTATCAGGAATTGCTTGATGGCTTCGAGATGGGGATAGTTGCGGCGGTTCACACAGGTGAGGATGTCGTATTTTATTTCGGGATGGGCAACCAGCATGTCTATCGCTCGCGAAACCATGTCGAAACTGTGCGTGTTGCCACGCATCCAGTTGTGCTCCTCGCCAAGTCCGTCCATGCTGATTGTCATGGTGTGGAGACCGGCTTGCAGAAGAGAGTCCAGCTTCCGCGGAGAGAGGAAGAGGGCGTTGGTCACCATTCCCCAAGGAAATCCTTTCTCGTAGATGGCCCTGCCGCACTCGGCTATATCCTCGCGCATAAGCGGTTCGCCACCTGTCACGATGACGAAAACCTTGTGGGGATCGGTATGCTGCCTGATGTTGTCGAGCACACGCAGGAAGTCTTCCAAGGGCATGTCCTTGGCGTTGGCGTTCACCTTGCAGTCGCTTCCGCAGTGGCGGCAATGCAAGTTGCACCGCAAGGTGCATTCCCAAAACAGCTGGCGCAAGGGATGCTCCTCCACTTGCCGGTTGTATGCCTTGCGCCAAATCTCCAAGGCCAGACGGCGGCGCAAGGACAGGGGTTCTATTTTTGTCATGGCTTCCTGTGGAATAGGAGATTATTGCTTTTTCTTGAGCTTCGCGTTGGCAGTAATCTCATAAGAGCCAAGGTTCCATGTACCTTTTCTTTCGGAAGTCTGCTTGATGGTCAGGTCATTGCCTTGCACGGTGTCGTTGGCAAAGGTTCCACCATTGGCTTCTCCGTCTACGTCTTCGAAGATAACTTTCACGATGTCTTTTTCAGTAGTAGGAATACCAGTCATTGCGCACTTTTCCAAGAGGTAGTTTCCTTTGCTGTCGGTGTAGACACTGTCATTTTTCGATGCTCCGTATTTTACTTCTACTTTTGTCTTGATGCCTTGGATGGGGTTGCCCTCTTCATCGGTCACGTTGCCTTTCACTTGGAACGTGCTGGTGGGGGTGCCATAGAGACATTCAATATCATCGGCACCGTTCTGTCCATTCCCACCGCAAGAAGAGAAACCAAGCATCGTCAGCAGCATGGCTGTCAATGCCCTGTACCAATTGTTAAACGTAGCTTTCATAAATCGTCCGAATTTAAGGTGTGCATTTACTATATAAAGCACAAATTTATTCATTTCTTGCATCATATTTGTGGTTGATATTGATAATTAACATAATTTATCGCTTTTACGCGTCGTTCCTTTTCTGGTTGTCCCATTCGATGCATCTGCTCATTGCTGCTGTTCGCTAAAAAAAGCTAAATATTACCCTTGGGTAACTTACCTTTGGGTAATATTTAGTAACTTTTTGTGGTTCAAGGAGGAATATTGCCGATTGGTTTTCCCTATGTAGGTTTTCTTGGTATTGATATCCCGACAGTTAGGCATAAGGCATAATATCAAGAAAAAAAGCACAGCAAGGTTGGCTTTGATTGATGTTTTTTGTACATTTGCACACATTATTAATTATAAAAGGCTATGAGAATATCTGTTATAGGAGCCGGAGCCATGGGTGGTGCCATGGTTGAAGGTCTTTTGAAGAGCGACTCCTTCACTCCTTCCGACATCACGGTGTCCGACCACAACCAACCCGTGTTGGACCATTTCGCGAGCGAAGGCGCCAGCGTGACGCTCGACAACCAGCTGGCTTGCCAAGGAGCCGACATAGTTTGCGTGGTGGTCAAGCCATGGTGCGTGGAGAAGACCCTGGCGGGTATCAAGGACGTGCTCGACTACAAGAACCAGAAGCTCATAGTGGTGGCTGCCGGCGTGCCGTCCGCCAAGATCAAGGAGTGGCTCGACAAGGATGGCACCACTCCCACGTTCTTCCTCGTGATGCCCAATATCGCCATTGCCTACAAACAGTCGATGACATTCATCACGCCGGTGGATGCCTCCTCAGCGGATACCAAGGCGGTGACCGACATCTTCGACAATCTTGGCGAGAGCCTCATAATGGAGGAACGCCTCTTCCCTGCCGCCACCGCCATGTCGTGCGCCATAGCTTTTGCCATGCGCTATGTGAGGGCCAACGTTGAAGGCGGCGTGGAGATGGGCTTCAAGGCTAAGGATGCCCAGAAGATAGTTCTCCAGACCGTGAAGGGCGCAGTGGAGCTTTTGCAAGCCACAGGCGACCATCCCGAGGCAGCCATCGACAAGGTGACCACGCCGGGCGGCATGACCATACGCGGTCTCAATGCCATGGAACAGGCTGGGTTCACCAATGCCGTGATACAAGGTCTGAAGGGAAGTCTGGGATGACAGGCAAGTGATGGCAAACTAAAACAGCAAGCAGCAGATGAAAAGAATTGTAGTGAAGGTCGGCAGCAACGTGCTGACGCGTCCCGATGGCAAACTGGACGTTACAAGAATGTCGTCTATCGTCGACCAGATAGTATGGCTCCGTCAACACGGCTATGAGGTATTGTTGGTCTCCTCCGGCGCCGTTGCCGCAGGGCGTGCGGAGTATCACACGGGGCACCAGTTGGACAATGTGGAGCAACGCCAGCTTTTCTCTGCCATCGGACAGGTGAAGCTCATCGGCCTCTACTATAGCCTCTTTCGCGAATACAACGTCAAGATAGGCCAAGTGCTCACCATGAAGGAGAACTTCGG
The DNA here is from genome assembly GCA_963660075.1 of Lachnospiraceae bacterium. Taxonomy (GTDB): domain Bacteria; phylum Bacteroidota; class Bacteroidia; order Bacteroidales; family Bacteroidaceae; genus Prevotella. Next base: position 2,813 of record CAVKWN010000016.1, read on the forward strand.
TTCCGAGGAGCAATACAAGAATCAGAAGGCTTGCATGCAGGTGATGTTGGAAAACGGCGTGCTGCCCATCATCAACGAAAACGACACCGTGTGCATCACCGAGCTGATGTTTACCGACAACGACGAGCTCTCCGGCCTGGTGGCGCGCATGATGAACGCCGACACCCTCGTCTTGCTCTCCAACGTGGACGGCATCTACAATGGAGACCCGAAAATGCCTACCACTCGCGTCATACCGTCGGTATACTACGACAAGGACATCAGTGAGTATATACTCCCCAGCAAGAGCAGCCATGGGCGTGGCGGCATGACATCAAAGGCGAAGACCGCCCACGAGGTGGCGAATGCCGGCATAAAGGTCATCATAGCCAATGGCAACACGCCAAACATCCTCGTCAATCTGAAGGAGCGCCCGATGGAAACCCTTCACACCGAGTTTGTGGCAAGGCCAAGGTAAAACGGGCGGTTTTAGGCCCTCGTCGGCTTTCCACTGAAAAGGCTTCGGCTTTCCAGTGCTATGTCAACGGCTTTCCAGTGCTATGTCAGTGGCTTTCCAATGCAAAGGCAAAACCGCAAAAATGGCTTGCTTTTAGATGTTTGGATTTCACGTTTGTTCTGCCATGCGCGAGAGGCAAGCCGAAGTTGCAAGAATGTTAATTTAAGGAATGAATAAAATAATTACCCCCACCAGTAGACCCACCGCGACACGCGTCGCATTGTTGTTTCTCTTTTCGTTTTTCGTTTTGTCGTGGCTCTCGCCCGACTCGTTTCTGATGCACGAATGGGGCTCTCGCGGCGACTCCTCGTGGTTCTTCACCTGCGGCAAGGCCTGGATGGAAGGACTCACGCCTTATGTAGACTTTACCGACTCCAAGGGTCCCCTGCTTTGGCTGGTCTACGGTCTGGCTTACCTGCTTACGCCCACCTCCTACAGCGGCGTGCTGTGGATGAGCGTTGTGGCGCTCACCGTCACGCTTGAGTTCGTGTGGCGCACGTCGCGGTTGTTTGCCGGGCGTCGCGTTTCGCTTGTGGTGATGGTGCTGATGTCGGTGCTCGTGTTGTTGCGGCCGGTGCACAACGAGACCAAGGCCGAAGACTTCTGCCTGCCTTGGATAGCCATTGCCCTTTATTACACGTGCCGCGTGCTGCAGGCTGCGCAGGGAGAGCCTTGGCGCCGTGCCGCCTTCTGGACGGGTGTGGGCATGGCGTGCTGTCTGCTGGTGAAATGGAACGTGTTTTTCATGATGGGCGGCATGGCGCTCGTCGTGGCAGGCGCGTCGCTTGCCCACAGGCGTGTCGACGGCGTGTTGGCAGGGTTGCTGGGCATTGCCGTGGTGTGTGTGCCCATGGCGGTGTGGTTTGCCGTGGCAGGCGATTCCCATGCCTTCGTGCAGGAATACTTTGTCAACACCTTCCTCATCACCGACAACGGCAACGGCGTGGGCACCTTGCGCGGCGTGCTGGCGGGGCAGTTTGCCGATGCCTACAAGGCCTTGACCACGTTGCTGCTCTATGCCGTGCTTGCAGGCGTGTGCCTCTTCTGCCGCGGCTTCCGCTTCTCGTGGTGGTTGGCTTTCGCGTGCCTGCCGTTCTTCCTCTTCCTGATGTTCAAGGCCACCGCCATTCACTATTGCATCACAATCATGCCCTTCTTCACTTTCCTCATTCTGTTTGCCGTCCGGCTATGCCCGCGCTTCCTGCGCAGGATGCCTTCTTGGGCGTTGGCTACGGTGCTGACGGCAGTGGTGCTTGCCAACCTCGCGGTAAGCGTGCATCGTGAGAACCTGCGTTTCACCTACAACCCCTATTCGGTTCAGTGGAACGCCATGCAGAAGGTGATGACGGCTAAACGCTATCCAAGGATAATGTTCAACGTGGCCGACAACGGCGTGGGACTGAAGTCGCGCGCATTGCCGGCTTGCAAGTATTACGCCAAGCAAAAGGCCGCTACCGCCGACATGACGGCGCAACGCACCAAGGCTCTGCGGCAGCGCAAGCCCGACTTCTTCGCCTTCATCATGGAGCCCGATGCCCAGACGCGCCGTCTGCTGCGTGCCTGTGGCTACCGCCAGTGTTTTGCCACCGTCAAGGAAGGCACACGCAGCGAGCGCATAGCCTTGCAGCTCTATGCCAAAGAGTAGACCTCTTTGTGCTTAGTCCCCAGCGAGGGCGTTATAATCTCAGCCCAGGGTGAGCGGAGCGGCATCGGCCGCGAAGCAATCCCTGTTTTTTTTGTGTTTGGCAGGAGCGGCTAACCTCTATTCCATGCTCCTTTCCATGGTCGGCGAACCCGCGATGGGCAAAAGTTAGCGCATATTCGCGCCATGTCTAAAATGGACAACGTTTTGTCTGAAATGGATTTTGAAATATACCGATAATTGGGCAAATTTGCACCAAGATTTTAAAACCTAAAAACAAATATAATATGTGGTATACTTCAATTTTCACAAGGAAGCACTATTATAGTATCCTGTTTTTATGGATACTCTTCCCATTGGTGTCGTTGGCCCAAGGTGGCAAGACATTGACAGGAACGGTGCAGGACGAAACCGGAGAAGGACTCATCGGCGCCACGGTCGTGGAGGAAGGCTCCTCCAAGGGTACCGTTACCGACTTTGACGGTAATTTCTCGTTGCAATTGAGCGGCGCGGCAAAGAGCGTCAAGGTCTCTTATGTGGGTTACAAGACGAAGGTTATCCAGATTCCAGCGTCTGGCCGTTTGAACATCCGTATGGAGGCTGACCAAAACGTGCTTCAGGAAACGGTGGTTATCGGTTATGGCGTGCAGCGCAAGAGCGACCTTACGGGTTCCGTCTCCAATGTCAGCAGCAAGGACTTCAACCAAGGAGTGATCAATTCACCGGAACAGTTGATCAACGGTAAGGTGAGTGGTGTGCAGATCGTCAACGGTGGTGGCTCGCCATCAGCGGGTAGCACGATCCGTATCCGTGGAGGCGCTTCGCTGAACGCTTCCAATGACCCACTGATCGTGCTCGACGGTGTGCCCATGGAGGTTGGCGGCAGCGTGAGTGGCAGCGGCAATTTCCTAAGCCTTATTAACCCCAACGACATTGAGAGCATGACCATCCTCAAAGACGCGTCGTCAACTGCCATCTATGGTTCGCGGGCGTCAAACGGTGTCATTATTATCACGACCAAGAAAGGTTCCGACTCGAAGAAGCCGAAGATAAGTTTCTCCACCACCAATTCGTTGCAGACACGCACCAAGACTGCCGACATGATAAGCCGTGACGAGATGTACAGTCTCGTCAAAACCTATGGCACTGACCGCCAGAAGTCGTTGCTCAACGACAATGTGAATACCGACTGGAACAACGAGATCTTCAAGACAGCCTTTGGCACGGACAATAACGTGGGCATCTCAGGCAAGGTGGGAACCCTTCCTTATCGTCTGTCTTTAGGTTACAACAACCAGGATGGTATTTTGAAGACCGACAACATGACCCGCTACACCGGCAGCCTGTCACTGACGCCAACCTTGCTGGACAACCACTTGAAGTTGAATGTCAACCTGAAGGGAACTTATAGCGACACACGCTTCGCGAACACCAATGCCATCTGGGGCGGTGCCACCCACAATCCATGTTCGCCTGTCTATTCCGGCTCTGACGCGTTCTTGGGATACTACGAGGCTGTGGATGCCAACGGCGTGCCTATTACCGGAGCGACCGGCAACCCTGTCGGGCTCCTCAACAACTACAGTTCAACATCTGACGTCTATCGCGTGGTTGGAAGTTTTGACGCTGACTACAGCATGCATTTCCTGCCTGATCTCCACGCGCATCTGACCTTGGGTTATGATTGGTCAAAGGGCCAGGGAAAGATATATGTTCCCAAGGAGGCTTATCAGTATTACAATACCGGAGGACGAAATTACGGCTATGGCCCGCAGAAAAACAACAATCGCCTGCTGACATTCTATCTGAATTATAGCAAGTATTTTGACAAGATAAAGAGCAATGTCGACGTGACAGCGGGTTACGACTACCAGTTTTGGAAATACACAAACGCTGCCTATCTGGAGTTGAACGACAAGACCCCGGCAGAGCAGCAGGCCGCGTCTGCTGCAGATGACCAGCGGCACGTCCTTCTTTCCTACTATGGTCGCGTAAACTATAGTTTCGATGGCAAATACCTTCTGTCTGCCAGTGTCCGCCGCGACGCTTCTTCCCGTTTCAGCAAGAACAACCGTTGGGGGTCATTCCCGTCGGTGGCTCTTGGATGGCGCGTCTCCGAGGAGAAGTTTTTCAAGGCTTTGAAGCCCGTGTTCAACAACTTGAAACTTAGGACAAGCTATGGCGTGACAGGTCAGCAAGACGGAATTGCCAATTACAGCTACCTGCCTCTCTATACAGAGAGTCAAAGTGGGGCTTACTATATGTTCGGCGGAAAGCCGATCCACACCTATCGTCCGTCGGCATACAACAGCGACCTTACATGGGAGACCACCAAGGCATGGAACTTCGGTTTTGACTTCGGCATCATCGGCGACAGGGTGACGGGTTCGTTCGACTATTACAACCGCAAGACGGAAAACCTGTTGGCCACGGTTCCCGTTGCCGCCGGAACAAACTTCAACAAGCAGATGCTGAGCAATGTGGGCAACATCAAGAGCGAGGGCTATGAGATTTCAATCAATGCCACTCCTGTCATGACCGACACCTGGCAATGGGACCTCAGCGCCAATGCCACTTACCAGAGCAACGAGATAACGAACCTCCGACTGAACGAGCTGGCAGAATCACCAAATACGCTTACCGGCGCCATCGAGTCACACTATGTGCAGGTGCTCTCCGAGGGTTACGAGCCGTATAGCTATTATGTGTACAAGCAAATCTATGACGAGAAGGGAATGCCGATAGAGGGTCTCTATGCAGACCTCAACGGTGACGGCACCGTGGACTCTAACGACCTCTACCACTACCATTCTCCCGCGCCCGACTGGATTCTTGGCTTCTCCACATCCATCCGATGGAAAAAGCTGACCCTCAGCACCTCGCTCCGTGCCAACATAGGCAACTATCTGTATAATGGCATGGCAATGAACACGGGAGCCTGGGAAACCATGTCGTACAACGATTATCAGTTGAACCGATTGAACAGCAGCTATCTGAAGACCCGTTTCCAAAAGCGTCAGTATGAGAGCGACTACTATGTGGAGAACGCCTCGTTCCTGAAGATGGACAACGTCCAGCTGTCGTATAATTTCGGGAAGATCAGCAAATGGTTCTCCTTGACCGCGTCATTGATGGTACAGAACGTGTTTACCATCACAAACTATACAGGCGTGGATCCGGAGAACCAGGGCGGTATCGACATGAGCGTTTATCCTCGTCCAAGAATTTATTCACTTACTGTCGGACTTGATTTCTAAACAAACGAGCAACATGAAAAAGATATATATATCATTATTAGCAGCCTGCGCCCTAATGAGCTGCACGGGCGACCTGGACCAAAAGCCTCACACCGACAGCCAGACCACCGCGGATGTCGTGTATGGCTCAGAAGAAGGATACAAGATGGCATTGGCCAAGCTCTATGCGTCGTTCGTGATTGTTGGCCAGGAGCAGGGCGGTGGCAATGCCGACATTTCCAGCAACAACGGCCACGACTTCCTGCGTGGCTACTTCAACCTCCAGGAATGTCCGACCGATGAGCTTGCTGGCACATGGCTTTCTGGCGACAAGATAGAGGATCTCACATACATGACATGGGACGCCAACGACCCCTGGGTGGCTGACACCTATTATCGCGCGTATTACACGATCGCGCTCTGCAACGAGTTTCTCGGTCATGCCACGGAGTCTGCGGTCTCAGGCAACGCGAACCTTCAGGCTTACCGTGCGGAAGCACGTTTCCTCCGCGCGCTGGCCTACTATTATGTTCTCGACCTGTTTGGCCAAGGCCCGTTCGTCGACGAGACAATGGGCGTAGGCTCGTATATTCCGGAACGATATGGCAACAGTCAGCTGTTCAGCTATATTGAGTCGGAACTGAAGGAAATAAGCGCCGACGGACTTCTCGATGCGTCTTCAGCCGAGTATGGGCGTGCTTCCAAGAGCGCGGCCTGGGCTTTGCTTGCCAAGCTCTACCTGAACGCGGAGGTCTATGGCTCGGGCGACCACTACACGGACTGCATCACCTACTGTAAGAAGGTGATGAATGCGGGCTATTCCCTTGAAGAGAACTATGGAAAACTGTTCAACGCGGACAATGACAAACGCACCAACGAGATTATCTTCCCGTTTGTCGTGGATGCCGTGAACACGGTTTCCTGGGGCGCGACAACCTATATTGTCTGTGGCGAGTGTGGAAACTCCAGCTCACAGGATCCTGCCAAATATGGTCTTACAAGCGGCTGGGGCATGTTCCGTGTCCGTGGAGAATTACCTGCTTTGTTTGCGGGCAACGAAACTGCCGACAGTCGCTATATGTTCTATACCGACGGCCAGGAGCAATGGCTCACCAAGGCTATCGACGACCAGAGCCAGGGATACTTCGGTGAGAAATACTCCAATCTGACGGATACCGGAGAGGCTGCGTCGAATACGGGTGCCGTGGGCGCGGACATCGACTACCCCGTGTTCCGTCTGGCTGATGTCTATCTGATGCTGGCCGAAAGTGTCCTACGTGGCGGAAAAGGCGCGACCCGTGCCGAGGCGTTGGACTATGTGAACAAGATACGCCAGCGTGCCTACGGAAACACAGACGGCAACATCAATGAGGCTCAATTGACGCTCCAGTTCATCCTCGACGAACGCGCGCGTGAACTCTATTGGGAGAGTTGCCGCCGTACAGACCTCATTCGTTATGGTCAATTCTCCGGCGGAGCTTACAAGTGGCAGTGGAAAGGCGGTGTCGTGGACGGACGCTCCACGGCAAGCAAGTACAATGTCTATCCCATTCCAACGGCAGAGCTTTCCGCAAATCCGAATCTGAAGAACGAAAATTATTGATAGCAATGAAAACATTAAAATATATCTTTGCGTCGCTCCTGGCTGCCGTGTCGCTGACAGCGTGCGATAGAGACGGTGACATGATCACCACAAGCGGGGCGCAGCCCGTGGAGCTTAGCGGCTCTGGCGACGTGGTCATCGACAAGGAACATACCAATGGCCTGGCACTGACGCTCAACTGGACTGACAACAGCAGGCTGACAACGAACGATGAAAGGGTGCAGGCACCTGTGGGCGCGGTGGTAAACACCCTTCAATTCTCAAGCACTGCAGGCTTTGAGTCTCCAATAGAGATGCTGACAGAGTCGGGCAGCACGTCAATGCAGCTGACGGCGGAGAGCCTGAACTCCCTCGTCGGACGCGTGGGGCTGGAGAGCGAAGTGGCCTCCACATTATATATACGCATGCGCTCTGTCCTTGCAAATAATGTGGACGCTCAGTATAGCAATGTCTACCAGATCCAAGTGACGCCATATAGCATTGACATGACGCTCGGATTCGTGCTTGATGCCAGCGGAAGCGATACGGGCAATTTGCTTGCTTCCCCAAATTCTGACGGTATCTACAGCGGTTTCCTCGGCGCCAGCGGCTGGTACAACTGGTGGTTGCAAGAAGGAAACGGTGTGAAATGGGGTAATATCGGTGACGATGGTGATGGAAAACCGTTTGTCATCAGCAGCAATGACCTGCACTGGAACTTCTGGTATCCTGGCCAATCGGGGTGCTACTATACCGTGGTGAACACCGTGCGTCAGGAATGGTCCGCGCTCTATATTCCATCACTCACGGTCAGTGGTGACATCAACGGTGAGATGACTTACGATCGCAAGACCAACAGGTGGTCGCTTTCGTTTGCCGCGACAAAGACCGGAACGGCAAACATCCAGATTGCCGGAACGGGTAGCCAGTATAACTCCCAAACCGGTACCGACGACGCTGCGGCAATAAGCACTCCCGTGGCTTTCGGAATGGACGGTGGCAAGTTGACTTTCGGTCAGACTGCATCCAACATCACTGTCAACGTGCCTACGACCGGCGAGGTGTCGTTGGTGCTCGACCTTGATGATCCAAAGGAATGGAAATGTGAAGTGACGGAAGGCAGCGAAACGCCTGTTGAAGTGCAACAGAAGCTTTACGTGCTTGGCAATGATGACACATGGAAATACGACCAGTACCTGACCCTCTACGATGAGGAGAATCTCTGCTATGCCGCGGCTGTCAACTTCAACTGCTCATGGGGCTACTACTTCTCGAAGGAATATCAGGGATGGGATCATGTCAACCAAGACCCAAGCACGTCAGAATGGAAACTGACCCTCGACGGTACCGACGACACCAACATCCAGGCTCCGGGAAAGGGACTCTATGTGACGATAGCGTCACTCGGATGGATGTCGTATTGGTACGGCATGAACGAGCCTATTACGACTGTGTCGTGCACGGGATTCAACGACAATTGGGACTTGATAGAGATGACTGCCGATCCCAACCAAGTGGGTGTGTATACGGCACGCGTCAAGGCAACTGCTGAAACCCCGTGGGGCGTTCAGATCCTGATGAACGGGTCTTGGGACTATATGTTCGGCACCTACAAGGACGGTTCGCTGAGGTGGTCGAAGAAGGAAGACGGCAATCCTAAGGGATGGGAAGTAGGAAAGACTTATACATTCACCGTTGACCTGTGTAAGTGTACATATACATTAACAGAATAAAAACGACATGGTTATGATTAAGAATATGAAGGTCGGTGCCTCTCGTCTCTTTGGTGTGATAGCATCATTTATGTTTATGTCTTGTGTGATGGCATCGTGCACGCAGGAGAGTCCCGTCACCGAGCCGCGTCAGCAAGAGGTGACGCCTGTAGAGGCTGGCATGTTTGCAAGGGGAGCCGACGTGAGTTGGCTCACCCAGATGGAGAGCGAGGGCTATACGTTCAACAACAAGGCAGGAGTCGCGACCGACTGCATGAAGTTGTTGAGGGATGATTGCAATGTGGATGCCATTCGCCTGCGTGTCTGGGTCAACCCAACGGAAGGATGGAGCAACATGGACGACGTGCTGGCGAAGGCTCGCCGGGCAACGGCACTTGGGCTCCGTGTGATGATAGATTTCCATTTCAGCGACACTTGGGCTGATCCGGGTCACCAACAGACTCCTGCCGCTTGGGCCGATTATGACCTGGCGCAGATGAAGAGTGCCGTGGCAGATTATGTCAGCACAATGCTCAATAAGCTCAAGGCGTTTAATGTAACTCCTGAATGGGTACAGATAGGCAACGAGACCCGCACCGGGATGCTGTGGCCCTTGGGAAGCACGACAAACGGCAGCAACTATGCCGAGTTGACCAATGCGGGTTACGACGCGGTGAAGGCGGTCTTTCCTGACGCGAAGGTAATAGTGCATCTCGATAGTGGCGACAATCTTGGCCTTTACACATATATCTTCAACTACATGAAGAACAATGGCGGTAAATACGACGTTATCGGCATGTCGCTATACCCGGAGAAAGGCAAGTCGGCTGAATATGTCACCAGTTGCATCAACAATATAACGACACTTTTCAACACATACGGAAAGCCCGTGATGCTTTGTGAGTTTGGCATGGACTATGACCAGGCAGAGGAATGTCGCGACTGCATTGCTTCGCTCATCGCTAAAGGCCAGGCCACAGGCCACTTGGAGGGCATCTTCTATTGGGAGCCTCAAGCACCAGCGGGATATAACGACGGCTATAAAAAGGGATGCTTTGAGAATGGGGCGCCCACGGTTGCCTTGGATGCGTTTAAAAACTGATTTTAAAAATCACAAAGAAAATGAGAACCCTCTTATTGGCCGTACTGGCAATGCTTTCCTTGGGCTGCAAGGCGCAAGGCAACGACAAGTTTCGTCCTGGCCGTGTTTGGCTTGATGACGAGAACAATGTTATCAATGCCCACGGTGGAGGATTGCTCTACCACGACGGGACATATTATTGGTATGGTGAGTACAAACAAGGTGAAACCATGTTGCCCGAATGGGCAACATGGGAATGCTACCGCACCAATGTGACAGGAGTAAGTTGCTATTCCTCCAAAGACCTTCTGAACTGGCATTTTGAGGGACTTGCCTTGAGTGCGGAGAAAACGGACTCCCTTCATGACCTTCACTTCTCGAAAGTGGTGGAGCGTCCTAAGGTTGTCTACAATGCCAAGACGCGCAAGTTTGTCATGTGGATGCACATCGACAGTGCGGACTATTCAAAGGCCAGCGCAGGCGTGGCGGTATCAGACACTCCCGTCGGACCGTTTACCTATTTGGGCAGTTTCAGACCGAATGGTGAGATGAGCCGCGACCAGACCTTGTTTGTCGATGATGACGGAAGGGCTTACCAGATATGTTCCGCGGAGGACAATGCCACCATGTATGTTCATCTGTTGACAGACGACTATCTGAAGCCTACCAAAACATTCACCCGAAACTTTGAGAAGAAATTTCGTGAGGCTCCAGCGGTGTTCAAGCATCAGGGAAAGTACTACCTTCTCACTTCTGGCTGCTCGGGATGGGATCCTAACGTTGCCGACGTGGCTGTAGCCGACTCCATGCTTGGAGAATGGAAATCATTGGGCAACCCGTGTGTGGGAAAGGACGCTGACAAGACATTCTATGGGCAGAGTACATACGTCCAGCCTGTCATAGGCCAGCCGGGATTGTACATAGCGCTTTTTGACCGTTGGAAGAAAACAGACCTGCCCGATTCGCGTTATCTATGGTTGCCATTGCGTTTTGAGCAGGCTGTCCCCAAAATTGCCTGGCAAGAGGCATGGGCGTTCTGATTTTTTCCTAATTTTGCAACATGATTGCCATTCGACTCAGACTTTGGACATTATTGTTAGCAACAATATTAACGTTGTTGCCAGCAGCCTCGTATACATTTGAGGTCAGACCGATACAGTTTGACAATATCTCCCTTCCATACGAGGCCAACGTCGTGGAACATATCTACAAAGACTCGCAAGGGATGATGTGGTTTGCAACAAGGCGCGGGCTGTTTGCGTATGATGGCTATAATGTCCGACGGCTATTCGAAGGCAATTATCATGCTGTTGTGGCTATAGACAACGAAACCCTTTGTATCGGTGGGGACGGTGGCTTGAAATGGCTAAACCTGAGAACGGAAAAGCTGGTCTCACCATACAAAAATGTGCCATCTACCGGAGAGGTTCGCTCTCTGGCATGTTACAATGGCACGATGTATGTCGGGACAAAGTCGCATGGGCTGTTCTGCCTGAACCTGAAAAAGCATTCGTGGCGGCATCTTGACCTGCTTGGTGGCAAGAAGAATGACATCATCTTTTCGTTCGGGCTTGCGCCTGGCCGAGTGTATATCGCCCATTATCATGGCCTTGCATGGATAGATTCGCATGGAAGAATACAAGACGCGGGCGTTGAAGACAATGTTTATGCCGTATGGCATGACAAGCAGAGGGAGAGTCTTTGGATAGGCACGGAGCATGGCCTGCTTCGTCACGATTATAAAAGCGCACGGACATCAACCGTCAGCACAGGATGCACCTTCAACCAGATTGTGCCATCACCATCCGGCGAGCTCCTCTTGGCTACTGAGTTTGGTTTGAAGATCTTGAATCCTCAATCTGGCAACATCCAGACAATAGACCATGATGCTTCATCACCCCGGAACGGTCTTCCGAGCAACACCATCCACCAGATACTCTGCGATGGTGACCTCGTCTGGATAGCCACAGACAGGGGAATTGCCGTTACCCAATCGGGAAACATCTTCGAGACGATCCCCCTTCCTTCGCTGACCCATTCGCGTGACGGCAATGTCATCACAAGGATTCTTGTCGATTCAAGGGGTGGAAGGTGGTTGGGCGGCGACAACGGACTGCTGCATATAACCCCTGGCAACACAACATGGTTCAAGGTTGGCAGTGGGCTGAAGAAGAGTGTGATAAGGTGTGTCTATGAAGACCGCGACAAGGATATATGGATAGCGACAGACGCAAGCGTTGCAAGATATGACCCTAAATGCAATGAGTTCAAATACTACGTGTTGACAGACTCGAAAGGCAGATACTCGAATTGGGCTTACGATATCTATGAAGATGTTGCGGGAAGACTATGGATAGCAACTTATATGGGAGGGCTTTATGTTGTTGACAAGAAATCGTTGCTGGCATCGGGTGGCAAATTCACGATGAAGGAAAGCCCGTTTAGACATCATGACGAAATGGTAAATACCATCTACAGGTTCTTCCCCGACGAGAAGGGCGTGTTGTGGGCATATACCAGCAAAGGCCTTGTAGCAATCGACACTAACACGATGAAGTGCAAGCTTCGGCAGAAGATATTTATAGACAACATGATCCTTGCCGATGGCAAACTGTGGCTCGATATACAAGGACGGTTATACAGCTACGACACTGAGAAAAACATAAAGGAAGAAACGGGGTTTTATGTCAAGGATGGCATGATACAGGCGTTTGTATATGAAAACAAACGTTTGTGGATGTCTACTTCCAACGGACTGTTTTATGTTAACACGACAGACGGTTCGATACATTCTTTCAATAACGCCGGAAATAGTTTTACTGCAGGCGTGTATGTGCCAGGTGACGAATCCATTCTGTGGGGTGGGGAAGACCTTGTATGCAGACAGAATCTACATATACAACCCAAGACGGTAACACACTCCAAGGTGTTCGTTTCGTCGGTAATGGTCGGTGAGTCAGAGGTCGCCAACTGCGTTCCAAGATATAATAATGTAATAGAACTGGATGACCGCGAGGACATTGTGCTCAACTTGGCGACTTTTGCGTATGACAGGAAAAACGCGGAGGTATTTTGGTACAAGATTGGCAGAAACGGCGAGTGGCATTCTCTGCCAAACGGGTCGAACAGGATCATGCTGTCGCACCTTTCCGGGGGAGACTATAAACTGTACTTGACTACCGACGCTGACCATGAAGACGGTTCGATGACCGAATACGTCCTCTCTGTTCCATACCCATGGTACTTCAGATGGTGGGCGTGTATGTTCTATTTGTTCGCCATTGTCGTAATTGCCTGGCTGATACAGAATCGCTATAAACGGCACGAGCAGGCCCTTTTTGAACAGCGTGAGCGCGAGCGGGTGATGTCGCTTACCCAGCACAAGATGGATTTCTTCGTCGATATGTCGCACGAGCTGAAAACCCCGCTGAGCCTGATTGTCGCACCATTGGAAAAGTTGTTGTCGGAGACATCGAACGCAAGGCTCAGGGATAATCTCAAACTTATTCATGGCAACGCCCTTCGGTTGAACGAACTGATACACCGTATTCTCGACTTCAAACAGTTGGAGGCTGAGGGGGAAGACCAGATACTTCCTTCACGCGTTGATCTGTGCAGTGTCGTCGCCGGGTGTGTTGAAGAGTTCGCGGCTCTGGCAAAAGAAAGGAACATAAGCATGGTCAGGGAATTGCCCGAAGGCTCTTTGCTGATGGATATTGATGTGGTCAAGATCCAGATGGTAATACGCAATGTCCTGTCTAACGCATTGAAATATGTGGAAGACGGAAAAGGAAAAATAGTGGTCCGCGTAGAGGAAGCACACTCAAAAGCCATTGTCTTTATCAACGACAATGGTCCGGGCGTGCCCAATAATGACCTCCCGAAAATCTTCAACCGCTATTATAAAGGGCAAAATTCACGCGAGGGGTCAGGCATCGGCTTGTCTGTCGTAAAGAAATATGTGGAGATGCACGGCGGTGAGGCGAAGGTGGAGAACAGAGACGGGCTCAAGGTGACCATAACCCTGCCTTTTACATCTGTTGCTGCTACGGAAGAAGAAAACAATGCCGGCGCTTCTGACAAGCCGACAGTCTTGATTGTAGACGACAACCGAGAGATACTTGATTTCTTGATAACGGCATTGGAATCTTCGTATCGGTGTATAACCGCGCAAAGTGGCGAAGATGCCTTGGCATCGCTGGAGACCATGATTCCTGACATAGTGATTACCGACCAGATGATGCCGGGCATCGACGGCACGGAATTGTGTCATCGCATTCGGGGCAATCATTCAACGTCTCTGGTTCCCATTATAATGTTGACGGCAAAAGACGATACCACAACAGAGTTGAAAAGCATACGCAGTGGCGCTGACGTGTTCATGCCCAAGCCTTTTGACCTTCGGAAACTGCAGTTGCACATTGTGCAATTGCTGAACAGGCGCAAAGCCATTGAGCAGAATGTGCGCATAGAGAGCATTACGTCGGTTGTCGAAGAAGCACCGTCTTTGACAAGCGACGAGGAACTCATGGAGCGGGTTGTCAGTTTGATAAATTCTAATATGCATTCAGAGGAATTCAATGTCACCAAACTTTGTGATCTGATTGGCATGGACCAAAAACAGCTCTATAGGAAACTGAAGTTGCTCACTGGCGAGACTCCCGTTAGCTTCATTCGCAAACGGAGATTGCAACGGGCTGCCGCACTTCTGAAACAAGACAGGTTTACCGTTTCGGAGGTTATGTATCAAGTGGGCTTCAGCAGTGCATCATACTTCACCAAGTGTTTTATCAAGGAATTTGGCACTTCGCCAAAGGAATACAAGTAGACGCAAGAAAAATGGCTTGAAACAAATAACCGAGAGACAGGTATTGCTTTTCGGCTTCTGCATAACAATGCGTTTGCGCTCTAAAAACATTCATTTTGTTGCATAATCGTTGCATTTGTCAATGTTTATACTTATCTTTGCCCGCGAAAAGTCTTATAACTATAAGAAGAAGGAGATAAGGAATGGAACTGAAAGAGACTTTCAGAAAGGTGAAGGCTGCAAGCAAGACCTTGGGGTTGCTGACAGATGACAAGCGTAACGAAATACTCCAGGCGGTGGCTGATGCCATCGTGGCCAATACGCCCACGCTCTTGAAAGCCAATGCCGAGGACTTGGCCAAGATGGACGAGGCTAATCCGATGCGCGACCGGTTGCAACTCACGGAACAACGGCTGCAGGACATTGCCTTGGACATGCGGCATGTGAGCACCTTGCCCTCACCCTTGGGAAGAGTTCTCAAGGACAAGACCCTCGACAATGGTTTGCATCTGCAAAGGGTGAGCGTTCCTTTCGGGGTGATAGGCATGATATATGAGGCGCGCCCCAATGTCACATTCGACGTGTTCTCGCTCTGTTTCAAAAGTGGAAACGCGTGTGTGCTGAAAGGCGGAAAGGACTCCAACGCGTCCAACATGGCGAGTGTCGCGCTTATCCACAAGGTGTTGGCATCGTTTGGCGTATGCACCGACGTGGTGACGCTCCTCCCGGCAACACATGAGGCGACAGGCGAGATGCTCAACGCCGTGGGCTACATAGACCTCTGCATACCCCGTGGCGGCAAGAAACTCATCAGCTTTGTGCGCGACACCGCCAAGGTGCCCGTGATAGAGACTGGTGCCGGTGTGGTGCATTGCTATTTCGACAAGGCTGGCGACTTGGATATGGGCAAGCGCATAGTCGCCAACGCCAAGTGCAGAAGGGTGAGCGTATGCAATGCGCTCGACTGCTTGCTGATACATGAAAGCCGTTTGGACGACCTTCCAAGACTATGCGAAGACCTTGCCAAGAAAGAGACGAAGATTCATGCCGACGCTAAGGCTTACGAAGCATTGAAGAGCCACTATCCCGACACATTATTATATAAGGCTGAGGAAAGCGAACAGAGGATGAAGGCTGATGACCCCAACCTGAAGAGCATTTGGAATACCGAATGGCTCAGCATGCAGATGGGCATCAAGACCGTGGCATCGGAAGAAGAGGCTCTCGACCACATAGCCGCCTATGGAAGTGGACACAGCGAGAGTATTGTCTCTGACGATCAAGAAGCCCAGAAGAAGTTTCAGGCGATGGTGGATGCCGCTTGCGTCTACGTAAATGCCCCTACAAGCTTCACCGATGGAGCGCAATTCGGGCTTGGTGCCGAGATAGGTATCAGCACGCAGAAGTTGGGTGCCCGAGGTCCTATGGCATTGGAGGAAATCACCACTTACAAATGGTTGATCACTGGAAATGGACAGACGAGGGGGTAAGTGAAGAACGAAGAGGGAAGAATGAAGAGGGAAGAGTGAAGAATGAGGAGTGAAGAGTGAAGAGGGGAGAATGAGGAATTTAAATTAAAAACGAAATAAAAAAATGAAGACATTTTTTAATGTGGAAGACCTTGGCGACTTGAAAGCAGCTCTCGCTGAGGCACAGGAAGTGAAGGCCAACCGTTTCGGTTATCAAGAGTTGGGCAAGAACAAGACCTTGCTGATGATATTCTTCAACAACAGCTTGCGCACTCGATTGAGCACGCAAAAGGCGGCGATGAACTTGGGCATGAACGTGATAGTGCTCGACGTGAACGCAGGCGCGTGGAAGTTGGAGACTGAGCGCGGGGTCATCATGGATGGCGACAAGAGCGAGCATTTGCTGGAGGCCATTCCCGTGATGAGCAGCTATTGCGACATAATAGCCGTGCGCTCGTTCGCAGGCTTGAAAGACCGCGACTACGACTACGCCGAGACCATTGTGAACCAGTTTGTGAAATATTCGGGCAAGCCTGTGGTAGCGATGGAGACTGCCACGGTGCATCCTTTGCAGGCCTTTGCCGACTTGATAACGATAAACGAGAAATGGGCTGAGCTGCAAGGCAATGCTGCCACCAAGCGCGACCATGCCCGCCCGAAGGTGGTGCTGACGTGGGCTCCTCATTGCCGTGCCTTGCCTCAGGCGGTGCCCAACTCTTTCGCACAGTGGATGAACAAGGCCGATGTTGATTTCGTGGTGACGCAACCCGAGGGTTATGAGCTTGACCCGAAGTTCGTGGGCGATGCCAAGGTGGAATACGACCAGAAGAAGGCTCTTGAAGGTGCCGACTTCGTGTATGCCAAGAACTGGAGCTGCCCAGGCGTAAAGAGTCCGGCACAATATGGTGAGATATTGAGCAAGGACATGGGATGGACGATAGACGCGGAGCACATGTCGTGGACAAACGATGGCTATTTCATGCACTGCCTGCCCGTGCGCCGTGGACTCATCGTGACCGACGACGTGATAGAGAGCGATCACAGCCTTGTAATACCAGAGGCCGCCAATCGCGAGATCTCTGCAGAGGTGGTGCTTAAGCGAGTGCTAGAGAGCCTTTGAACTTAGATTTCACTTTGTGAACTCGCGGACAATCAATCCGTTGTAAGTATTCAATGACAACCGCACCTTGCTGCCGGTTGTCATTTGTTTTATGGGTATGCTGACATAAACGTCTGTGGTGTAATACTCGGGCACGCCACCTTGACTGTGCAAAAACCTCAGGCAATAGGTGGGTGTCTCGTTGCTCACCACGGTGCTGTCGAGAGCCAACCCAATGCTCTGCTTCTGGTCATCTCCGCTGGCTTGACCCGTTTTCAAGCCAATGCGGAGGTTGACGTAATTGCCGTTCTTGCTCTTCCATGCGCTGACAAAGCTCACGGGGTCGGTAGCTGTCAATGTCTGCTTTGACGGGTCTGCCGGCTTGAGCGTATAGACCATCTTTGCTGCCAATGGTTCAACGACATTGGAGTCAACACCGTTGGCATACATATTATAGTTGAGCAAGACGCGGCAAAGAGTGTCGGCTTTGTTGTTCCAACTTGTTTGCAGAGGCTGCGAGAAGGTCAGCTTCACATTGTCGTCGGTGGTTGCCGAGGCGAGCTTAGCCTGACTGTCGGTCACGGCATCCACGAAGTCGGTGCGCAGATAGCTGAGGCTGGAGTCGCCCTCTTCGTATGCGGTGTTGGAGCAAGACGGGAAAAGAAGGAGAAGCCCCACCAATGCCATGCTATGAAAGAATTTCGTCAATGTCATATAAAGTGGGGCGTTTATCATTTCGCGAAGTTGAACTTGCTGAAAAACTGCTTCAGCCTCCCCGTAGACTCCGTTGCCGTGAGATAGTTGCGGGTGGGGTAGGCGTACTGCGTGAGGAGACAGCGACGCAAATAAGCCTCGTCCTTGTTCTCGATGTCGATGAGGGCAAGGCGGCTGGCGATATATTCCTCGAAATTGTCGTAGTCTTCCTGTGTGTAGTTTTCAGAATACATCTTCGTGTTCTGAATCATGTCGAGGGCGATGTAGTTTTGCGGATAGAGGAGGTAGTTGCGGTGTATCTCATGGTCGATATGCTCGGCAATCTCCTCAAACATCTTGTTGCGCGGCTGCTCTTGGTTCACGGTCTGCAACCAGTCGTCTATGCATGGGGCGCAGCTGTAGTGTATGTGTCCCTTGAATCCCTTGATGCCCACGTTCATGCTTTCCAGGTCGTCGCCTGGCGACTTCTTCCAATAAGGCAGATCGCGTCGCAACTGGTATTCGCGCGCCTTGAGATAGTCGCAGGGGTCATATTGATAGCTTATGGCCAATGGCACGATGTGGAGCTGGGTGAGACGGTCGATGATGGTGCCCTCGCCACCCATGGCCATCATCTTGAGTATGGCGGGTTGCGTGAGGTCGTTGGAATTCTTGGCGCGTCCCTCTCGCTGCGCTATCCAAATGTTGTCGTTCTTCTGTGATACGACGAAGTGCATGTATTCAGACATGCGCTTGCTGGCGCGAAGCATCTCGCTCGATTTCAACGCGCGCTCCACGGTGAAGGTCTTGTTGATTCGTGCCAGGTCGCGAACCCAGTCGAGCTGCAGCAAGTTGTCGCCTATGGCAATCTCGCAGGTGGTGGCAAAGCCCGTGTCGAACAATGCCTTGTCGAGGAACGCTGAGTCGAGTACAATGTCGCGGTGGTTGCTCACGAAGGTGTAGCGCTTGTGTATGTCCACGTTGTAGAAGTTCGTGTCGATGCCGTTGCTTTGCTCGCCAATGAGCTTCTGCAGTATGCCATAGCAGAAATTTCGTTGGAAGTCGATGTTGGTCTTGCACGCGTGCATTTTCTTTGCCACGATTTCCAAGGGCACGTTGGGGTAGAGGTATGCTACAACTTGTTGGAACAGTTTGTCAGCAAGTAGCTTGTCGTACACTGCTGGAAGCTCCTCGGGCTCATAAGGCCTTATGGGGTCAAATTCCGAAGGTATTTTCATACTGATAATGTATTATGGTGTTGGGTGATTCTTGTGGTTTATTCGTCTACGGTCACTATGTCGATGCCCATTGCCTCTACTTGTTGGCGTATTGGCACGGGGAGGCGGTTGTCGGTGATGATCATGTCGACGTCTTCGATGTTGCTTATCTTGGCGAACCCTCGCCGTCCGAACTTCGTGCTGTCTGCCAGGACGATGGTCTTCTGTGCCGTGTGCATCATGGTGCGGTTTATCTCGGCCTCACGCATGTCGGTCGTGGAGATGCCAAACTCAAGGTCGATGCCGTCGACGCCGAGGTACAGCTTGCTGAACGAGAATCCCGACAGGATCATTTCGGCATATTTGCCCACCACCGAGAGGCTGGTATGGCGCACTATGCCGCCGAGCTGGATAAGCTCAACGTTGTCGAGCGGCGCCAAGACCTCTGCCACTTGCAGCGAGGCGGTGACAACGGTGAGGCGACTTTCCGGGTGGATGTTTCTCGCCAAGGCATGGATGGTGGTGCCTGAGGCCAAGACAATGGAGTCGTTGGGTGTTATCAGTTTGGCGGCCTCTATTCCGATAAGCCGTTTCTCATCCATGTTGAGCTTCTCCTTCTCCGTCACCGTGCGGTTGTTGGTGAAGGGGTTTATGAGTATCGCCCTGCCGTGGCTGCGGTAGAGCTTGCCCTCTTTCTCCAAATTGGTAAGGTCCTTGCGGATGGTAACAGACGAGACTTGCAGGTTGTCGGCCAGCTCGGTTACTTGTATGGAGCCTTGCTTTAGCAGGTTGTCCATGATTTCACTATGACGTTCTTCTTTGGTCATGGATGATGGTTTTTATTTTTTACAAAGATAACCTTTTTATTCTAATCATGCTCCCTAAGCATTGCTTTTATAGGTATTATTAACAGTCAAAATAACGGTAATTTCGCAGTGGTTTCATAGTGAAAGCGCAGGCTTGTCACCATAAAGACATTGCCTTCCTACTGTAATACACTTGCCTCGCCTCGCATTGGTTGTTCGTGTTTGCGGCTTCCGACGATATTGCATGAAAAAAGCCCCAGCTCGCGAAAGCTGAGGCTCTTTATTGAGCGTGTTGGAATGTGTCTACAGGCTGAGGAGCACTACGCTTGCCCTGAAGTAAGCCTTACTTGCCTCCGGGTTCCACATCATTTGGGCGGAAACAGGCATGTCATACTTGCCAATCTTCAGCTTGTATGTGGCGCCAAGACGGATGTCGTTGATGCCGGCTGACTTTCCGTAGAGGTTGTTGTTCTCGCCGGGATACTTGTCCTTGTCGTATGGGTTGAGAGCGAAGATGCCGCCAACTGAAGCATCTACAGCCCAATCCTTGCTGTCGTAGAGGCGATAGCTTGCCTGCACGAAGGTGGAGTACACGTTTTGCTCATTGCATGCACCACGGTCACGTCCCACGAGGAGAGTAGCCCATGAGAGCGTGAGGGGGAAACCTGCTTTCACGCCGAAGTCGTAGCTGATGGCAGCATCGAGCAGGTGCGACGTCTTGCGAGCGTCCCAAGTGAAGTATTTTCCGTTGCCTGGAATGCCGGCAGAGAAGTTCCACAAGTCCCAAACGGCGATGTTGAAGCCGCTGTTGTTGTAGTTGAGGTAAACGTCAGCCTCCTTGTAGTCGCCGTCAACGGCCATTCCACCCCACAAGCCAATCTTGAAGTGGTCGTTGTTGTCGCTGAGGGATACGTCGTTGTTTAAAGTCAGTCCGTTTCCAACCTCAAGGCCGCGCCAGAGGTGTGATGTCTCCAGACTGGCAGACTCGTGTATTTTTTGTGCCTGTGTGCTCAAAGGAAGAAGGGATATCGCTGCCAGGCATAATATTTTGCCGATGTTTCTCATAGGAGTTTTCTTAAAATGGTTTTGTGTTTATCGCTTCTTGATAGTTCGCGTTATCGCGTGTTTAGAGGCCCATGAGCCAAATGCCGCAGAGACCGGCAACGGCGCCGCCGAGCACAGGACCCAAGACGGGAACCCAAGAGTAAGCCCAGTCGGGATCGCGCTTGTCTTTGATCGGGCAAATGGCGTATGCGATACGTGGGGCAAGGTCACGGGCTGGATTCATTGCGTATCCTGTGGTGCCGCCAAGAGACATGCCAAGAGCTACGATAACATAAGTGATTGGCACAGGGCCGAGTGCTGAGAGGCCGAACGTGTTGCTCTCTGGGCAGTAGGTGTTGCCCTTTGTGCCGAAGGCGACGATGAGGAATACCAACATGAACGTGGCGATGAACTCGCTAATGAAGTTGCTTGAGTAGTTGCGAATGGCAGGAGCCGTGCAGAACACGCCAAGCTTGGTGTCCTTGTCCTCTGTAGCGTCGAAGTGGTCTTTGTAGAACAACCACACGATGACACCGCCAAGGACGCCGCCAATCATCTGGCCAGCAACGTATGCGGGAACTGCAGCCCATGAGAACTTGCCGGCAATGGCAAGGCCAACCGAAACGGCAGGGTTAAGGTGGGCACCCGTGTAAGGACCGGCGATGAGCACACCCATGCAGACGGCGAGACCCCAGCCGAGGGTGATGACGACCCAGCCAGCTCCTTGGGCTTTACTCTTGCTCAGACTGGTGGCGCAGCAAACGCCGTCTCCGAATAACACGAGCACCATTGTGCCGATGAGTTCCATGAGGAACTGTGTAGTCATAGAATAATCCATAATAATTTAGTTTTGGTTTATAAAGTTTTTATGCTTTCCTCCTTTAGGTTCTTATCCTGCCTTCCCCCTGGTTGGTGCGATGAGGGAAGGCGAGGACGCAATGGTCTATTTGTTGGTCAACGTGCGCTGGATGGCATCAGCCCATCCTTCCTTGGCGTTCTTGATCTCCTCGTTCTCGGGAACAGGGTTGAACGTGCGCTCAACTTGCCACTGGCTCTTGATCTCGTCGATGTCTTTCCAGAAGCCCACTGCGAGACCTGCGAGATAAGCGGCGCCGAGGGCCGTCGTCTCCGTGATTTTCGGACGCACCACGGGAACGCCGAGAAGATTGGACTGGAACTGCATGAGCAAGTTGTTGCGTGAAGCGCCGCCGTCGACCTTCAATTCCGTGAGAGGAGCTCCGAGGTCTTTCGCCATGGCCTGTGCGATGTCGTAGGTCTGGAATGCGATGCCGTCGAGAGCGGCGCGTGCGATATGGGCGCGAGTGGTGCCGCGTGTGATGCCTACGATGGTGCCGCGTGCGTATTGATCCCAATAAGGAGCCGCAAGGCCTGTCAGGGCTGGCACGAAGTAAACGCCGCCACTGTCGGGCACTGATGTAGCGAGCTCTTCAATCTCGCCACTGCTCTTGATGAAGCCGAGACCGTCGCGAAGCCATTGCACTACGCTGCCGCCCACATAGATAGAGCCTTCAAGGGCGTATTTCACCTCGTTGCCGATCTTCCATGCCACGGTGGTGAGAAGGTTGTTCTTGGAGAGCAAAGGCTTGTCGCCAATGTTCAGCATTACGAAGCAACCGGTGCCGTATGTGTTCTTGATAGAGCCTGGCTCAAGACACATCTGGCCGAAGAGCGCGCTCTGCTGGTCGCCTGCGATACCTGCGATAGGCACCTCGTGGGCAAAGATGGTGGTCTTTGTGTGGCCGTAGACCTCGGAAGAGGACTTCACCTCTGGCATCATGCTGCGAGGAATGCCGAGGAGCTTCAGCAAGTCGTCGTCCCATTGCAGGGTGTTGATGTTGAAGAGCATCGTGCGGCTGGCGTTGGTGACGTCGGTGCAGTGAATCTCTCCGCGCGTAAGGCGCCAGACGAGCCAAGAGTCCACGTTGCCGAAGCGCAGCTTGCCCTTCTCGGCGCGCTCGCGTGCGCCAGGAACGTTGTCGAGAATCCACTTGATTTTCGTGCCGCTGAAATAAGCATCGATGATGAGACCTGTCTTCTCGCGTACCTTGTCCACGAGACCCTGTGCCTTCAGCTTGTCGCAGAACTCTGCCGTACGGCGATCCTGCCAGACTATGGCGTTGTATATTGGTTCCTCAGTGTCGACATCCCACACGATGGTGGTCTCGCGCTGGTTGGTGATACCTATTGCGGCGATGTCAAGGCCGTTGATGTCGATGGCTGATATGGCCTCTGCTATCACGGAAGCCTCAGAAGACCAAATCTCGTTAGGGTCGTGCTCTACCCATCCTGGTTTTGGGAAGTGCTGTGTAAACTCCTTTTGTGCAACACTGCAAATCTTTCCACTGTGGTCAAAAACGATCGCGCGGGAACTGGTTGTTCCCTGGTCAAGAGCTAAGATGTACTTTTGCATAGTGATTGAGTTTTTAAGTTTGTATTATGTTTTAGAATGTCGTCCTTCGACGATTGTTTTGGTTGTTGTTGGTCGTGTAATAGTTAAAAACATGAAGGGCGACTTTGCTAATTCCATGTGACAAAATTAGGTAAAAAAGCAATACGCTCCAAATGTTTTAACTCCTTTTTTTGTGCTGTTCTTTCCTTTTAGTGTTCCGTATCACGGGTTCGTGAATGCGGTCATAACGGCTTGATATATTGGTGGTTTTGATGGAACTCTCGTCCTGTCGTCCGTGGTGGTTCCTCGGCTGGCAGGATGGGAATCGGGTCATTTGTTCAGCTTCCTTGTGGCCTCCACGTCGATGGCTTGGGCAAGGAGCGAGATGGGGTTCTCTACTGGGAGTCCTGTCGACATCTCTATCTGCCATTTGCAGGTCTCGCAATCGGTGGTCACGCAGTCGGGGTTCACTTCGCGAATCTGGTCGAAGAGCGGCGCGCCGATCTTCTGCGAGCGCTCGTAGTTCTCTTTCTTGAATCCATAGGTTCCGGAGATGCCGCAACAACGGCTTTCGAGCACGGTGAGGTCAAGTCCTGGAATCATCTTCAACAGCTGGATGGAATATACGCTCCAGCCTATTCGCTCCATGTGGCAAGCTGTGTGGTAGGCTGCCTTCTTGTGGAAGTCGTTGCGGAACGCGAGCTTTATCTTTCCTTCGTCTATATTCTGACAGAGGAATCGGGTGGCTATCATGAGGCTGTTGCGCACCTTGCTGTTGTCTATGTCCAGCAAGTCCTTGTATTCGTCGCGCATGGTGAATGTGCAGGTCGAGCTTGTGGTAAGCACTGCCTCGTTGCCGTCGTTGATGGCTTTCTCCATGGAAGAGATGTTTACCTCACCTTGTTTCTTGGCTTGCTGTGGAAGTCCGTTGGCGATGAGTGCCACGCCGCAGCATTTTTCTTTCTCCAAGAGGCGCACGCCATAACCACACGCGTTCATGATCTTCACGAAGTCCTTGCCAAGTTGTGGGAAGTTGTAGTTGACATAGCAGCCGTGGAAATAACTCACGAAGCGGTTGTATTCCTGCTGTTGGGGCTCTGCTTCCTTGTGGAACCACGTCTCAAACTTCTTTCCGGCGTAAGCAGGGAACTGGCGGTGCTGGTCAATCTTCATCACCTTGTCGAGAACTACCTTGGCAGGTTTCAACCCGAGGAAGAAGTTGGTCAAAGGAGCCACGAGCGTTGCCATCGAACCAACGAAGTCGGTGCTTGCAAGCATCCTGTCGCGTAGGCTTGGGGCGTGGTTGTTGAACTCCATCCGTGCGGCCTGGATTATGTCGCCCACCTTGACACCGTTCGGGCAAGCCACCTCGCAGCGTTTGCAGTTGAGGCAGAGTTTCAGGGTCTCGTTGAAGAAGTCGGGGTCTTTAAGGCGGTAGCGCAGCAAGTCGGGACCGGCATGCTTAGGGCCGGGATATTCTGGTTCCACGGTAGACACGGGGCAGTATGCGGTGCAGATGCTGCACTTCAAGCATTGCTCGTAGTCGTGCTCGCTGAGGTTCTTTATTTGTATCTTCTCTTGCATAGCTGTTATCTTTTGTCGGATGAAGTTAGGGTTGAGGCCACGGCAAGAGCCGTCAGCAAGTCGATGCCCGTTGATGTTGCCATGCGTGGGTCGTTGCCGCTGAGGATGGAACCAATGGCATACACATTATCTAATGTTTGACCGTTCTTTGTGGCCAACAGGTTGTCGCCCGTCTTCACGCCATACGATTGGTATGGCTGCTTGTCGTAGAGATTGTATGACGTCCATTTCGCGCGGTCCTCGTCGTAGTCCACGTCAAGGTTCAAGACTGGCTCGCGCATGCCCTCGTAGTCGGATTTCATGCCGCCGCCAAGGAACGAGCCAGAGGCAAACACGAAGTCGTCGGCTTCTAGAGCTGTCTCACCCAATTTGTCGGTATGCACCTTCTTTACGCGCTTTCCTTCCAGCTCTCCTTTCACCACGGTGTTGTTAGAAATCAGCGTGCCGCCCAGTTTTTGGAAATATTGGCGCAGAAGAGTCTGTACGCGAACGCCTGGCACTGATGGTGGCATCGTGGTAACGAACTGTGTGTCTACGGGCAAACTGTCTTGTAACAGTTTGGCGGCGTGGTCGTTGGCCACTCCCAACACGGCAGGCAGGAGAAGTAGGTCGATGCCAGCGGGCACGGCGCCTTTCAACTTCTCTGCCACCTCTTTCACGTTGTTGTCGTTGGCGAGGTAGCTGGCTATGTTTGTGGCGCGCATCTCTGTTGGGCTCTGTCTTGCGTGCTCCAATAGAGGAGTGGTAACGGTGCAGAGGCTCACCTCAGCGCCATAGCTACGTAGGCCGTTGGCGATGTAAGGTACGGGAAAATCGAGGAAACCCGTGATGTTGGCAAGGCATATCTTCTTGCCCTTGAGCTCGTCTGCGTTGGCGACGGTGAAGAGTCCGTCCATTGTCAGCCATGTCGGGATGAGCTTGCCGATGGGCGAGAGCCTATAATGGTTCTTATGCGTGTTGCCTTGCGTGCTGATGCCAGCCTCTTTAAGGAGCAGCTGTGCTTCCGTGGCCAGGGCTTCAATGTCTTTCACCTTGCCGTAGGGATGACTCGCAGGCAGTTGGCTCACGGCCTTTGCTGGATCGTCAATTTCCTTGCCATCGTTGTAGCCAATAAGGTCAAACGAGCCAGAGTTGAAGTGCAGGCTGCTTTGTCCACCGCAGATCACGGCAACTTTCTTGCCTTTCTTGGCGAGGGCGATACCGCATGTCAGTCCGCTTAGTCCGCCACCTATTATGATAGTATCGAATTTCATTTTTGTCAAGCGTTAAGTCCACAAAGTTCCTGGTAAATCTTCAGCGTCAGCTGGTTCTCTTTCAGCGTGTCGCCCCACGCCACAGGCTGCATGCCTTTCCAGCGCTCTTGCATGAACGAGGAGAGATCTGCAAGTTCCTTTTCTGGTTTATTGTTGCCCACTTGACACAACACGCACGACGCGCGGCATGCACAGAGTGCGGCCTGGCAAGTCCCCATGCCGATGCGTGTGCGGCGGCGCAGGTTTATGAGGTTATGGACGTGGAGCTTGTCCACGGCGAACTTCACCTCGCCAGCACTGACCTCCTCGCATTCGCAAACAAGCGCGCGGTCTTCTATTGTCTCGTGTGGGATGTCTTTGGTGAACGTGCCGTGGCGGCCAATCTCGGCAATGCGGCTTGTCGATGCCGTGATGTCGCTGTAGATGTCGTCGTGCAACTTTGCCTTTATCTCGCTGTCGGTTTCCTCCGAGCCAGGGAGTGGCACCACGGCGGTGTCGCATTTCTTGTCGATGCCCAACTTCTGGCAGGCGAGGTCGGCGGCTTTCTCTGCCATGAGCCGGTAGGTCATCATCTTTCCGCCCGTTATGGTGACGAAACCTTTAAGTCCGTCGCGCTTCTCGTGGTCGAGGAGCACTATGCCGCGACTTATGCTTCTGCCCGAGGGATCGTCGTCGGATGCCACGAGCGGTCTCACTCCGGCATAGGCTCGGATGATGCGTGTCGTGGCGAGACTTGGCGCGAGATGCATGCCCTCGCGAATCATGAGCTCTACCTCCTCGGGAGTGGCGCGCATGTCGTCTATCTGGTCAAAAGGCACGCGTGTGCTCGTAGTACCAATAACGCAAACAGCATCGTCGGGCACGAGGATATCGCCATTGGCAGGTTTGCGGCAACGGTTTATCACCATGTGGTTGACACGATGCCCGAAGATAAGCAGCGTGCCCTTGGCGGGGAACATGTTTATCTGCACGCCAGCCAGTTGGGCGACGGGTTGCCCCCAGATGCCCGCGGCGTTTATCACGAGGCGACAGTGGGCCTCGCTTTGCTCGCCAGTGCGGTTGTCGCGCAGTTTCACGCCTTTCGTCTCACCGTTCTCTATGATGAATCCCATCACCTCCACGTATGTGCGCACCTCTGCGCCATGGCGCTTGGCGTCGATGATGTTGGCTGTGGTAAGACGGAATGGGTCTATTGAGGCATCGGGCACGCGGACGGCTCCGATGAGTGCAGGATTGACAGCGGGTTCTATGCGACGCGCCTCTTCCGGGGAGATGATGTCAGCCCTGATGCCGGCTCTCGTGCAAGCCTCTACAAAAGTCTTCTGGTAGTCGAGGCTGTCCTCGGGGAGAGTGATGAAGAGACCGTCGGTCTCCTCTACGCAATGGCGAGCAATTCGGCGAAGCGTCATGTTCTCTTCTATGCACTCGCGTGCCGACTCTTGGTCGGTGACTGCATAACGTGCGCCACTATGCAATAAACCGTGGTTGCGACCAGTAGCTCCGTTGGTGAAATCGTTCTTCTCTACAAGAAGGACTTTCATACCACGGCGAGCGCAATCACGTGCAGTGCCGGCTCCAGTGATACCTCCGCCGACAATTATCACGTCATATTCTTCTTTAAAGGTCTTGTCAATCATTGCGGTTTTTATATATAGGTATGATACTTTTGTTACGAAAGCAAAATTATGAAAAATGAGTTACATTTCGATACTTTGTAGGCGATTATTTTCTTTGTGTTAGCAATATTTAACGAAACGACAGTTTGATTTCCGTGTTTTTGTTTAGAATAAATCAAGAAATGCGAATGCTTTTGTTTTATACGTTATGGTTGCGAACCGTTACTTTGCAACTTGGTTGCGCTTTCTGGTTAATAACTTTGCAACCGAAATAAGACAGCAAATGTGGGATAGATAAAAAATATAAGATA
The DNA here is from genome assembly GCA_963660075.1 of Lachnospiraceae bacterium. Classification (GTDB taxonomy): domain Bacteria; phylum Bacteroidota; class Bacteroidia; order Bacteroidales; family Bacteroidaceae; genus Prevotella. The sequence goes on from CAVKWN010000016.1 coordinate 30,871, forward strand.
TGGACAGAAAAAAGTTATTTCGTATTGCGGTTACCGCCGTGTTGCTCTTTGTGGCGTGGATGATTACTCGATCATTTGCCATGCCGGTTTGGGGTCAGCTTCTCGTTTACCTCGTGCCTTACATTATTATATCTTATGATATCGTTGGCGAGGCTATCGAAGAAGGCATTGACGATCGCAATCCTTTCAACGAGGATTTCCTCATGTGCGTAGCAACCATTGGAGCCTTGCTCATAGGTTTCATTCCTGGTGCTGAACCGCAGTTCCCTGAGGCGGTGTTTGTGATGCTTTTCTTCCAGGTTGGCGAGCTCTTCGAGGATTATGCCGAGGATAGGAGCAAGCGGTCGATAAGCAACCTCATGGACATTCGCCCCGACGTGGCCAATGTGGAGCGTGGCGGTGAGGTCTGCGCTGTTGACCCCAAGACGGTTGCCGTGGGCGAGACAGTCGTGGTGCGTCCTGGGGAGAAGGTTCCCATGGACGGCACTGTGATTGACGGCGTGTCCAGTCTCAACACCGTGGCTCTTACGGGCGAGAGCGTGCCTCGTGCCGTTGGCGTGGGCGACGACGCGCTGAGCGGCTGCATCAACGTGTCGGGCGTGTTGCGCATAAAAGTATGCAAGTCGTTTGGCGACTCCACCGCTTCCAAGATAATCAAGCTCGTTGAGGAATCGACAGAGAACAAGTCGCATAGCGAGACTTTCATACGCCGCTTCTCCCGTGTCTACACTCCTATAGTAGTGTTCCTCGCCATTGCCGTGGCTTTCCTGCCACCGTTCTTCTGCGACAGTTATTCCGAGGGACTTGCTACGTGGGTCTATCGTGCATTGAGCTTCCTCGTGGTGAGTTGTCCGTGCGCTCTCGTCATCTCTGTCCCGTTGAGCTTCTTTGGCGGAATAGGCGGAGCGTCGCGCAAGGGAATCCTTATCAAGGGTGGCAACTACATGGATGCGCTCGCGAGGCTCTCCACCGTGGTGTTCGACAAGACGGGCACTCTGACGCAAGGCGTCTTTGCCGTTGATGCCATCCATCCTGAGGCAATCGATGCCAACGACTTGTTGCACCTCACCGCTCACGCCGAGGAGTATAGTACCCATCCTATCGCTTCTGCCCTTCGTGCGGCTTTCGACAATGCCGCGTTTAAGGATGCCGCGTTGGGCAATGGTAATGTCACGAATATTGGAGAATTGCTTGCCGACGGTTGTAAGTTGGATAATGTTGAGGAAATAGCCGGCCAGGGCATTCGTGCCACGGTGAATGGCCACGAGGTCAGCGTGGGCAATGTCAAGTTGATGGAGGCTTGCGGTGCCAAGGTCACCGAGTGTGGGAAATGCAAAAACACCGTGGGCACCGTCATCCACGTGGCGATGGATGGTATATACGCAGGGCATATCGTCATAGCCGACAAGGTGAAGGCCGACAGTCGTGAAGCCATTGCCGGGCTGAAGGATCTTGGTGTTGAGAAGACGGTTATGCTCACGGGCGACCACGAGCGTGTGGCAAGACATGTGGCAGCCGACCTCGGCTTGGACGATTACCACGCCTCGCTCTTGCCTCAAGACAAAGTGGAGTGGGTCGAACGCCTTATCAGCTCCAAACCCAATGGCTCCACGCTCGCTTTCGTGGGCGATGGCATCAACGACGCGCCCGTCCTTGCTCGTGCCGACGTAGGCATCGCCATGGGTGCGCTCGGCTCCGACGCCGCCATCGAGGCAGCCGACGTGGTGTTGATGGACGACAAGCCGTCGAAGATTGCCACCGCGGTTCGCATAGCGCGCCGCACTATTGCCAACGCTCGCCAGAATTCCACTTTCGCCATAGCGGTGAAAGTAGTTATCCTCATCCTTGTTGCCACTGGCGTGCTCGGCAGTCTTGCAATGCCCTTGGCGGTGTTTGGCGATGTTGGCGTCATGGTGCTATGTGTGCTCAACGCCATGCGAACGCTGAGGGTATAAAGAGAAGGCTAAATCACGAACCGTAGTCCGATGGCCGCCCTACGCCAGTTGGCATCCAGGACAAAACGGCCATTGCCCACTACGGCTCCTTCGTGTGTCACCCCCGTGTTGCTATAGCCTAGGAAGAAGCCTCGTGCGAAAACATCCAAGTGCTTGAATATCTCGCAGCTTACGCCTATGTTCAAGCCGGCCTCAAAACCATTGCCGCTGGTATCGAACCATGAAGGGGCGTTAGGTTGCCAATCGAGGTCATATGAGTGCTTCACCCAGCTTACTGCTCCTTCCGTGAAAAATCTCACGGGGCCAATCTTCACGAACGAAAACCTTGCGTATGGAGTGAAAAAACAATAGCGATTCTCGGCGTTGTCGTAATTGTCTCCGTTAAGTCCATTATTTCCTAATTCGAATGACGCGCGTATTCCCACAGCCCATTTTTCGTTGAATTTATAGCCTATGCCTGGTGTTAAGATGGCTGGGTGATGATAATATTCTATGTTTCTCTCGTTGGAGAATCCTCCAGAGAACTCCACGAAAATGCCATTCTTCTCTTGCGAAAACGCAGTAGTAAAGCCTGCACAAAGAAGTATCAAGATGAATAACAGTTTCTTTTTCATACCTTTTAGTAAATCCAAATTAGTGGTTGTTTTCATAGCTTAACAGTTATTGGTAAGTGCTCCAAAATTAGGAAATTTCCACGAAAGATTGTCTGTCTGGCCAAACTTTTCTCGTTAAACCTTGTTAAGTAATATGCGTTGTATGTTTGTTTAGGCTTAATTTTTGTTCAAAATGGGTAATTTTGAACAATGTCTTAAACGGCAAAACCATTTTTTTGCCGTTACTCCATTCTTCTTTGCTTGGGTAACAACACTGGTATCATATATGCTAATGTCCTTTCACCCTTTCTTATGCATTAGATAGTTGACACACTCCTTCATTACTTGTGCGCCGGAAACCTTCATGGCGGCAACATAAAGCAGGGTGGTGATGACTATTTTTATGACCATGCGGAGCAGTAAGCCATGGAAGAACGAGGCCACGGTGTAGGCAATGGTGCAAGCTGCCAGTGCCGCGAGCATGAATGGCAACAGATCCTTGAGCAGGCAGAAGAAACTGTAGTCCACTATCTTCCGCGTGAAATACTGCCACGCTATAGTCCATAGGGCGATGAAAACGGAATATGCCGTGACCATGGCTATGATGCCTTGACGGGCGAAGACGAGGATCACCGCTATCTGCAACACTATCTGCGCTATGTTGACCCACATGAAGATGTCGGACCGCCCCTTGCTGACGATGAGCTGTTGCATGGGCAGATACACAGGTATGAAAGCCCCGCTAATGCACAGGATTTGGAGTATTGTCACGCTGTCGATCCATTTGTCGGAGATGAGCAGCACTATAAACTCGTGGGCGATAATCGCCAAGCCAAACATCGCGGGGAAGACGAGGAACGCAGTGAACCGTGTCATCTTGCGTAGGATATGCAGTTGGCGATTCTCTTCCGTCTGCGTGGAGGCGAACACCGGCTGCGCCACTTGCGCCAACATGCCCGAAACCAATCCCGAAGCCATGTTGTTCCATTTCCAACCTTGCGTGAAATTGCCAACGGTCTTCACGGGGAATAACCTTCCGAAGATAACTGTTAGGATGTTTTGGCTCAACTGTGATATGATGTTGGTGACGAGAATTTTGCTGCTGAAGCCGAACATACGCTTCACGGGCGTGAAGTCGATGTCGAGGGTGGGGCGGAAAGGCATGAGAAAATACTTGCCGATGTTCTGCATGCCAGTGTAGATGATTTGTTGCGCCACGAGCGCCCAATAGCCCATGCCCTTGAAAGCCAGGGTTATGCCCACAATGCCACTTATGGTTAGCACCACGATGCGTTGCAAGGCGATGGGCTTGACAATGAGGTTCTTGGTCAGGTATGCTTGAGGCACGATGCCCAAGGCTGACAGGGGAATGCAGACGAAGAGTACCCTACATAGCAAGGTAAGGTTATCTTGGTGATAAAACCGCGCTATCAGCGGCGCGCAGAAAAACAATATGACGTAAAGGCTTGTGCCCATCAATGTGGAGAACCAAAACACGGAGTTGTAGTCCTTGTGCCGTGGAGCCTTGAGGTTGATGAGCGCCGACGTGAAACCGCTGTCCTGCAAGCAACTGGCTATGGCGGTGAATATGGCCACCATGCCCACCAATCCATAATCGGCAGGGCTGAGCAGACGAGCCAGGAAAACGCCTATTATGGCATTCAGGATTTGCATGCTGCCATTGTTCATGGCTGCCCAGAAGAGCCCCGAGGCAGTTTTTTCTTTCAGTGAGCTCATGAGAACCTTTGGTAAATTGCGTTGTTGCGTTTAATGAAGTTGTAGTGGAACACTTTCTTGCGGAGCTTGGAGAAGTTGAACTCCCAGACGAAAGCCAGACGTTGCCACGGTGTGAGTTTCTTGTCCTCCTCATACATACCCTGCGGAAGGTAAGTGCGGTAGAGCATGGCAAGGGTGTCGAAGGCGCTGAAGTCGTGGTGCTTGCCCGTGAATATCCACGTTTCGGCAAGCATGCGGTCTTCGCGCTCTTTCTGCGTAAGAGGTCTTAGCGTGCGCAAGTATGACGCCCTTGCCCACCAGAAGTTGCCGGCATACATGGTGAAGGCGGCAGGCTTGGGTGGATAGCGCAGGCAACCGTAGGTGTCGTAGCCAGACGACAACACGTTGGCGGCAGCGGCCCACTTGTCGATGTTGAAATATTCCATCACTTCTCGCCAGGCTTCCACCTTCTTCTTGAAATATAGCCAGTGGCGGTCGCTTTTTTGCGGGCCGTGATAAGAAACGCCCTTGGTATGGAAATAATAGATGAGGCAGTCTTGCTCTTGCGCTTTCTTGTATGCCGCGTCCAAGGCAGGATATTCAAATTGGTGGGCGTCGGAGGTGCAAGCCACTATCTCATAGCTTATGCCCTCAAGCATCCTCTTCATCTTCTCGATGTCTTCCCTTTGCCGATAAATGCAGCTTATGAGCAAGGTCTTGGTCCGCCCGGCGAGTCCGCTTTTCTTCAGTCGCCCTATCTGTAGGGGCAAAAGCGTTTCCCAGCCCTCTGCGCAAAACACGTGGTAGACACCATATATCGGCAGGCTGCCCGTGTAGGGACGCTCCCAACGGGTCAAGTCCTCTTTGCGGTTGATGTGGATAAGGGTCGTGCTGATGGTTTGCCAAATGCTCATTGCTACATTATGATATCATTGCAAAAGTACGATATTTCCTTTGAAGGAACAAAATATAGTCGTATATTTGCAATATGAAAGTTAAAAAAGTCGTTGTCAACCAGACAATACAGTTTAAGGCCTATTCCAAGGTCTGCGCCTTGGGCAAGGCGCGTGACGACGTGAACCGCACGTTGTCGGATTGTGGCTATGACGTGGAGATGATTCTCTGCAAGCGCTATCCCGTCCCGTTTCTTTCCAACTTCATGGGGCTGCTGAAAAATGTCGCCATGATTCTTCGTCATCCGTTTGGCTCTGAATACGTTGTGCAATATCCTGTGTCGAGCAAGGTGATATTCCCTTGGGTGCTTCGGTTGCAGCGGCTTATCGGCAATAAGGTGACCATCCTGGTTCACGACATCCAGACGGTGCGCAATGGTCGCGACCTCTCGCCCGACCTTCGCGTGTTCAGGTTGGCCAATAGGATATTGACCCATACCGAGGCCATGAGCAGTTGGATTCATGACCATGGAGTGACGACACCCACCGAGTCGATACAGCTTTTCGATTACTATACCGACGACGACTTCCGCCCGAAGGAAGATTTGCTAAGGCTAAAAAAAGAGATAGCTTTTGCGGGATATCTCCGTAAGTCGTCTTTTTTCACGCCCTTGTCGGCTTATGATTTCAATGACTTGACTTTTAATCTTTATGGCAAGACCGACGACAACTTCCGCGTGTCGGGGAACGTGCGTTACCTTGGTGTCTTCGAGAGCAACCATACGGCGGCTGTCGAGGGAGGTTGGGGCCTCGTGTGGGACGGAACGTCGATAGACACTTGTGAGGGAGAGCTTGGCGCTTATCTCCGCCTCATAGCCTCACACAAGTTGTCGCTATACCTCGCCATGGGCATTCCTGTCATTGTATGGAAGGAGAGTGCCGAGGCTGAGTTCGTGGCGCGCGAGGGGTTGGGCATTGCCGTGTCCAGTCTCAAGGAGTTGCCCGACCGCATATCCGCCATCTCTGATGAGGAGTACGGTCGCATGCTCGACCGCTGCCGTGCCCAAGGCGCTATCCTCAGGCAGGGCGGAATGTTGAAGAAGAGGGTGGTGGAAAACAAATAATATGTGACGCGTGGCGCATTTACAACATGTACCACGCAATCAGGTACGCATTGTATCCCCAAAAATACACGGTAAGAAGCTTTATGGTGTATCTCGCGTATTCTGCCCGTCGCCCATTGAGCTTCTTTAGCAGGCAAGCCAATGCCACGGGTATGATGAACATCCAGTGTCCGCCGTTTATGGCCACCTCGTTCAGTCCGAAGCCGAGCACGACGTGAATCATGAGGTCTATGGCGAACCATGATAGCAGCATCTGCAGTATGCGATCCTTGCGGCCACAGAAGATGCCTCCGAAGAACAGAATCACTATCACGGCCTCTATCGCGTAGTTGACCCACGACGAGTAGGTCACCTCTGTGGGGCGACCCAAGAACACGTCGCCCAGGAGATAGTCGCGATGGAGCTGTATCGACTCGCCGAAGAGCCCGTCCACTATTCCGTTGACGCGCGACGCGTCGGCGTTGATCCAACGCAAGAAAGGCTTGTCGCTGATCGACTTGCCGTTGATTTTTACCATTGCGATGGAGTTCTTGACACTGCGTATCGAGTCTTGCCTGAATTTCGCAGGGTCTTTTATCGCCAACTTCCGTTTCATCACCTCGGCGTTGTTGTCTCTTTGTGCAACGATGGTCTGGTCTTGTGCCCAATAAGTCCCTAAAAGCAGTGCTGAAGGAAGGAGGAAACCTAAAAGTATGTTTTTCCAAGAGAATGCCTTTAGCTTGTCAACGAACAAGGCGCCAAGCAGCGTCTTCACCCCGTTGGTCAACGTGATTCCGGTGGTGAGGTAATATAGTATGGCTGGCTTGTACCATGCTATCTCCTTCCCTTGGCGTATGTGCCTGCCGAAGACGTAGAGCGTGAACACGAGGATGGAGAACGAGAAGATGAAGTGGTCTGGCGACATTGCCGAGGTCATGACGGAGGCGAACGAGAACAACAGTGCCGTCAGCCATACGCTGTCGCCTCTCTTCATGCCCATCAGCTCGTGAAGCGTCCTGTACATGAATATTATGGCATACAGGGACGCTATGATGACGAGTACGGCCATGATGAACATCGAGGCATTGACATCCCACGTCTCCATTATCCAACGGTTGAGCACGGAGAAGGGATACAGGAACAATGTCAACACCGGGTGTCGCTCAAGGTTATAATAAACGCTGAACTTTGTCAAGGTCATGTAAGCATACGGGTCGTAGCCTGAGAAATGGAGCTGGTTGTTGAACAGGCTCCAGCCGCCTATCTTCCCCCATTTTGCCAAGAGGAATTTAGGCCAGTGGTTGTAAATAAGCATGGCGTTCATCAGTGCCAATATGCACACCGAGACAATAGCCATCCACCGCTCGTCCTTGCGAATGGCGAAGATATGGAAAGGATTTCTCATTCTTCTCATGATTGAAAACTATATATATAATATAATGTGTATCGAACTGCAAAATTACTATTTTTTCCCCTATTCCTTGCCTAAAGCTTGTGCCTTTGCGCTTTTTCTTGTATCTTTGCCGAAAAAGAAATACAGATGATTCCCAATAAGACTGTGTCGGTAGTGATGTGCACCTTTAATGGTGAGCGGTATGTCGGGGAGCAGTTGGATTCCATTGTAGCCCAGACATGGCCCATACATGAGCTTATCATCGAGGATGACGGCTCCACCGACCGCACCGTGGAGATATGCAGGGAATACGCGTCTCGTTACCCTTTCATACAGATAGTCGTCAATGACCGCAACCTTGGGTTGGATGCCAACTTCGAGGCGGCTACGATGCGGTCTACGGGCGACTTCGTGGCTTTCTCCGACCAGGACGACGTGTGGTATCCGGAGAGAATAAGCCGGCAGATGGCAGCCATTGGCGGCAACGACATCTGCTTCTCTTGTTATGACCGTGGGGTGGATCGTGACCATGCGACCCTTGTCAGTCAGCAATACCGCCTAGAGGCTCTCCTCTTCGCCGGCTTCGCGGGCCATACCATGCTGTTGCGTGGGGAGTTCGCTCGCACGCATGAGTTTTGGGCGTTGGCAAGCCGGGTGCCGTTCATGCATTACGATTGGAGCCTTGCCGTGTTTGCGCAGTTGAACCGTGGCATAATCCGCCTCGACGAGGCGTTGAACCTCCATCGTTGCAATCCCGAGTCGGCCATTGCCAAGGAGTTGAGGCAAGGAAGCCGAGTGCCGGCTTATGTGCCTTATACACAAGGGTTGCGTGAGTATCGGCGCATGCAGACTCGCCCGGAGTGGCTGCATTTCTACTCCTTGGTATTGGATGGTACATCAGACGCATTCCAGCCCCTTGCCCATCGCATGAGCGGGTTGATGTTGAAGTCTGGTTTGCCTGCTTTGCTGCGATTGTGCGGATATTGTTGCCGTCATCGTACCACAATCTACTGGAATGGCGGTGCCCGTGGAGTCATGGGAAGAATACGCGGCTTCTTTTATCCATTGATTTTTGCTTACAACAACAAGAAATTTTACCAAGACCTATGAATATAGCATTGCTTACCGCCGGCGGCGTCGGCAATAGGATGGGGCAGGATATCCCTAAACAGTTTATGACTATTGACAATATCCCGGTAATCATTTACACCATGCAGGCTTTTCAGCGGCACCCGTTGGTGGATGCCATCGCCGTGGTCTGCCTGCAAGGGTGGGAAGTGGTGCTCCAGGCTTATGCCAACCAGTTTAACATCACCAAACTGAAATGGATATTTGAGGGAGGCGACAGCAACCAACATTCCATACGCAACGGCTTGGAGGGACTGCACGACGCAGGTCGTCCCGACGACGACATCATACTCGTGCACGACGGTGTGCGCCCCTTGGTGAGCGAGCGCATCATCACCGAGAACATTGAGAAATGCCGCAAATATGGCTATGCCGTCACGGGTCTTGTTTGCAAGGAAGCTATCATGGAGAAGGTGGACGACTGCGTGAAGAACATCTCCATACCTCGCGAGCGGTTGATCCGCACGCAGACTCCTCATACTTATCGTCTTGGCGACTTGCTCAAGGCTCACCATGAGGCAGAGGAAAAACGTGTGGAGAACACGGTTGCCTCGTGTACGCTGATGTCGGCTCTCGGCGTGGATAGCCAACGTCTGGTCATGGGTTCTGAGAGAAACGGACTTAAACTGACGCAGACGGAAGACATAGATCTCTTCAAGGCGTTGATCCACACCGAGGCGGAGTCGTGGATAAAGCAATGAGCCTGACATGGGCTTGGATTAAACCGGATGAAGTATAGGCAATGAAGAGTAAATATCAAGAAGACTTATTCGAGGTGTCGGCATCACCTCTTCCTTGGCAAAGGCTGACGGGCAAGAATGTCTTGGTGGTTGGCGCGACAGGGCTGATAGGTGGCGCCGTGGTCGATGTGCTCATGCGTCGCCAGCCGTTAGACTTCGACATCTATGCCTGTGGACGCAACGAGGAGCGGGCGCGGCGTCGCTTTTCTGGTTGGTGGTCAAACCCTCGCTTCCATTTTCTAAGGCACGACGTCACGTTGCCTTGGCAGGAAGACGTTGACTTCCATTTCGTCATCGACGCGGCAAGTGGTGCCTCGCCTCAGCTCTATGTGTCCGATCCCGTTGGCATCATTCGCGCCAACATCCTTGGCGTGGACCGGCTACTCGACAGCGGCAGGTGGCACGGCATGGAGAAATTTGTGTATGTCTCTTCAGGCGAGGTGTATGGAGAAGGCGATGGCAGGGCGTTCACCGAGGATTACAGTGGATATGTCGACCCCATGAGCGTGCGGTCTTGTTATCCGTCGTCAAAGCGTGCGGCTGAGACGCTTTGCGTGGCTTATGCCAAAGAGTATGGCATCGACGTAAGCGTGGCGCGCCCTTCCCATGTCTATGGCCCTTGTTTCACTGAGGGCGACAAGCGCGTCTATGCCGAGTTCATACGCGATGTCCTTGGAGGTGAGGACATAGTGATGAAGAGCGATGGCATGAAATTCCGTTCATGGTGCTATGTGGCCGATTGTGCCTCCGCCTTGCTTTATATTCTTCTCAAGGGAGAGTCGGGAAAGGCATACAACATTGCCGATGAGTCGTCCAACAAGACTATACGCGAGTTGGCTCACATGATTGCTGCCATTGGTGGCAGGAAAGTGCGCATGGAACTTCCGCCCGACGCGGCAACCACGGGTGGCACGCCAATCACGAAGGCGGTGTTCGATACGTCTCGTTTGCGTGGCCTTGGATGGAGTGTCGTTGGCTCGATGGAAGAGAAAATGCGGGCGACGATAGAAGAAGCCGCCCGGCAATCCGTGGTTTAAAGTCCCGTTCAGTCTTCCACCACGGTCTCCATCTTGTGGCGGTCTCGCTTGTCTATTGGTGGCAAGTCCATGTAGTTGCCATATATTATGGTGCAGAGCTTCTTGGGGTCGGCTGGCCCCTCGAATGTCTTGCCTTCGAACACGATGTCGCGGTGAGGAACGAGCACGTCCTTGTCGAAATGCTCATAAAACCATGCCCCATAGCTGTGCATGTAGCAACGCTTGTTGCCAAAGACGTGCCCTATGGCGCGGAAAACTGGGAACACGACATAATGCAACGCGTCGTAGCCCGCCTGTGCCATTCGCGGATGCACGCCGGCGAACCTTAGGTTGACGTTCACCGACAGCTTTGCCGCCAGGCGTTGTAGCCAAGGAATCATGTGACCCTCGTAGGGGAAGATGTCTATGTGCAGTCCCTGGAATGTCAGTGCCTCTGCCGAGCGGCGGTCCTTGCTTGCCGTGTCGTCATGGCTCACCTCGCGGCTTTTGAGGTCACGCAGCACGGCCCACTCCTTGTAAAACCCCTTGTCGGTATCGTTGTCTTGAAGCACATATTGTGGATGAGGATGCGTCTTGAGATAGTCGCAAAGTCGTTTGAAATCCTTGCGGTCAACAACGAAATCGATGTCGTCGTCCCATGGTATGAAACCTCCATGACGCAGGGCCCCGAGAATGTTTCCACCGTCGAGGCGGCAAGCCACGCCAATCTTGCGGGCGGTGGCTTGTAGGTAGACGGCCATGTCGAGGAGGCGGAGCTGGGCGCGTCGTCGTGCCGAGCCGTCGGGGTTGTATTTTCGGCGGAGATCTTCTTCGGTTTCGCCGGTGTTGTATGTCTTGTTTTCTTTCATGTCTGGTTCAATTGTTTTTATGCCTGTCGTTTGCTATGTCAGGTAGCTGATATATAACATTCCATTATATGCAATAAGGTATAAGGTCGCGGCGACCACTATGCCACGCAGCCACCGTTGTGGATTATGGAGCAGCAGGTATGCCATGGCGATGGTGAGGATAAACAACCAGTGGGGCGACATGATGTAGATCTCGTTGAGGCCAAAGCCCAACACGAAATGTATCACCAAGTCGAAGCCGAGGAAAGAGAGGGCGAGCCATAGAAAACGCGACTTCCGCCCAAACCAAACGCCGGCAACGAACAGCAGTGCCACAATGCCTTCCACTATATAATTAATCGTGTGGTTGTATCTGACTATCACGGGGCGACTCCTCAACACGTCGCCCAAGAGGTGGTCGTCGTGAAGTTGTATGGGTTCGCCAAAGACGTTCTCTACCATCGATTCCCAACGTGGCGTGGAGATGTCGGTCCATTGCCCGAACTCTGTCTTGTTTATGGGCTTGCCCTTATGGGCATACACGGCCTTCTTTTGTTGCAGTTCCTTTTTTGCCACGTCGCTCATGGCTATGGCCTTCTTTACGCAGGCGTTGATGGCGGCAGTGTCGCGCAGGTGGGTGGTGTCTCTCACGGCCGCGGCTATCTTCTCGTGTCGTTTCTCGGTTATCTTTGCGCGTTTCTCCACTCTCGCCAGGTATTTGGGCTTCTCGAAGTGTTGCCATTCGAGCCTTGCGCCAAGCCATATCAGTGCCGAGGGAACAATGATGGAGAAAACAAGGTTGGCGGGTCGCCAAAAACGCTTGCCGTTGACAAACAGGTTGGCGAGAAACGCTTTTATGCCATTGTTCAGTGAAATGCCGGCGGTGAGAAAGAAAAGCACGATGGTCTGCCATGTCGTGAACGCGCGTCTTGCGCTCAGGTGTCTGCCGGAGATATAGAGCGTCAGTATGAGCATGAACATGGAAAGGCAGAAGTGGTCGGGCACGCTTATGCCAACGATGACAAAGCCGAAAGAGAATGTCAATGCCCCAAGTAACCATGAGTCAGCGCGCCTCGTGCCTATAATGTCGTGAAAGATTCTTACGAGGAAAACAAAACTGTAGAAAGCGCAGAATGTCAAGATTAGCCCCATGATGATTGGCGCCCAGTTCATTCCCGTCAGCTCCATTAGCACTTGGTTCAGTTGGTTGGGAATGAACATGAAGAAGGCAAGCAGGGGATGCCTGTATATATTGTAACTGGTGTCCCAATAGGAGATGACCATATACGATATAGGATCAAAGCCGGATATGTGGAACTGGATGAACAACTTGCGGTAGTTGTCGTCCAGGGCGAAAAACTTATCCGCATACTTGTAGATGACCAATGCGTTCCAAAGGATCACATACAAAAGGGCTAAGCAAGATGGCCAACGCTCCTCGCGCTTTATCTTAAAGATGTTTTCCATCGTTGTGTTGTTAATGTTTGGCTGCCGTATGGGATGGTGCTTGCAAAGTTAATGCTTTTTCTTGTGAAAGAATTGTCGCAACCGCAAATTAACAACACATACATTCTTCTCTTTGCAAGCGGTTTGTTACCTTCGCCAAAGTAATCTTTGGCTACTTATATTATTAAACCATTTGCTTAATGAGTAGCAACCCTTAATATTATTATTGTCTTATAATTCGCACGTCTTCGGCATAGCACTGGAAAGGCATCGGCTTTCCAGTGCTATGCCGTTGCCTTTCCAGTACTATCTCATCGCCTTTCCAGTGCTATGCCGAAA
>CAVKWN010000017.1:0-8776 GCA_963660075.1 Lachnospiraceae bacterium
TTAAGTATAAACTTTGATTATACAAGAAGATTTTAGGAAAGTGAAAAAGAAATACTCGAAAAGGAAACTATAAACTATGTTGTTAGAAAAAAATAAATTTACGATGAGGACATTGTCCGTGTTGTTGCTTTCGGCGTGTTTCCTTACTGCGTCGGCAGCTGGCAAGAAGACGGCGCGGAAAACAAAGGTGGCTTGTGTGGGAAACAGCATCACTTATGGCACAGGCATCAAGGACAGAGAGCATTTCTCATATCCGGCACAACTACAGAAGATGCTGGGCGACAACTATGAAGTGGGCAATTTCGGCAAGCCTGGCGCGACTCTGCTGAATCATGGGCATCGTCCATATATGCGGCAGGAAGAGTTCGGGCAGGCCATGGCTTTCAAGGGCGACATAGCCGTGATTCACCTGGGCATAAACGATACCGACCCACGAAACTGGCCCAACTATCGTGACGAGTTCGTGAGAGACTATCTCTCGCTGATGGACTCCTTGCGCTCCGCCAATCCCAAGGTGCGCTTTATCCTGGCTTGCATGACGCCTATTGCCGACCGCCATCCCAGGTTCATGTCGGGCACAAAGTGTTGGCACGATGAGATACAGGGAGCCATCAAGACCGTGGCAAGAGTAAGCGGAGCGGAATTGATAGATTTCCACGCCCCTCTCTATCCGTATCCCAACCTGTTGCCCGATGCCATACATCCTAATCCCGAAGGCGCGGGCATCTTGGCGAAGACAGTGTATGGAGGCATCACGGGCGACTATGGAGGGTTGAGGCTGCCATGTCTCTATACCGACAACATGGTGTTGCAACGCGATGTGCCTCTCGACATCCACGGCACCGCCAACACGGGGGTAAAGGTGACGGTGAGCATAGCCGGACAAAAGGTGGAGACGGTAGCCAACAACCGTGGCGAATGGAGTGTAGAGTTGCGACCGTTGGCCGCGGGTACAGGTTATACCCTAACCATCCAGGCTGGCAAGCAAAAGAGGGAATATCACAATGTGGCGGCAGGCGAGGTGTGGCTATGCTCCGGACAATCGAACATGGCGTTCCGGCTCGACGAAGCGGCGACTGCCAAGAGAGACATAGCCTTGGCCAATGACCCCGACTTGCGACTCTTCGACATGAAAGGCAGATGGGAGACGCGCGACGTGGCATGGCCTGCCTCATGCCTCGACTCGCTCAACCATTTGCAGTATTTCGACAACGCCTCTTGGCAGGGCACCTCGCCAGAGACTGTCGCCCGTTTTTCAGCCATTGCCTATTATTATGGCAAGATGCTAAGGGATAGCCTGAAAGTACCCGTAGGGCTGATATGCAATGCCGTAGGCGGCTCGCCAACTGAATCGTGGATAGACCGAAACACGTTGGAGACACGGTTCCCTGCCATACTGAAAGACTGGTTGCACAACGACTTCATCCAGGGATGGGTGAGAGGCAGGGCTGCAAAGAACCTCACCAACGACACGACCCATCTGGGGCGGCATCCTTACGAGCCTTGCTATCTTTACGAGAGTGGCATACTGCCCCTGCGGCAATATCCCATCAAGGGCGTGGTGTGGTATCAGGGAGAGTCGAACGCCCACAACATGGAAGCTCACGAACAGTTGTTCCGACTGTTGGTTGACAGCTGGAGAGCCAACTGGAAGAATCCACAACTGCCTTTCTACTTTGTGCAGTTGTCGAGCCTGAGCCGTCCGTCGTGGACGTGGTTCAGGGACAGCCAGCTGCGTTTGATGAAATCCATTCCCAATACGGGCATGGCGGTGTCGTCGGACCATGGCGACTCCCTCAACGTGCATCCTACCAACAAGCAACCCATCGGTGAGCGATTGGCACGTTGGGCATTGAACCGCACATACGGATACGCCATTACCCCTTCGGGTCCCGTCTTTGAAAGCGTGGCAAGAGACGGAGATGCCTTGGTGGTGTCGTTTGCCTACGGCGATGGACTTCGCACCTCTGACGGCAAGTCTCCGTCATGTTTCGAGATTGCTGAGGAAGACGGCCTCTATTATCCGGCAAAGGTGGAGATAGAGGGCAACAAGGTTCGGCTCACTTGCCCCAAGCTGAAATCACCGCGCTACGTGAGATACGCCTGGCAGCCTTTCACCCGGGCAAACTTGGTAAACAAGGACGGTTTGCCGGCTTCCACGTTTCGTGGGGAAGTGGGCGATTGACATGATGTAAAAAGACGAATAACACACAAAAAAGCCGCACTACCGATCAACGGTAGTGCGGCTTTTTTGTGTGTATCGGCTTGCCACTGAAAACGTGTCGGCTTACCACTGAAAAGTCATTGTCATTTCACTGTAAAGTCATTGTCATTTCACTGTAAAGTCAACGCCTTTTCAGTGGTAAGTCTAACTTGTTGTATTTTAGGCTTTTATATTTTAACACACCTCTTGCTTCTTATTTCATCGGCGTGATGACAAAGCGGAAGGTCATGTCGCCGAAAGGTATGAGGTATTTATCCAATGGCAGGTGCCCCCAACTGTTGGTTCCGCCTACGCCTTGATGCGCGAGGTCGATGGTCAGCTCGGTGAACTTGCTCTTTGGCACCTCCGGAGAGTGACGCTGCCCCTTGTCCATTCCCTCGTCGAGGTCGGCAATGTTGTAGTGGAGCGCGCAAGCATACATCCACGAGTTGACAGGCTGGATGTTCATGCCAATACCCTCGGCGTTGTTTTGCTTCCACCAGCGAATGTCGCTCTTCGTGCCACACTCTTGCGGACGAATGTAGGGGAAGTATTGTTGGTCAGCTGTGAGACTGTAGATACCGATGCGCTCGGAGAGCTTTCGGTCGCTGTAGTTCTCTATCGGGCCACGGCCATACCACTGGCTCTTGTCCATGTTGTAAGGCAGATCCATCACCATTCCGAAGCGCAAGAGGTTTGGTGCCTTGGCATCGGGAGTGGCCTTGGTCATGGCTTGTTCCACGTCGATGGTGCCATCACCGTGCACCTTGTAGGTGAGGCGCAGCTTGGCGTTCACCTCAGGCATGTCGTAGTTGGCGGTGACAGTGGCGGCAGTGCCCTTGCTTTCCTTGACCTTCTCCACGGATACATTGGTGAGCGTCATCTTAGGGTTGTGCCAAGGGGCAAGACGCTTTTGCAACCCGGCTCCCATGTCGTTGTCGGTCACGGCGCGCCAGAAGTTGGGCTTCAGCGTGCCACCCTCGCCGATCATGCTCTTGCCGTCGACGGTGTATTGGCAGAGAAGTCCGGTAGCCTTGTCGAAGGCTACGCTAGCCTTTGCGGATGCTATGACGATTGTAGGTTCGTTTTTCTTGTTTTGGATCTTCACCTTCTCCGAGGTGGTGTTCTCCACGTAGCTCACGGGAGTGGCCTCGTTGAGCAGGATTTGGTCGTAGGCCACGGTCTGTCCCTTGGCGATGAGCGGTTCTTCGCTCTTGGTCTTGAAATCGACGTTGAGCATTATCTCGCCATCGCCTGGAATGTTGAGAGGAAGCGAGATGTTGGCGGTTTGCTGTGGCTCAACGTTGAGGTTGTCCACGCTGCCGCTTTGCACGCTCTTCCCGTCCTTCATCAACGACCATTCCATGCGGTAGTTGCTCAAGTCGCGGAAGAAGTTCTCGTTGTAGACTGCGATAGTGCCATTGGCGAGGTCAACGGGTTTAACCCAGATGCTTTGGTATTGGTAAGCCAGCTCCTTGGCGTGAGGGTTGAGTTGTCGGTCGGGGCCGATGATGCCGTTGCAGTTGAAGTTGTTGTCGGACGCGTCAATCTTGTTGTAGTCGCCACCGTAGGTATAGAGAGGCGGCATGGTGCCCGTTCCTGGCTCATATTTCGCGGTTATGGCATCGTAGTCGGCCACTGTGCGAGAAGCCTTGAAGTCGGGTTTGCGGTGCAAGCCCTGGTCAACGAAATCCCAGTCGTAGCCGCCTTGGAACTTGGGATACTTGCGGACGAGCTCCCAATACTCGGCGAGGTTTCCGCCAGAGTTGCCCATGGTGTGGTTGTACTCACACTGTATGAGCGGCATTGTGCTGTTCGGGTCCTTGCAGTATTTCTCGCAATCCTTCACAGGGTAATACATCGGGCAGTAGATGTCGCTGTCGTGTGGACCGCTCCAAAGGCCGCGCTCATATTGCACGGGGCGTGAGGTGTCGATGCCCTTTATCCAGTTGTAGGCGGCGAGGAAGTTGTTGCTGTTGTCTGTCTCGTTGCCAAGGCTCCAGACGATGATTGAAGGATGGTTGAACTGCATCTCCACGTTGTGCTGGTTGCGCTCAAGGATCTGCTTCGCGAACTCCGGTTGCGCCACAGGTGTAGTCTGGTCGCCGCTGTATCCAAACGCGTGGCTCTCCTGGTTGGCCTCGGCGGTGACATAGAGACCATATTGATCGCACAGGTCGTACCAGCGTGGGTCGTCGGGATAGTGGCATGTGCGCACGGCGTTGATGTTGAGGCGCTTCATGACCTTGATGTCTTGAATCATGCGCTCCACTGTCACCACGTAGCCACCGTCGGGATCCATCTCGTGACGGTCGGCACCCTTGATGAGCACGGGCTGGCCGTTTACGAGCAACTGGGAGTTCTTGATTTCCACCTTGCGGAAACCCACCTTTTGCGGAATCACCTCCACGACGTTGCCCTTGCGGTCTTTCACCACTGCCTCAAGCGTGAAAAGATAAGGTGTCTCGGCTGTCCACTTCTTCACGTTGCGTACCATGAAGCGCACAGTGGCCTCCTCGCGTCCGCGGAAGTCGGCGTTTTGCCTTGCCACGACGTTGCCGTTGGCGTTGAGCAGGCGGAACTCCACGATGGGTTGTCCCTTGACCCAGGCGTCGACGAGCAACTCGCCGTCCTTGTAGTCGTTTTCAAGGTCGGGTGTGATGCGGATGTTTTCCATCTGCACATTGGCATCCTTTGCGAACAGGTAGCATTGGCGTGCCACGCCCGAGAGGCGCCAGAAGTCTTGGTCCTCGCTCATGGAGCCGTCGCACCAGCGGAAACTCTGGAAGGCTATGAGGTTCTTGCCAGGATGGAGATATTTCGTGAGGTCAAACTCCGCGGCAACCTTGGAGTCTTCGGTGTAGCCCACGTACTTGCCGTTGACGAAAAGATACATGTTTGACGTGACACTTCCGAAGTGGGCGATGACTTGCTTGCCATCCCATGATGCCGGCATGTCGATGACACGGCGGTATGATCCCACGTGGTTGTCTTTCACGGGCACGCTTGTCTTTGTGGCGTTTTCGGGGGCATATTCCGGCTTCCAGCCATTGTTCACTTCATCCTTATACTGATATCTCCACGCGAAGCCCGCGTTTATGTATGCAGGATCGCCGTAGCCGTTGAGCTCCCAGTTGCCCGGCACGTTCATGGTCTTCCACGAAGAGTCGTCGAGGTCGACCTTGTAGAAGTCTTGTGGACGCTCGTTGGCGTTTCTGACCCAATTGAACTTCCACGCGCCCTCTAGCGAGAGGTATCGTGATGATTTCTCGATGTCGCCGCCCTTTGCCTCTTCCTCGTTGGCATAAGCGAAGAAGTTGGAATGCAGGCGGTAGCGGTTCACCTCGTTCACTTGCAAGTCGTGCCACTCGGTCCATGTCGGCATTGGCTCAACCGTGGGCTCAACCTTGGCCTTGGTCTTGACCTTGGCTGGCGTGGCACCCCCAATGCATGGCACCGACAGCATGGCGGCGGTGGCAAAGAGGAACAAGAAATTAGCTTTGCGTTGTTTCATAAAACTATATTTATTTGCGTTAGTTTCCTTTACAAAGATAGGAAGAAAAAGGCATAGTGGTTTTCAAGAACTTGTTTTTTTAAATGATATTAAGAGTTTGCGGATAAATGTGGTGTTTAAAACGCCAAACTTGAAAATTAGCGGTGCTAAGTTTGGGAAAAGCGTTACTTTTGCAGTGGTTAAACTTAAATGTATCATGGAGAAAGAAAATCCGTTTGTCACACAATACCCCGACATTATGCAGGGCAAGAAAATCATGTACAATCATGGCTTTTGCTCCTCAGCAGCCTCGGGTACGGTGAGGCTCATTCGCCAGACCTTCCCCAACGCGGAGGTCGTGGCTTTCGACATCCCGCTCCATCCGGAAGAGGGTCTCGCGCTGTTGAGGGAGAAGGCCGAGGAAGAGAAGCCCGACCTCATAATAGGCACGTCGATGGGTGGCATGTACACCGAGATGCTCTATGGTTTCGACCGCATTTGCGTGAACCCTGCCTTCGAGATGGCCAAGACCATGAAAGAGCATGGCATGACCGGGAAGCAGACTTGGCAGAACCCGAGGCAAGACGGCGAGACGGAGTTTATAGTGACGAAAGCCTTGGAGAAAGAGTATAAGGACATGACCGAGAGGTGCTTCACTGCCCTTGAGGAGATGACGCAAGCCGACAAGGCAAAGGAGCAAGGCAGGGTGTGGGGGCTGTTTGGCGATGAGGACAACCTCGTGAACACTTGGGACCTCTTCCGCTCCCATTATCCACAGGCCGCCCATTTCCATGGAGCCCACCGCATGGACGACAAGAGTTTCATTGGCGGAGTGGTGCCCGTGATACGTTGGATAGACGACAGGCAGGAAGACCGTGAGCGCCAGATAGTGTATGTGGACAGCAGTTGCCTTGCCGACAGCTATGGCAAGCCGCGCGCGAGCCTGCAGAAAGCGTTTCGTGAGTTGATAGGGAAATACCAAGTCTACATAGTGGAGCCCTCGCCAACCAACGAGCACGACAGTTTTGCCGCAAACGCCTCATGGATAGAGAAGTATCTCTCCACTCCGGCTCACGACCACGTGGTTTACACCAACCAGAAGCAATTGCTCTACGGCGACTTTTTCATAGACATGCACCCTGCCGACAACCTCCTTGCCACGGCGATACAGCTTGGTAGCGATGAGTTCAAGACATGGGAGGAAGTGATAACCTATTTTAGCAGGATATAGACAGATATATTGCGGATAATTTTGTAATTTTGTGGCATTATCAAGATAAGGTTTGCTTATGGCACGAAGGGAAGAATGGCACGACGACTATTGGCTGCTGCTCATACAGCTCTATCTCAAGCACCCGCAAGGCGTGAAACGCCTCTATAGCCGCGCTCTCGTGGACGTGGCGATGGAGCTTCACATCCATCCGACTCAAATCCACCGGCGCTTGTTCAGGCTGCGCCAGATAGACACACCACGCTTGCAACGGTTGTGGGACGAGTATGCCGGGAACCCGGCCAAGTTGAGGCGTGGCATCTCCCTGCTAAGGCAAATGAGCGGCTTTGGCAACGCACAGGCCTTCTACGCTGGCGTGGAGGTGAATGGCTCGTGGGAGAGAGACTTCATGCCCATAGGCATAGGAAAGCTGACCCCCGTGAAGCTAATAATGATTCTTGACCTGTATTTCCGTCTCACGCCAATCACGATGGCGCAAGACACGCCAGAGGTGAAAGACCTCGCCAAGCTCATACGCGAGACACCACGGCAGGTTGTCGACGTGATGAACGTGTTCTTGGTTTGCGACCCTTATATCAGCCAATGCACATCCACCGACTCGCCGCTGCTTGACCCCTGCGCCGACGTTTGGAGACGATATGGCAATGAGGACCCGGAGATGCTGTCAACGCAAGCCGCCCAACTTACCGACTATTTTAAATAATGGAACAAAGACTCATACAAGCGCAGACACAGCAACAGGTTCAGCAGCAACGGCTATCACAGCAGCAGTTGTTGCAGGTGAAGCTATTGGAGATGCCACTCGCCGAACTGGAGCAGAGCATCAGCGCTGAACTTGACGACAATCCCGCCCTTGAGGAGAAGCGTGACGACGACGCGGCGGAATTGGACAACGTTGGCGGTGAGGACACAAGCGACACCTCTGACGACGACTCTTACGAGGACAAGACTGAGCGTGAGGAACGCGAGGAAGCCCTCGACAACGCTTTGGAAGACTTGGGCAGCGACGACGAGATGCCAGAGCCGACGCATGGAGGCTCGCAAGCCAATCAAGATGCCGACTACGAGGAGATAGTGTGGGGAGACACCACGTCGTTTTACGACAAGCTGAAGGAACAAATGGGAGAGACCGAGCTCACCGAGCAGCAACGGCAGATAATGGAATATCTCATTGGGTCGCTCGATGGCGACGGCTTGTTGAGGAAAGACCTTGACGACATTGACGACGAGCTGGCGATATATCAAGGCGTAGACGTGCCGGTGGAAGAAATAGAGAAGGTGCTGCGGATGTTGCAGTCGTTTGACCCGGCTGGCATTGGCGCGCGCTCACTCCAGGAGTGCTTGTCGCTACAGATAGCGCGACGGCAGGAGGGCAAGCTCAAGGACATGATGAAAGAGGTCATAGGGCATCATTTCGATGACTTCATAAAGAAACATTGGGACAAGATAGCACAATCTATGGGCCTTACCAATGACCAGGCTTCCATCATACACGACGAGATAAGAAAGCTCAACCCCAAGCCCGGAGCGGCGCTTGGCGAGACCGAAGGCAGGAGCCTGCAGCAGATAACGCCCGACTTCATTGTAGACACCGATGATGACGGCAACGTGACCTTCACCATCAACGACGGGCGCATTCCCGACCTAAAGGTATCGCCATCGTTCACGGAAATGGTAGACACCTACCGCACCAACAAGCACAACATGAACCGCAAGGAGAAAGAGGCCTTGCTCTACGCCAAGGAGAAGGTGGACAAGGCGCAAGGCTATATAGAGGCGGTGAAACAGCGGAGGCACACGCTCAACGTGACGATGAAGGCAATAATAAACTGGCAACGGAAATTCTTCC